>NZ_JAFNNA010000009.1:0-105117 GCF_026536965.1 Gilliamella sp. B2911 | reverse complement strand
ACAATTCATCATCTACAACCCCAATCGTCTTGCCGGTTGAGGGTCAGAGTTTTGCTGATATTCGTATGTTCGTTCCTACTGATACTACTTCAGTCGCTTTGAGTTCTCTTATCGGTCCTCCTAATAATTATTGGGGGGATGATGATGGTGATTCTGGCGTTACTGCTACAGGTTCTTTAAGTTTATCTATCGTTGATAAAAACAATCAAGTTGTATCACGTAATACAGAGCTAGAGATTTGTAAGGCACCTTATAGGGTTACGTTATCCAGTACTAACGGTACATTATCTACTCGTTACGGATTTCCTAATCGTAGTACTTTTAATGCCAGTAATGTGACTTATTACGTCAATCCTAAGGCTGCGCCGGTGGTTTGTTTTGCTAGGCCTAGCTTAAGGTTTGGTAAGCGTGGTGATTATCCTAGTTACCCATCTTGGGATTTTGCTGGCCCAGCTTCGATGTGGGACCCTGCTAAGGGTTTTCTCACTCAAGAAACAGACCCGTCACTTTACGGTAGAAACTTTCCTACAACTGGTGGTAATGGATTGTACTTTGATTTAGATATTAGTGGTAGTAGTCAGCCATTGTCTTGGTCTCCTGTTTCTCAAGGTGGTATCACAGTCACAATGTCTAATCCTACTGCTACAAGCGTACGTGTTACTTTAACTGGTCCTTACACTACAGAATCCCAACAGAATTCATCCAATCCTGGTCGTCTTCCCGCACTTACTTTGCCTCAGACATTCGAGTTGGTCGGTCGTGATAGTAATGGTACTCCAGTCGTCAAATATGGTTTTACATTGAAGCAGTGGTTCGTCCACCGAGGTTCTAAGACGGGCACTCCTTCTAATATCTTATCTTGGTGTAATAGTCTTGGTTATCGAATGCCTCGCGTAAGTGATTTAACCAATTCATCTTGTCGTGGTAGTAATTCAGGCACTTGGTGTCAGGGTTCAGTCGGCGCCACTCCTTCTTCTCCTAACAATCTTTACATGCGTCATATAGGTTCAGGTTTTTTTGCTGAGTGGGGTTATATGGAAGATTATTCAGGCGTTGGCTTCAACTACAATTGGTACTGGACTAGTGACCCGATTGGTATTTCCCAGTTTATCGTGCACACAAACAACGGTGGCGTGGATTGGAACTACACCTACAACGACGACTACGGACTTTGCTCCCATCCTTAGTTTTTATTTCTTCGTCCTTAATCCTTAGGGCGGGGGTGGGGGTGATAAAAAATAGTATTAGGTGATTAAAAGTAAGCTGACTCAAGGAGTCAACGTCGTTTAGCAATAAAAAAAGCGATTTTGCGGCTAAGCGGCAAAAATGCTGGGCACCGAGGTGGTGGTTAAAAATATAGATATTAAAGGAGTAATATAAAATGAATATTGAAGATAAAATCGCATTAAGTAAAAGTCCGGTTCAGTTTATTGCCGAAGGTAATTTTTTAAAGCTTTATAATCAATCATTATATGTGGTTCAGCAATTATTGGGTTTTAACTTAAAGGCAACGGCAAAATATATAAAAAAAATTGATGAAATTATTATTTGCGGTGGATTTCCTACCCGTTCTATTACTAAACGCTATCCCAATGCCAGCCCTAATTTAACGGGGTATGAGTTATTGGGTGATTATGATTTAAGTGGCTATGATCTATGGTACCAAAAGCATTGCCAAATACCGAAGCAAAAAACACCACAATCCCTTCTCACAACATCTCAAGAGGTAAACGAACAGTTAAACGAATTTCGCGATATGAACAAACCGTTAACGGTTCAGCATCTATTATTTTTACAATCATGGCAGGCAAATAAATACCCAGCGATGGTAGATAGTGCGTTTATTCAGGAGTTGAAGAATTATTTTAGTGAATTGCATTAATAGCAGAGCACACTGTGCCTGATGGCGCTATCGGATAGGATTTATCAAATCCGCTGATAGAAAAAAGGCTATAAATAAGGTCAGCATTTTTTACGCAGAGCCTGATGTCGAAGATAAACCATCCGCCCCAACTAGAGCGGATTTTTTTAGGCGTAGAGATTTTTTTGCCTTGCTATATCGCTAGAATTTCATACTGGCGCTAATGATAGCGTGGAATTTAGCAGCTGGTATCGATTCGTAAGCTGTGGTGTAGTTTCTGTTTAAGATATTATTGAGGTCTAACCCAATATGGTACTGGCGATTAGCACCAAATGAGGTTGTAGTTGATAAGTTTAATGTTGACCATCCGCTGTAGTGATAAACAGATGAATCACCGCGTTTTGTTGCGTTGGTGGCAAATCGCATAAATAGGTCTGAATCAATATCAAATTTATCAAAATAAGCTGTATGTTTTATCCCTGCACTCCCTGTAAAGCGTGGGTTGCCGGTGTCACGAGTGCTGTAGGTATCTGTCTCGATTTTACGGCTTAGGTAATTTCCTTTTAGATAAGGATTCACCGGAAGATCTAGGTATTCAACACTTAATTCTAAGCCATGGGTTTTGGCTTTATTGGCATTGCCGTAGTATGTAATAGAACGCCCGGATGCGCCACTACAAATCGATGAGCCATTACAGTTCATTTGGGTGATATAGTCTTTTGCATCCGAGAAGTAGATAGCCCCATCAACTAATAATTTGTTATTGTTATAACGTAAACCAATTTCGTAGTTGTTGGATTTTTCAGCTTTTAGATGCGAGTTTCCATAAATCGTTTGCGAAGCAGCCGAGGTGACGGCATAAAGATGTGCAAGGGTTGGATAAACATAACCTTGTGCAAACGAGGCTCTTAGTTGGGTGTTTTTAAAACCTGAGTAGGTTAATCCTGACGATACAACAAAGTTGTTATCATGAGTTTTCTTTTTTCGATCGATACTGTGGCTGGTTGTTGCCGATCCCATAACCGGGATTTTATTTATGGTGGTGTTGCCGTTTTTTAGTTTTGATTCGACCCAATATTTACGGGCACCAAGATTCCAAGAGATATCATCGGTTATTTCCCAATCATTTTGCCCAAATAGTGCGATACTCGATTGTTGCCATTTGTTAGTTAGGTATTTATGTTGGGTATAACTAGCTGGTGGTGCAGGCATTTTTGATATCACGACATTATGTGAGTCTTGGTCAACATTATCTTGTTGATACTGTACACCAGCAATTAATGTCATATCTTTATGTGGTTGCATGTCTGATTGGAATGTCATGCCATAGGTTTTTTGTTCGTCATTGGTGGCCGTGTTGGTCGTTACTTTCATTATCGGTCTAGGTGATACTACGACATGGTTTCTAAATTGACGATTGAGTTTTTGGGCGTAAGCATCATAATGCAGTTTTTTTAAGAAACCTGCATCGACGTCATAATCATAAAAGAATCCCACTTTTTCACGTTTTAGTAGTGGGATGTTAACCCAAAATTCTTTTATTTCTGGTGAGTTATCATCGGTGTAGGTTTTAGTATTCAGTTTATAACGATCTAATGATACACCAAATTTGTGTTTATCAAGGTTGAGTCCAAACCATGAGCTTATGCTGTTATTATCAAAGTCGGTATCATGCAGTTTGCCTTGATACGCTTTGCGATCATTATTTTCAGAGTAGGTTCCACTGATTCGGTAATCAAATATTTCATCAATCGTGCCGTTTACCGTGCCCATTTCGGTAAAGCCATTGGTCGATTGGTTATAGATTAATTTGGCATCTCCGGTTAGTGGTTTTCCATCTTTACTTCCTTTACGGGTTATAAAGTTAACGACGCCACCAATCGCTTGCGAGCCATATAATACTGAGTGAGGCCCTTTAATCACTTCGATGCGTTCAACTGATTCCATGTCGATTAATACACCCGCACTTGAACCGTGTCCAGAACGGTGATAAGTCACTTCTTGACCATCAATTAACATTAAAATACGCGAAGGAGCTTCACCACGAATCATGATTTGTTTGCGTCCTGCTAGTGCGTTATCGGTAATTTCAACGCCTGGAATATCACGCAGTGCTTCAACCACAGAATCGCCATTGAGTTTTTCAATCTCGTCACGGTTGACTGCATTAACAGATACTGAGCTATCCCATACAGTCTTTTCATTCCGATCAGCGGTAACGATAATGGTATCTTGTGGATTGCCTTTTTTTTCTTCTGCATAACTATCTGCACAAAAACAGATGGTTAATATTGCAACATAATGTAATTTTGGGGTCATAAAACTTCTCTTTGTCTCTTTTGTATAACGTTGTATTGATATAAAATTGCAAATGATAATCATTATTATTATGGATGTAAATAATTAAATTAATTCGAATTGTATTAATTGTGAGGATAAGTGTGGATTTTTTAACTTTGTCACATTTTTAACAACAAAATCACGCAAATTGCCGATTTTTTATTTGTGATTATCGATAACAAATTTTACAATAACCACTCAATATATAAGTTAGGTTATGCAAAATGTCTATTGCTGTTGTAGAAGTTAATCGTAAATCAATTTTACACAATGTTGAATTTTTTAAACAAAAATCTCCAAACTGTACTTTAATGGCAGTGGTTAAAGCGAATGCTTATGGCCATGGCATGGAAGGGGTTGCTCAGTTGTTGGATGGTAAAGTTGATTGTTTTGGTGTTGCACGAGTTTCAGAAGCAATAGCTTTGCGTCAAGTTGGTATTCGTGGTCCTATCGTGCTTTTGGAAGGTTTTTTTCCGCATGATGATATTAACGATTTGCTTGATTTTAATTTGCAACCAGTTATCCATTCAAGTTGGCAAATCGATGTTTTAAATACGATCCCTTTTGCAAATGAGATCACAGTTTGGTTTAAGATTGACACTGGTATGCACCGTTTAGGTTTTCATATTGATGAAGCAATAAACGAGTTTAATCGTTTAGCTAGCTGTAAAGCTGTTCGCCAGCCGATCAATATTATTAGCCATTTTAGTAGTGCAGATGAGTTAGGTTCTTCACAAACCAATACGCAAATAGCACGTTTTAATGAATTTGCTCGTTTGGTTAATGGCTGTCAACAATCGATTGCAGCATCAGGTGGTTTACTTGCTTGGCCTGATTCTTATCTTGATATGATTCGAGTTGGTATTGCGTTATATGGGGTTTCGCCATTTTCTGATGCAGTCGCTGATTTACAACCCGCTATGACGCTCAAATCTGAATTAATCGCAGTACGTAAGCATGAAAAAGGACAATCAGTTGGTTATGGTCAAACTTGGACAAGTGAAAGTGACACTGTACTAGGGGTTGTGGCGATGGGATATGGTGATGGTTATCCGCGCGATATTCCAGAAAATACACCCGTGAGTATTAATGGTCGCTTGGTACCGATTGTTGGTCGTGTTTCTATGGATATGATTGTGGTCAATTTAGGACAACACTGCCAGGATAAACCCGGCGACGAAGTCATTTTTTGGGGCAAGGAGTTGCCGGTTGAACAAATCGCTAAGCACACGGGAATGAGTGCTTATGAGTTATTAACGCGCTTAACTTCACGCGCAAAAATTCGTTATAAAGACTAGGTTATGATTAAAAAATTTATTTTGTATACGTTACTGACGGTAGTTTTACTCGTCGGTGGTTCATTAGCTATTGGTTATTATTATTTACAACAATTTTCTAAGCAACATATGAATGTCACGGCTGATAATCAGATGTTTGTGTTGAAAAAAGGCACTTCTTTGCATCAATTAGTTGAGCAAGTTAAGGAGAGTGATTTAATGCAACAAGCGTATTTGTTGCCTTATTTGTATAAACTCAATCCCTCTTTAAGTTCGATTAAAGCGGGAACTTATCAATTACATCCTCATATGACTGTTGATGAGTTTTTAAAATTGTTGGTGTCGGGTAAAGAAAGCAGTTTTTTTGTGCAATTTGTTGAAGGTAAGCGTGCTAAGGATTGGTTAAATGTGCTTAGTAATACGCCTTATATCAAGCAAACATTGACCGGTAAGTCACATGATGAGATTGCGAAGATATTGGGCATTGATGATGGAAAATTGGAAGGTTGGTTATCACCAGATACATATCAATATACCGCAGATAGTTTAGATATTAATATTCTTAAGCGCGCCCATTTGACTATGAAAAACAATCTACAAAAAGTGTGGGATAATCGCGATAAAGATCTGCCTTATAAAACACCTTACGAGTTGCTGATTATTGCCTCGATTATTGAGAAAGAAACAGGCATAAGCTCTGAGCGTGCTAATGTTGCTTCGGTTTTTGTTAATCGTTTAAAAGCAAATATGAAGTTGCAAACCGATCCCACCATTATTTATGGGTTAGGGGATAATTATACGGGTACGATTAGGCGTGTTGATTTGACTGATACCAATAATCCTTATAATACTTATGTGATTGAGGGGCTACCACCAACACCAATTGCTATGCCAAGTTTAGCATCACTTGAAGCAGCAGCACATCCAGCTAAAACGAATTATCTATTCTTTGTTGCTAATGGTACTGGTGGCCATACATTTAGTAGCAATTATAGCAATCATCAACAAGCGGTTAATGAATACCGCAGAATGAACAATTAATTTTTCAATTTTACAGCCACGATTGTGGCTGTCTCTCTTTTCGATTATTCGTCTGTTGACCGAGTGGTGGTTAATTCATCAAGTTGTTTAATTAGTGCTAATAAATTATCTACCTCTATTTCTTGTTGTTTGTATGACTCTTCAAAATAAGGATGGAGAGCAAATTTAGGTATTTCGCTGTTAGCATCGATTAACGCCTGTATGCGCGGAATAAAGATCCACTGTAACCATTCATGCGGTTGCATGGTGTCGAGTGCAAATGGCTGTTCACTTAAAAAAGCTTCTGCCTCAGGGGGTGAGGGTTGCCATAAGTTAAGGTTTTGCAGTTCATCTTTAATTAGGTTAAGTTGTATTGAAATTGTTTTCATATTAATCAGTGTTTGATAATAATTCCAATCAAAATAAGGACCAGGATCGGTTTTGCGATCTGGGGCGATGTCACTATGTCCGGTTATATTTTCGATTGGGTAGGTTTGTTGTAATAGTATGGTAACGTTGGCAAGTTGCTGGTATTGTGCTTCGGTAAAGTTGTCGGTATCACATCCTTCCATTTCTATGCCAATTGAGAAGTCGTTGCAGTTTTCTTTACCTTCAAATACTGATTTACCTGCGTGCCAAGCACGTTTATTAAATGGCACAAATTGAATAATTTCGCCATCGCGTCTTATAAATAGGTGACTTGATACTTGTAATTTATAGATATCGGCAAAATAAGGGTGCTGATTTGGATCGAGCTTACCGGTAAAAAGTTGTTCAACATAAGGCCCGCCATATTGGTTGGGTGGCAGGCTGATATTATGAATAACTAATAATGTGATGGGGTCAGTGCGATCATTATAATACGGCGATTTGACCTGTTTGATATTGCTTATCCAACCATCAACTATTTTTAACACTTTTAAGGTCATTATGGCTCCAATAGTGTGTATTGCGATCTTGTTCACAACTTTGATTAATACAATGTTGATTGTGGTAATCAATTTGTATTTTAACTTCCAGATCTTTTATCTGATTATTATTTCATTTTTTCAGTTTGCTATAAAGTCACTCTATCTATCAATTGATTAATCTTTAGAGGAATTTATGTACAAGCAGTCTGGATTTACCTTATTTGAGTTAATGATCGCCATTGTGGTAGTCGCCATTTTAACAGCTATCGGTTTGCCAGCCTATCAAAGTTATGTCAAAAAGGCCGCTTTAACCGATATGCTTCAATCAATGACAGCCTATAAAACAGCGATTGAAATTTGTGCTATTGAGCAGGGCGCATTAAATAAATGTAATGCTGGAGCAAATGGTGTGCCCACGACAAGATCGACTAACTATGTTACTTCGATCAATGTTACTAATGGCGTGATTACTATTGTCGGTAAGAGCGCGTTATCTAGCTTAACCACAACTTTAACACCTAAGTTGAACTCATCGTTAGGCAATTTAGATTGGTCACGTACCTGTGTCACCAATCCTGTTGATAACAGTTTAAAAACGGCTTGTGAAGATATTTTTAAATTTCAATAAATTATGATGCAAGAAGATCAATTGGTTGAAAGTCTCGATAAGCTATTATTATCAGCACTGGATAAGCGAGCATCTGATATTCATTTCGAGCCTTATCAAAATTACTATCGAATACGCATGAGAATTGATGGCGTTTTGCAAAATAGGCTAATGCCACCACTTAGCCTTGCTAAGCAGATCACCGCCCGATTAAAAATTATGGCTAATTTAAATATTGCTGAACACCGCTTACCGCAAGATGGTCAATTGGTAATTAATAACTATGCAATGCGAATTGCCACCTTGCCGGTGATCAACGGTGAAAAGATTGTATTGCGGGTTATGGATAATCATGAATCTGAGCTAACCATTAATGATTTAGGATTAACCGAACAAGATCTTCTCACACTTAAACAGATTTTAGATTATCCGCAAGGGTTGATTTTGGTTACTGGCCCAACCGGCAGTGGTAAAACTATGACTTTATATAGTGCGTTAAAGCATCTAAATAAAGCTGAATGTAATATTTGTAGTGTTGAAGATCCGATCGAAATTCCTTTAGAAGGTATTAATCAAACCGCGATTAATCATAAAGCCGGCCTAACTTTTTCGGTGATATTACGCGCTTTATTGCGCCAAGATCCAGACGTGATGATGATTGGCGAAATTCGTGACCATGAAACTGCCGAAATTGCCATTCAAGCAGCTCAAACAGGCCATTTAGTATTATCCACTTTGCATACTAATTCGAGTATTGAAGCAATAATTCGGTTAAATCAAATGGGCATCAAAAATTATCTTTTATCGTCCAGTTTGAAATTGGTTATCGCTCAACGGTTGGTGAGAAAGCTTTGCCAACATTGTAAAGTCGTTGCTAGTGAACTAACCCTAATTGATAATCAACCTTCACCACACTTTATCGCCATGGGGTGTGACAAGTGTGTAGGTGGTTATTTAGGACGAGTAGGTGTATATGAACTGTTAATGGTGACCCCAGAAGTGCAACAACAGATTATAACTAATCAACCAATCTCACCCCAAAATAGAGTCACATTACTACAAGCTGGCTTTAAGTTAGTACAACAAGGTATCACTACTTTGGCTGAATTAAATCGGGTTTTAGGTGAAGTAGTCATAGGGTGATAGTGTATGAAGCGGATCTATTTTTGGTATGACATTAATTTTCATCAAAATAAGATTATTGCCACATCAAAGCAAGATGTGAAAAGACAGCTTTTATTGCAAGGGCAAATCGCGATTAAAATTCGTGCCGGAAATATTATTACTAAAAAAAGTTTTCATCCGAGCGATCTGCTAATTATCACAAAACAGTTAGCCACTATGTTAAAGGCTGGATTATCGATTGTTGATAGTTTGAGATTACTTCTTGATGATCAGCCTAAACCTCAATGGCAGTATTTGTTATCAGACATTAGTCAGCAAATCGCCAAAGGTGAATCACTGTCATCTGTTTTAAAGCAATATCATTCGGTATTTCCTGCGCTTTATTGTGAAATTATTGCTATTGGTGAATTAACCGGACAACTCGATCACAGTTTTGAACAACTAACCGCGCATCTTGAAAAATCATTGCAATTACAAAAACAAATTAGAAAGGCAATGCGTTATCCGCTTTTTTTATTGTCAGTGTCAGTAGTGGTTATTATCGTGATGATGTTTATTGTATTACCAAAATTCGCCGATATTTATCAAAGTTTTGATGCTCAATTACCTTATTTTACCCAGCTAGTGATTGATATTGCGAATAAGGTTCAGCAAAATGGTGTACTCATATTATTAGTGCCGTCGCTGGGTTACTTTTTATTCCAGCGTTTTTTTAAAGTCCGCTATCAACTCACGATTGATCGGCAAAAATTAGCATTGCCGTTATTGGGGCAAGTGATTCAATCACAGTGCTTAATGCAGATTTTCCACACATTAGCGATCACTCAGCAAGCAGGTATTCCATTACTAACAGGACTTAGTGCTTCGGCAAATACTACAGGAAATAGTTACTATCGTGACATTATCAATAAAATAATTAACGGTATTGAACAAGGTAATGCCTTTAGTCAAATGCTATCGTCCTATTTTCCTAAACTTTGTGTACAGCTAGTTCATGCTGGCGAAGAGTCAGGCTCATTAGATGTTATGCTTAATAACTTGTCCCTCTATTATCAACAACAAAATCAAACCTTAAGCGATAATTTAGTCAAAGCATTTGAGCCGATTTTGATGCTATTTTTAGCATTGATAATTGGAGGATTAGTGATTTCGATGTATTTACCCGTATTTCAAATGGGAGATGTGATTCATTAATGGCTGTCGTAGTTTTTTGTGTTGGACTTGCGGTCGGTAGTTTTTTGCAAGTTGCTTATTGGCGATATACGCCTTCCCAATCTTTGTTTGATTATTTGGTCGCTATCACGTTTCCTCATTCTTCGTGCCCACATTGTCAACACTCACTTTCAGCTTGGCAGTTAATTCCAGTGCTATCATGGTTAATATTAAAAAGGCGATGTTATTTTTGTCAGCAAAAGATCGCTTTTTGCTATCCAATTTTTGAGTTGGCTGTAGCGGGATTATTTTTACTAATATATTTGAACAAAGATCTCAATTTTCAAAGTATGTTATTAATGCTACTTGCGAGCTATTTTTTGCTTTTAGCACTGATTGATTTTCGCTATTTTTTACTGCCTGATTTTTTTACACAACCGTTGATGTGGGCTGGGTTGATGATGGCTTATTTTGATCTAAATTCGTTAACCGTTAGCGACGCCTTAACGGGGGTTTTTTGTGGTTATTTAATGCTTAAATTACCTGCTGTCTGTTATTTTTGCCTAACAAAACGAGCCGGTTTAGGTGGTGGGGATATTAAGCTCGCCGCGGCTTTGGGTGCTTGGCTACCTTATCAATTAATTCCATTATTGTTAATTATGGCATCATTGTCAGGCATACTTTTTTTTATTTTGGCAAAATATAAGCAAACAATGCATGACACGATCGCCTTTGGTCCTTTTCTGTTGCTATCTGGTTATTTAATCATTTTCAGTTTGTGATCTTGATTGTTTTTTAATTACATCTCTTTTGGTATTCACATAAAATTCTTGCACTCCTTGGCTTATAACTAAAAAAGATAACGATAAAAGAATTAGTTATTTTTACTTTATTCAAATTAAGATTATAGTGCGAATAAAGTCTTTTCAGATTTATAGCTAAATGTAAGGAATAATCAATGACTAGTACTACCGCGAAAAGCATTGCTGCATTAAAAGATGAGATGATTGAATGGCGTCATCATATTCATTCTCACCCTGAAACTGCATTCGAAGAGAAGCAAACAACCCAGTTTATTATCGAAAAGCTAAAATCGTTTGGAATCAATGAACTGTATACCGATTTTGCGCCAACGGGTGTAGTAGGAGTTATTCATGGTAAGAATAAAGGTCGTACTATTGCTTTACGTGCAGATATTGATGCGTTGGATATCGTTGAAGAAAACAAAATTGGCTACTGTTCAAAAATTCCCGGTAAAATGCATGCTTGTGGGCATGATGGTCATACTGCAACATTGTTAGGCGCAGCAAAATATTTAAGTGCTAATCGTGATTTTTCTGGTACGGTGGTGGTGGTCTTCCAACCCGCTGAAGAAAACGAAGGCGGTGGTCGAGTGATGGTGGAAAATGGTCTATTTGAAAAATTTCCTATCGAAGCTGTTTATGGTATGCATAATCAACCTAATTTAGCGTTAAACCATTTTTTAATTAATCATGGTCCAGTAATGGCATCTTATGATGTTTTTGAAATTAAAATTACTGGTGTTGGTTCACATGCTGCTGCACCACATTTAGGTAGAGATACCATTTTAACCGCTACCAATATTGTCAATAGCTTGCAAACAATTGTCAGCCGTAATTTAAATCCAACTGATTCGTTAGTTATTAGTGTGACACAGATTCATAGTGGCGATACTTGGAATGTGCTTCCACAACATGCGGTGATTCGTGGAACAGTTAGGGCATTGAGTGCTGAAGATCAAGATTTGGCAGAAGAAAGAATCAAACATATTTCAACTGGAACCGCTTTAACGTTTTGTACTAAAGCCGAAGTTGATTATCAACGCCGTTACCCAGCAACTATCAATCATGCTAAACAAGCGGATATAGCAATTAAAGTTGCCCAAAAACTTGTGGGTAACGATAAAATTGTGATTGATTCACCACCAACAATGGGGTCAGAAGATTTTGCTTTTATGTTGCAAAAAGTGCCGGGCGTTTATATCAAAATTGGTGCGGGAGAGGGCGCGAATCTTCATAATCCGTCGTATAATTTCAATGATGAGCTGTTAACAACTGGTGCACAATATTTTGTTGAAATTGTTCATCAAGAGTTAGGAAATTAAGATATTAAAAAGCAGGAATAATTATAAAACTATTCCTGCTTGATCGATATTAAATTATAAATTTAATTCACTATCAGGTTGGCCTTTGACTCTGAATTTTGTTTCACTATCAAGACCATTTGCTAACACTACTTGAACATAAATTTCATCATTTTGCCCAACTTTTAATGCCGCCAAGACCTGACCACCTTCACGCCAGTTTCCTTCAAGTTCATATTCAAGTTTATCACCGATTTCCGGTAATGCTTTACTATGACCTTTTAATAGATAAAGCCCTCGATTATTTGCACCGCGGAATTGCGCTCTAGCTACCATCTCTTGCCCACAATAACAACCTTTATCAAAGCTTATTGCTTTAAAATGTTGTAAATTACAAGCTTGAGGAAGCAGACTTTCAATATTAGGAGCATCAATAATAGCGTGACCTGCTTCTAATTCAAGTTGTAACCAGCGATCAGATGGTTGTAAATCACATGGTTCAGACGATACTTTTATCACCCGCAACTTAGGCGAAGTGAGTTTAAGATACGTAACACCATCAATAGTGACACAATTGTGATCGCCCAATGCTGAGATCACAGAAGGATCTATTGCATCATCTTCCAATCCGACTAGATTTAAATCCAGAACGGGTTCTATAGTTACTTTAGAAAAAACTGCTGTTTTTTTCAATTCACTAATTTGTCTTTCGGCAACACTTTTACGTAAGATATAGAATATATCTTCACCTCGTTGGAATAATATAAAATTACTCCACATACGTCCTTTTGCATCACAATGTGCTGCAAATGATGCTGAGTTTTCGTTAATACGATTAAGGTCAGCGGTTACTTGTCCCTGTAAAAATGTACGGTTATCCATACCTGATACTTTGACTAATTGCCAATCAGATAGGGAGGTTTGTTTGTAATAAGAATTGGCCATTAAACACACCTTTCAATTATAATGAGCCCTAATATACATATATAAAAGAGCGTAAACAAAAGCGAAAACGCCTTTAATAATTCAAAATTAATCAATTAGTCGATCGATTAATTTCTCACTATTATTGCATTAAAATAGATAAAATAAACTTTTACAAGTTATTTCTTTCAAAAATGAGTACTAGTACCCAAAATTGAGAATAAGTTAACTTATATTGTTGACTTTATTGATTTTCTGTATTAGTTCATGCAAAATGGGGAAAAAATGACAAAATAGTTATAAATGGAGGCAACAACCATGGCAAAATTGTCAGGCGCAGAAATGGTCATTCAATCCTTGATTGATCAGGGAGTTAAGCAAATTTTTGGTTACCCAGGAGGCAGTGTTCTAGATATTTATGATGCCATTCATACCCTAGGTGGAATTGAGCATATTTTAGTCCGTCATGAACAAGCTGCTGTGCATATGGCTGATGGTTATGCCAGATCAACTGGAGATGTCGGAGTCGTTTTGGTTACCTCTGGTCCTGGTGCAACGAATACTATTACCGGTATTGCTACTGCTTATATGGATTCTGTGCCTTTAGTTATCTTATCTGGTCAAGTCGCCAGTAATTTAATTGGTAATGATGCTTTCCAAGAGTGTGATATGGTTGGGATCTCTCGCCCGATTGTTAAACATAGCTTTTTAATAAAAGATAGCAAAGATATTCCCGAAACGATAAAAAAAGCATTTTATATTGCCTCAACAGGGAGGCCCGGTCCAGTTGTGATTGATTTGCCAAAAGATATTGTTAATCCGGCAAATAAATATAACTATAGCTATCCACAATCAGTCTCAATGCGCTCTTACAATCCAACCATTCAAGGGCATAAAGGACAAATCAAAAAAGCATTAACTACATTATTATCAGCTAAAAAACCCGTTCTATATATTGGTGGCGGTGTAATTAGTGCCAATGCTAGCGACGCGGTTAAATCTTTAGCTGATAAATTAAATCTTCCTGTTGCCTCAACCTTAATGGGAATTAGTGCTTTTCCAGGGACTGATAAAAAATATTTAGGTATGATTGGTATGCACGGTGTCTATGAAGCAAACATGGCCATGCATAACGCCGATGTGATTTTTGCTGTCGGTGCTCGCTTTGATGATAGAACGACTAATAATGTTGAAAAATATTGTCCTAAAGCAAAAATTATTCATATTGATATTGATCCAACGTCAATATCTAAAACAGTATCCGCTGCAATTCCGGTAGTTGGCGATGCTAAAAAAGTACTTGAAACAATGTTAACTCAACTCAATGAAATTAATGTTGATCGTGATTTAGATGCGCTAATCGATTGGTGGAAGCAAATAGACCATTGGCGTGCGCGCAAATGTTTAGCATACAGCCACAAAGGTAAAAGCATTAAGCCGCAAGAAGCCATTGAAGTTTTATATAAATTAACCAAAGGTGACGCATATATTGCTACCGATGTTGGTCAACATCAAATGTTTACGGCACTTTATTATCCATTTGACAAACCGCGTCACTTTATTACCTCAGGTGGACTGGGTACTATGGGATTTGGTTTGCCAGCGGCATTAGGTATCAAACTCGCATTTCCTAAAAAGCATGTGGTTTGTGTGACTGGTGATGGAAGTATTCAGATGAATATTCAAGAGCTGTCAACCGCATTGCAATATGGCTTGCCAGTGATTGTATTAAATCTTAACAATCGCTTTTTAGGGATGGTTAAACAGTGGCAAGATATGATTTATGCTGGTCGTCACTCTTCATCTTATATGGAGTCACTCCCCGATTTTGCAAAAATTGCCGAAGCTTATGGTCATGTAGGTATGAGGATTGATAAACGTGAAGATCTGGAACCGAAACTTAAAGAAGCACTTTCGATAAAAAATCGTTTAGTCTTTATTGATGTCATGACGGATGCGACAGAACATGTTTACCCAATGCAAATTCGTGGTGGAGCAATGAATGAAATGTGGCTAAGTAAAACGGAGAGAACCTAATGCGTTATATACTATCAATTTTAACAGAAAATGAACCGGGTGCTTTGTCACGAATCATTGGTTTATTTTCACAACGTGGATTCAACATTGAATCGATTACTACCGCACAAACCGAAGATCCAACCATGAGTCGTATGACGATTCAAACAACGGGGGATGAGCATGTAATTGAGCAGATCCAAAAACAACTGCATAAGCTGGTCAATGTTTATCGAGTGAATGATTTAACCGAAGGTCCTCACGTTGAGCGTGAAATCATGCTGGTTAAAGTAGCGGCGAAAGGTTCTGATGCGCGTGATGAAGTAAAACGCTGTGCTGATATTTTTCGAGGCTCGATAGTCGATGTAACTGCTACTCATTACATCGTACAGTTATCAGGGACGAGCGAAAAGTTAGACTCGTTTTTAGCCTCAATTCGTGAAACGTGTAATATTGTTGAAATTGTGCGTTCTGGAATTATCGGTCTATCTCGGAGTGAAAAAACAGTCAATCATTAATTTTATAATTAAAAGTTAAATTTTTACTTTATTATAAAATAAGACTTATAAGGAATAAGTTTTAATGCGTTTTTTTGCTTTTTTGACGATAATTCAATTAATTATTTCATTTATTTATTTATTCTATTATTTCTTATCCAATAAAAAAGTTTAGAATAAATAAATATAAAAATAAGCTAATAGCCGGTAGTTTTACTGACCTTAAACCTTTTAGAATATTAACTAAACAGGAAAGAGATGGTTTAGAAACCTATTTATCGATGAACCCATCTTCTGAGAAAAAGAAGTCATCATTAGTTTCTCGAGAAGTGATGTTAATATCCGGTAGTTGTGTCAAACAAACTAAATTTTCGCATACCGAAAACACTTGTTCCTATAAAATCCAAAATATTGATGTTGTATTTCCTTTCAATATGGATCGTTACCTTACTGATTATAACGAAGTTGAAATTGCGCTTACGCAAAATTTCGCTATTGCTGTTGATTTAGATGTTGATGTTGACAGTAAAAAAATTGTCCATTATGGCTACGATATGTCGGTTACTAAAGAGGTTGAACAATTTGGGCCACCAAAATTTTGGGGACGTAATTTATGGCTTTTTTTAGCTGGCATGTTCTACCTTTATGCTATCAATAATCAAGCAAAGGTGAGTGACAATTTCTTATTTGCTTATCATCAATACAATCACGATTCTAAAAGTTGGTTTTTTGATGATCCATCAAAATTAGTTACTAGCGACATCAAATCGGGTGATGTAGTGAAATTAAATTTTTTAGATGTGTCATGTGAAGTACCTGTTAAAAATAAAGCCGATAGATGTATTGAAGCATTAATTCAAAGTGCCGATACCTCTTTTCATTTAGCCAGTTCCTCAAACTATTTTCTTCTACATGGTTTAAAAGAAAATACAATTTCTCAATCGGGTGAGAGTGAAGATCCACAATCTATCGTTCATGCTGATCATGTCACGGTGTCGGGATTCGTTTCGAATGTTGATTATGACGCTAATCATACCATTTCAACATTAACCATAAATACGCAAGAGTTATACCAAAAAGATATAAGCGAAAATCTATTACCAATTTGTGTAAACCTGCTGTTATTTTTGCTTTTAGCATCAGCCACCATTTTTAACGGTATTATGTTGTTATTGAAACCCATTGTGAATCGAATTCGTAACTTTAAAATTAAAAATATCTATACTTATCGTCTACTTTAAGTTGATTTTTACCATTATTGAGATTTTTTTTTAAAAAAATTGGCAGATTAAAGACGAGAAAATTTAAATCTAACGGCGCATTAAGCGCTTTTTTTATCAATAATCATTTATTTCCAAATTAATTTCTAAAAATGTGGCATAGAACATTGGCTTCGGACTTATGTCCTAGTTAACTGAAAAATTTCCTTATTATAATTAATTCAAATCACTAATTATTCAGGAAATATTATGACCGCACATATCAATGCTAATCCCAACGACTTTGCACAAACCGTTATCATGCCAGGTGATCCTTTACGGGCGAAATTTATTGCAGAAAATTACCTAACCGACGCCAAAGAGGTTTGTAATGTACGTAATATGCTTGGATATACTGGTTTATATCAAGGAAAAGCCGTGTCAGTAATGGGGCACGGAATGGGTATTCCATCAATAACCCTTTATGCACATGAACTAATTAATGACTTTAATGTTAAACGGATTATTCGAGTAGGTTCTTTAGGTGCCACACAGCAAAGCGTTAAAATGCGTGATGTGATTTTAGCTGTAGCAGCAGGAACCGATTCGATGACAAATCAAAAAAGAGCAAATGGTTATAACATTGCTACATCAGCGACATTTTCCTTATTACATCGAGCTTATGAAATGGCTAATAACATGAATTTACCGGTTAAAGTAGGGAATGTATTTAGCGGTGATCTTTATTATGATCCTGACGAAACATTAATAAGTACACTCGAAAAATCAGGGGTGTTAGGTATCGATATGGAAGTGGCTGGTCTATATGGAATTGCTCAACAATTCAATGTCGAATCGTTAGCGATTTTAACCGTTTCAGACCACTGCTTAACTGGTGAAGAAACAACTGCGGAAGAGAGGCAAATGACATTTAATAATATGATCAAACTTGCTTTAAACGTGGCTGTTAACTCTTAATTTATTGCGTTTCTCGGATGGAAATATGAAAAATAAATTATCGCTCACACTTATTAGTTTTTTAGCTAATTTTATTATGGCTGGCTTTGCCAGTCAGTTTGGTATGCTAATAGAACCCATAGCGCAGAGTTTTAATGCAGATGTAAACAGTGTCGCATTCATTTTTTCTTTATTAAATGGTGGGGCGTTAATAGGCACTATTTTGGCATTCTTTTTAATCGATATTATTGGGATTAAACGCATCACCTTGCTTAGTTATTCGATTATAATTGCCTGTTCGCTCATTTTATATATCACAAACTCGCTTTTGATACTTCAAGTTTGTATGACTTTGATTGGTTTGTGTGGTGGAATAGGGCTCTGCATTGCGGGGACGATTGTGGTATCAACTTGGCAAGATAAGATACAAAGTACAATGTTAGTTGTACAAGATGCGACATTTAACATTGCTGGTGTCATCTTCCCATTGATTACTACCTACGCTTTAACGCATGACTTATCTTGGGCAAGTAGCTATTTAATGGTTGGGTTGGTAACAGTCTTAATGTTATTCATCATTATATTGACTAATTTCGATTTAATTAGTCATCCAACAGTCAAACAGTCTCAGCCATCAGAGTGGAATTTTGGGATATTATCTGCTGGTATTGGATTATTTTTGGCAATGTTAGCATTATATACCTTCTTAACGTGGGCCCCGTTATTTGTTAGCCAAAAATTTTCTATATCGTTTGAATTGGCTGGCAATATTATTACCCAATATTGGGCAGCAGCTTTAATTGGGGCATTAGTTTCAACGGTGATCGTGACGCGAGTTAAAATTGAACACTTTTTTATCTCAATTATTTTATTAGCTTTTATTATGACATTGATGATCGTCAACACCGAATACAGTGATAACGATAGCCTTGATCGCATTGGCTACTTAACTTATGGATATGGATTCGTCTGCTCTGCTTTATATAATGCCTTTGTCGCTTATGGTGTAACCTTTGTAAAAAATGCATCAAGCAAAAATGTTTCATTTATTTTAATCAGTGGCAGTGCAGGGGCGATGTTTAGCCCAGCTATTAGCTCAATACTGCATAACTATTTAGACATTCAAGTTATTATGAATACCATACCAATATATTATGCCGTTATTATCGTTATGTTGGCTATATCAATGTTCTTAAAGAAAAGAGCTCTAAAAAAGTAATCAATGAAATTAACTTAGGATATCGCTTTTATTACAATGGTTGACTATAATGATGCCTCTTCAGAATGAGATAACGCGATAGATAATTAACTATCAACATGTTATCGATTCTGATGGGGTATATATTTTGTGGTTAAAAACTTCGGTGATATGCAATTAAAATCATTAAATAAAGGTCGATTTAGCCGTTATTGGCAAGAAAACAATAAATTACTCGAATCAATTATAGAACAATGCATTGTAGAAAAGAAAATTGTCGATGAAAAAACCACGCTTTTTCATCAAGGATGTAAAGTCGATAATTTAGTTGTTGTTTATAATGGTACGATTTCGATACGCTATCAGGCAAATAATGGTCGTCGATTCCATCTTGGTACAGTAGATTGTGATGAGCATATATTTGGTGAAATGGAGTTTTTTACCGACTATTTATGTCAATTTGATATCATTGCCGAAGAAGCCCTAACTGTCGCTATCGTCAGCATTGATAAACTATATCAATCATTACTCAAATATCCTAAATTAGCACTGTTTTTTGCTAGTGCTATTGCTTTTGATTATCAAGAAACATTAGATATCTTCTTAAAAAGAACTTTATATTCAATCTGTTATAACATTGCTTATGATATATATCAGCATCATCTAAATATTCATCCCGTTAATAATTTTCAAAAAAACTACTTAGAAGCAGAGCGTTTTGGCACTACCGATCGTGTCTATCGTCGGGCCGTTAATGAATTAATTCATTTAGATATTATTCATAAAGTTGCTGGTAAATTGGAAATTAAGGATATTGATAATTTAAAAGATTTTATCGAATTCAGAGGAAAATTCGCTAAATAGAGTAGGAATAGATTAAAAATAAAGTCGCTTTTAAAAACGCTGTTTGTCAATAAAAGAATTATTGGATTAAGGAAAAACTATGGATTGGTTTACGCTTGTAAAAATTGGCATTTTAATTTTTGGAATGGTTAGCTTTATTCTTTTTAAAGGCGAGCGCAGTATAAATAAGGATAATTTAGACGACCACTTAAGCCTACGTGAACCAATAAGAGATCTAACGGATGAAGAGCTAGACCTATTACAACCTTTTTTAACCAGTAAAATGGCGGTTTATCCCTATAAATTTCAATCCTCATTAGTTGATAACAAAGTATCACAACTTCAAGGGATTTGTTGTCGTCATAGTCTTAACAAAAATACTGATGAAATTGACTATTATTATGAAATAGACGATATAGAGCTGTTCTTTCCATATAATATGGATAAGTATATTGATCAATTTAATCTCATAGAAGTTGTATTTACCAAACGGTATGGGATTGTCGTTAACATTAATGATTACGATATCAAAACCGCACAGGAAAACTATGATCCAAACGAGGAATATGAATTCAACGATTTTGGGCACTTAAAAGACCATACTGACAAATTTTATCAAAAACGCAACGATAATATAGATGCTTTTGAAATTGAGTCACTCACTCTTTATGATGATGATTTGAAAAGCACCGATGAGGTAAATTTAGACGAGTCAAAGAATAAAACCCTCTACCAACGAGAAGAAACACCATTCGAAACCACAATTCGAAGTAAATTTAGCAATTATTTACCCATTTCGATGTGTTTATTATTAGCCACCTTTTTATTCACATTATCATGGCTTAATAGTGATGATCATACATCCATTATAATCCTGCTTTGCATTGGTGGTGCTGCTTTTTTTGCTTGGCGTAAACCTAAATTTGATCTAACCCCACAGCAAGTGAACGTCATTGAAGCTAGAATTCATGATAACTATTTTAACAAAGTGGGGATAGACGAAAATACGGTATTAAAATACCCTAAGCATTGGTCAAACTTTATCCCTAAAAGTTCAGATTCTGCTACCGAAATGGTGATTAGTGAGGATGGGAAAAAATTACTTCGCTATGGTCACACGTTATCAATCAATGACGAAGTCGAACAATTTGGAGCGCCTAAATCAGTCAGGCAAAATATCATTTTATTGGTGGTTGGGATAATCTTATCTATTACGCTAATATATTATACAGATCCAATTAATAATGGATATTTTGCATATCGATATTACACGCAACAATCTAAAAACCTAAAAATTAACGATCTCACCACGTTAAGTAGTAGTGATATCCAGCATGGTGATATTGTGAATATCTCCATCAAAAACACATCATGTGATGTTAATGATTTAACTGAAAATTATAAATGTCATAACTTCTTTATCAATAGCCAGCCAATTGATGTTAAAGAAAATGATTTTATGAGCATCGAAAAGTCATTAAAACATATATTTTCTCCCAATTTTATTGAATATATCTATGATGAAGAATTAAAACGTTTTAAAAATTCGCAAGAAGTAGCCGTTGCGAGAGTTAATTATGAGTTAGGGTATGAGGCTTTTGAGAAAAATCCTTTCTCTAAAATAAAAGATTTTGGGCAAATGGTAATTGACATCGACAATAGCTGTAATATTTTGCCTGTAGCACAGTGTGATGAAGTTAAACTCCGAATGAGTAATTTATTTTATAAGGGTGATATTTTTTTTAGATATGATGAATGGGACGATTTACTCGCTAAAACCAAAGGAAATCCTGATTTAGCTATCATAGCTGAAAATAGAAGAATATATGCTCTTTCAAGAGAATTAGGTTTATTTAAATCAGCATTGCAAAAAGAGATAAAAAAAATTGTTTCTCAATATCAGTCTGAAATAGAAATTACATTAACCAATCAAAGCTATATTGACATGACACCATTAATCAAAATTGACATGGCATCGCGATTTAAATCGATGAAACTCTACGAATATGAAATGGTGAATTATTATTTTGATATTTTAAATAGCACTATCTCGCCTAATGTTAATATTATTGGTGTGGTAAGTGATATTCGTTATGGTAAGGATCAAAATGCTAAAACGATTTCTGCTTTAAAAGTTAATGCAAATCCTCGTTATAATTTTGGTGAAAATCAAACAATATCCTATATTTCTTTAATCATTGTTAATATCATTCTATTTATCGCTATGGCATTTACCACAATAATTAACGGCGTTAAACTTGTTAAAAACACAAAATTTAACCAACACCGAATTAAAGAAATTAAAAAAATATTATGAAAATAGATTAGGTACTATCATTAATCTTAAATAAACCGTTTTAATATAAAGTTTAAATAAAAAGATCTTAAAAGTATGTTAGTTATTATACTGTTTGTTATTATTTTTTTCGCTATTGCGTATTTTGAATTATCTGGTCCCGATTTTACAGAAGTCAAAGAGCCTCTAATTAACGAAAAAAGCCTGCCTGAGAAGTATGAGTTTATCCGTAAACATGCAATACGACAGCTAACAGAAGAAGAAACCCTTGTTCTTCAATCTTATCTTGATAATGAAAACAATTTTACCACTCCTTATCATTGGGAAAACGTATTAATCAGTTCTGATGTTGTGAAACTAAAAGGTTATATTGAAAAAGATTTTACTGATGAAACCCTAAATAAATATTATTATCAGATGAATAATATCCGGTTATTTTTTCCTTACAATATGGATATCGGTATTAGAGGGTTTAAAGAGCGAGATCCAGATCTACAAGAAACTATCACTTATGATATTAATACGGTTGAAATTGTCTTTACTTATAGTTATGCCGTTGTAGTTAAAATAAACAGCTATGATTTAGTGCAAGCTAGTTTGAGACTGCAAGCTCGTAAACAGGAACAACTTTATGATTTTTGGCAGACGGGAATATTTAGACCTATTCGTTTAAATAACATAGAAAAATCTAATGAGACCTTAACACAACTAGTCACTGAAACATCTGAAAAAAAACCGCTTTTTGAGATTCTTAGCAAACGAGAAAAAAATCAATTTGAAATCGCGAACCAAGACCGAAGCAATTCTGGCAAATTAATGACAGTTTTTTTTGTTTTAGGCGTAATGCTTTTGTTAGCTTTAGAACATTTTCAGTCAATTGCCTTGGTTATTTTTTCAATCATCTGTTTTATTTTTGCCCTAATTGCATCGAGTATAAAACGAAAATTGCCGACCAAATATGTTAATCATATTAAAGCACCAATTAGGCGTAGTTGGTCAGCCTATCTTAATTTAACTATTGATTCAAGCTATGATATTTTCTTTCCCACATACTGGGAACCGTTTCTCCCCAATAATAATATACCTATTGACATGCAGATCGAAGTTGATACAGCACGAGTACTTAGTTGTGGTGAACACTTATCAATAAGTGAGGAGATAAGAAATTATGGTGCGCCAAAATTTGTTCATCATAATGTTATGTTATCTATTACGGGATTGATACTGGCTGTCTTAATTTTCTTTTTTACTAATGCGGGTGAAAAATTAGATTTTACCTATCGACAATTAACCGCGCCACTCACTACTTGGAATATTGATGATAAAGTCACGTTAAAGCAATCCGCCATCCAATCTATGGATCGGGTTAATTTGAATTTATCTAGTGTTTCATGTGATATTCATAATATACAAAATATAAAAAAACATTATTTTCAATGTAATAAAATATTTGTTAATCTCAATCCAATAGACAGCAATAAACTTAGTCTTTTCCCTTCTTGGCCTCAATATTTACAAACAATTTATTCTGAAAATCTTATTAAGATGAAAAAAGACGATGAAGTTCACGAAATAACTCTCGCAAAGCGTTTAAATAAGCTTATAGGTAATTATCGTTACTCTCATCGCTATAATCCACAATACAAGCCAAATAGCCAAGATACATCAGAGTTGATAAAAATTTACGATATTAGCAAGGCTATTTTAATCATTAATGATGGTTGTAATCATTCAAACCTTGAACCTTGCGAAGAAATTAAAAATAGCTTAGCAAGTTTACTACCAAATGGTAATCTAACCGATAATTGGTCAGAGGTGGTGGCTTATGCCAAATTGCATCCTGATATGGAAAAAATTGTAACATTATCCTCAGCTAAAAAGCTCGACCGACTCGTTGCTAAATATCGAACATGGTTACTAAAACAATTAGCCGATAAAGCAAAACAACAAGTGGTCATGCTACAAAATGATGCAAATAACCTTAGTATACAATTAACCAATTTAATTCCACTGTATGATCAAAACTATATATACTCAAATGGGAATTTCAAAGAGCAACTTGATTACTACAATAATATTTTATTAGGTAATAGTGCCAACTTAAAAATTACAGGTATTGTTACCAAAGTTAGCTATCATAATGGAAAAATTTCGAAACTAACACTTTCAACTGATTATGGAAATGATATCGATAAAAATCAGTTATTTTTATCGCCAATTTTGATCAACAATTTTGTCTTTCTGTTTGTTATCTTCATCGCCTTAATTAATACTATTATTTATATATGGAAAAAAGCCGCCAACCAATTTAGGCTCGAAAAAATTATTAGTCATTATCAAGATAAAATTCTTGAATATAACGATTAACTGTTCGGGGTTAATAGCAGTAATTAAATAATAGACACCAAGTTAGTAAACAAACTAAGTAATTAAACTCAATTATTCAATTGTGAGAGAAACCATATTCTGTTATACTAATTTCCCGTCTGATTCATCATATATTGCATTTATCATTTAAACTAATGTGATATTGTTCAATTAAATTAATAATGGTCTGGTATTAATGGTCACGAATTATATTTTTGTTACAGGCGGTGTCGTTTCTTCTTTAGGTAAAGGCATTGCCGCAGCCTCATTAGCTGCAATTTTAGAAGCCCGCAATTTAAAAGTCACCATGCTAAAACTCGATCCCTACATCAACGTCGATCCGGGAACAATGAGCCCAATTCAACATGGTGAAGTTTTTGTGACTGAAGACGGTGCCGAAACCGATCTCGATTTGGGTCATTATGAGCGTTTTATTCGCACCAAAATGAGCCGAAAAAACAATTTTACAACTGGACGTATTTATTCTGACGTTTTACGAAAAGAGCGTCGTGGAGACTATTTAGGCGCGACAGTTCAAGTTATCCCTCATATTACCAATGCGATTAAAGATCGTGTTATTGATGGTGCCAAAGGTTACGATGTTGCTATCGTTGAAGTGGGTGGCACAGTGGGTGATATCGAATCACTACCATTCTTAGAAGCAATTCGCCAATTAGCGGTTGATGTTGGTCGTGAACATACCTTATTTATGCACTTAACATTAGTGCCTTATCTTGCATCATCAGGTGAAGTTAAAACCAAACCGACCCAACACTCAGTTAAAGAGTTATTATCAATTGGTATTCAACCTGACATACTCATTTGCCGTTCAGATCGCGCAATTCCGGCTAACGAAAGAGCGAAAATTGCACTATTTTGTAATGTGCCTGAACGAGCAGTGATTTCACTTAAAGATGTTGATTCGATTTATAAAATTCCAGCATTATTGAAATCACAAAATTTAGATACCTACGTGTGCAATCGTTTCCATCTTGAATGTAAGGAAGCCGATCTATCTGAATGGGAACAAGTCATCTATGAAGAAGCTAATCCAGTAGGTGAAGTCACAATTGGCATGGTAGGTAAATACATCGAATTACCTGATGCATATAAATCAGTAAATGAAGCGTTAAAACACGGTGGATTAAAAAACCGTTTAACTGTTCATATTCGTTATATTGATTCAGAAGACCTCGAATCACGCGGTACCGATTTACTTGCAGGCTTAGATGCGATTTTAATACCGGGTGGATTTGGTTATCGTGGCGTTGAAGGTAAAATTATTGCAGCGCGCTATGCACGTGAAAACAAAATACCTTATTTAGGAATTTGCCTCGGAATGCAAGTTGCTATGATAGAGTATGCACGTAATGTAGCGGGTATTAAAGATGCCAACTCTACAGAGTTTGTAAAAGATTGTGCAAGTCCTGTTATTGGATTAATCACTGAATGGAGTGATGAGTCTGGTAATGTGGTTCAACGTAATGAAAATAGCGACTTA
The DNA here is from genome assembly GCF_026536965.1 of Gilliamella sp. B2911. Taxonomy (NCBI): domain Bacteria; kingdom Pseudomonadati; phylum Pseudomonadota; class Gammaproteobacteria; order Orbales; family Orbaceae; genus Gilliamella; species Gilliamella sp. B2911. Next base: position 78,922 of record NZ_JAFNNA010000009.1, on the reverse strand, counting down.
GGCGGCACCATGCGTTTAGGTTCGCAAATCTGTCATTTAGAGCCAAATTCATTAGTTGCTCAAATGTATAAAAAAGAGTCGATAACCGAACGTCACCGTCACCGTTACGAAGTCAATAACAACTTATTACCAGAAGTTGTCAAGGCTGGCTTAAAAGTGACAGGGTTATCAACTGATAAAAAATTAGTGGAAATTATTGAAATTCCAGACCATCCTTGGTTTGTTGCATGTCAGTTCCATCCAGAATTTACATCAACTCCACGTGATGGACATCCATTATTTAGTAGTTTTGTTAAAGCTGCCAAAGATTATCAAGATCAGCAGCAAAAATAATTTATGTTTACATTAGGTATATATCTGTCATATAGAGGAAAATAACATGGCAAAAATCGTTAAAGTACATGGTCGTGAAGTCATCGACTCTCGTGGTAACCCAACTGTTGAAGCTGAAGTTCATTTAGAAGGTGGTTTCGTTGGTCTTGCAATCGTTCCATCTGGTGCATCAACAGGTTCACGTGAAGCGTTAGAACTTCGCGATGGTGACAAATCTCGCTTTTTAGGTAAAGGCGTACTTAAAGCTGTTGAAAACGTAAATGGACCAATCGCTAAAGCAGTTATTGGTAAAGATGCGTTAGATCAAGCTGCAATCGACCAAATCATGCTTGATTTAGACGGTACTGATTTCAAATCTAACTTAGGTGCTAACTCAATCCTAGCAGTATCTTTAGCAACAGCTAAAGCAGCAGCTGCAGCGAAAGGTGTACCACTTTATCAACACATCGCTGACCTAAATGGTACTCCAGGTCAATACTCTATGCCATTACCAATGATGAACATCATCAACGGTGGTGAACATGCTGATAACAACATCGACCTTCAAGAATTTATGATTCAACCAGTTGGTGCTAAAACAGTTCGTGAAGCAATCCGTATGGGTTCTGAAGTATTCCACAACTTAGCAAAAGTACTTCACGCTAAAGGCATGAATACTGCTGTTGGTGACGAAGGTGGTTTTGCACCTAACTTAGGTTCAAACGCTGAAGCATTAGCATGTATCAAAGAAGCTGTAGAAAAAGCAGGTTATGTACTAGGTAAAGACATCACTTTAGCGATGGACTGTGCTGCATCTGAATTCTACAACAAAGAAACTGGTAAATACGTATTAAAAGGTGAAGGAAACAAAGAATTCACTGCTGAAGAATTTACTCACTATTTAGAAGGTTTAACTAATGAGTATCCAATCGTATCAATCGAAGATGGTTTAGATGAAAGCGATTGGGAAGGTTGGGCATACCAAACTAAAGCATTAGGTCACAAAATCCAATTAGTTGGTGACGATCTATTTGTAACTAACACCAAAATCTTCAAACAAGGTATTGAAAAAGGCATCGCTAACTCAATCCTAGTTAAAGTTAACCAAATCGGTACATTAACTGAATCTATCGCAGCAGTTAAAATGGCGAAAGATGCTGGTTATACAGCAGTAATTTCACACCGTAGTGGTGAAACTGAAGATTCAACAATTGCTGATTTAGCTGTTGGTTTAGCTGCTGGTCAAATCAAAACTGGTTCTATGAGCCGTTCTGACCGTGTTGCTAAATACAACCAATTAATCCGTATTGAAGAAGCGCTTGGTTCAAAAGCACCATTCAACGGTTTAAAAGAAGTTAAAGGTCAATAATTCGTTTTTTTAAACGATCATAAAAACGGTGACACAGTTCACCGTTTTTTTATTCATCACACCGCAAGGGTTGCGTTGACTAAGGTTGTGTTGTACTCTTATCAGCTTACTTAAAACATTTAAATTTAACGTTAATATTAAATTGATATTTAATAATTTAGCCACATATAATTTTCTTACAAACTTACGAACACATTTTTCTGCTTATGAACAATATTACGAATATGTCCCAGCCTAAAAGTAAATGGCAACTTTTTAACTGGCTTTGTACAGGTAAACTACCGCTTAATGAACTATGGCTTAAACCGACTTATCGTTATAAATTTTTTTTCAGGACCCTATTTTTAAGCCCAATAACGCTTAAATTATTAGATAAATTAAGACAATACCCATTACTTGGATACTATCTATCATGCCAAACCAATTTACCCTGTAAATTACAACGACCTTATTTAGCGTCTTGTTTAAGTCAACAAGAGCGCTATGAAGCCTTAGCCTATCATTATGACTTTTTAGCAAATCATCCTGATAGCATGACTAAAGCTTTCTATAATCCAGATTCATCATTTGAACTAGCAAGTGTTATGGCTAAGAACGAAGCTAACATAAAAATCGCCATCCAAGCACGTAACAAGTTTGCTCGTGAAGGTGAGCTAAGCTTATATTTTTATGACAATGATGGCATTGATTTAGCCACGTTAACCTTCACCATTAACCAATACCAACAAAAACCAACACTGTTTATAGCAGGATTACAAGGAACAGGGCATCAAGACGCTCGCACCAGAGTTCAGCAAGCAACAAAACAGTGTTATGGACTATTTCCTAAACGTGTGGTGGTGGAAGCCGCATTAATTATTGCTCGTTATTTCCAGCTTGAACAAATTATTGCTGTGGGCAATAAAACCCATGTTTACAACAACTGGCGCTACAACAGCCGACAAGAAAGAATCTTATCTGATTATGATGATTTTTGGTTAACTATTGACGGTAAACAAGACGAAAGATCGTTATTTATTTTACCCACCCAAATCAACCGAAAAGCCATTGAAGATATTGCCAGTAAAAAACGTTCTGAGTATCGCAATCGTTATGCATTATTAGATGAACTGCAAAATAAAATTGAAACTCAATTAGCAGCATTAACATAATAGTATGGATTAACGACAAAAAAATCGCTTGTTCAAATTAGCAAGCGATATAAAAAATTTGACTTTTAAAAATGAAAATAAAGGAATAAAACATGTATTTTGGTATTCTTATTGCTCTAGTGCCGTTATGTCTAGGTTATTTGATTAAATTCAAAGAGCAAAAATGGATCACCAAAATAAACCTAATCTTAAGTTGGATGGTCTATTTTATTTTATTTATCATGGGAACCGAGTTGGCTCATTTAGATAATCTAGCTTCTAACATAAAAGTTATCCTATTTTACACCGCGATCATTTTTGTTTGTACCTTTGGTGGCAATTTCATCTTTTTAGCGCTAATTGACCTATTTTTACCGTGGCGCACCACCCATAGTAAACAAAATTATGAATCACGATTCAAAATGATCTTAGAATCACTGCGAGTGTGCATAGCGCTAATCGCCGGCTTTATTGCCGGACTCTTTCCACTCTTTATTTGGCAATATAGTGAAGACATCACCAAAGTGGTACTCGTCTTTTTATTGCTACTTATTGGTATACAATTACGAAGTAACAACATCTCACTAAAACAGATCCTACTCAACAAAGTCGGTATAGTTACCACTATTATTGTGGTACTAAGTACCTTCTTAGGCGGGATTATTGCAGCACTCATATTGTCACAACCCGTACGAGTAGGGCTGGCAATGTCATCAGGCTTTGGCTGGTATTCACTATCAGGAATACTCATGACCGAAGCTCATGGCCCAATTATAGGCAGTGCCACTTTCCTAAATGACATCCTACGCGAATTATGCGCCATCATTCTAATCCCAACCCTAATCAAACGTTACAAATTCACAGCGTTAGGTTTATGTGGTGCTACATCGATGGACTTTACGCTACCTATGCTACAAAAAGGCGCCGGAATCAGCATCGTACCACCCGCAATCGTCCAAGGCTTTCTATTAACCTTAATCATGCCGATTTTTATGACCTTGTTTAATTATGGTTAAGAATTGATATTAGAGTAAAAAAGTTGAGGAGCGGGGTTTTCTAAGCCCCCAAAAAATATTATTTTTATAACCCTTTTTTTAATTAAAAAATAAAATAATTAAAAATCATAATGTTGAAAATATATTAAAAAAAAGGGTTTTTAAAACTCCAAATGCCCTTTGCCTTTTTGCAAACAACGATTATAGTATGTCTTGTTCTAGGTTTATGCCGTGTAGGCAGTTTAGAAATAAACCGCTTAACTGCGGTTTTTTTGTACCTAGGTTTATGCCGTGTAGGCAGTTTAGAAACATCATTTCTAGTGTATTTTTTGACAATAGATGGTTTATGCCGTGTAGGCAGTTAATAAAATATAATTTTCGAATCAATCAACACTAGTCAGTTTATTCAGTGCAGATAATATCCCGTCTCTTAAAAAGTTGAGGAGCGGGGTTTTTGGAGTTTTAAATTTCACTTAAAAATTATTAAATGATCAAAATCACTAAATTTCTAATCCAAAGCCCTAAAATAAAATTTTTGAGGATCAATTGCTCTAATTTTAAAGATTTGTAATTACAATATCTATAATTAAAACATCAATTAACTAATTATAATTTAGATCCTTTTTAGATCTTATTTACAAAAGTTAACGTAAATGAGCGAAAAAAAGTGTTGCATCGTGTTTTTCCAATCACTATACTTTTTACACGGTTTTAGCTAATAGGCTAAAATTTGACAGAAAAGTATAAAATTGTAAATTAATCAAAAAATTACTTGACAGGATAGTCTAAAATGCAATATAATTTTCAACAGCCAACAGCCAACAGCCAACCTGCCAAACCTATCTTTTAAATTCGTCTAAGTTCACTACCCAGCTTAAATTTTTTTCTGAATCTTATTTTTCTACTCAATCAAGTGAAATTCTGCGAATTTTCACGCGATCCTTTATTCGATCCTTTCCCAAATTATCCTGGCAGATTGTTTTTTTCGTGGCTTTTTTTCTTCCTTTTTCGAGTCACGCATTGACATCACAGACAACTAGGAATGCGATACAGGGTAGTGCACCGTATTTGACTTTCGATGGTGGTCGTACACGTGCGGTTGATGCTAACGGTCTGCTTGGGATTACTCTATCTGACGGAACCAGGTACACGCCTTCAACAAATTTTTCATATATAACGCTGCCAGTTGCTGGTCAGAGTTTTGCTGATATTGATATGTTGGTTCCTACTGATACTAATTCAGTCGATTTAAGTACTCTTATCGGCCCTCCTTATAATTATTGGGGAGATGATGATGGTGATTCTGGTGTTACCGCTACAGGTACGTTAAGTTTATCTATCTTCGATAACAGCGGTCAATCTGTTTCACGTAGTACCGAGCCAGAGATTTGTAAGGCACCTTATAGGGTTACGTTATCCAGTACTGACGGTACATTATCTACTCGTTACGGTTTTCCTAATCGTAGTACTTTCAGTGCCCGTAGAGTGACTTATTACGTAAAACCTAAGGGTGGACTAGCTGTTTGTTTTGCTAGACCAAATATACATCACTCTTATCCTGATGGCCAACCAGGTCCGTCTTGGATGTGGAGCACTGCTAATGGTTTTTTCACTCAGTCAACTGCCTCATCCTCTTACGGTTTAAACTTTCCTACTACTGGCGCTAATGGACTTTACTTTGATTTACTCATTACTGGTAGTAGTCAACCTTTATCTTGGCCCTCTGTTTCTCAGGGAGGGATCACTGCTACTATGTCTAATTCTACTGCTACACGCGTACGCGTTACTTTAACTGGTCCTTACGCTACCACATCCCAGCATAATTCAGCTAATCCTGGTCGTATTTCCAAACCTACATTGCCTCAGACATTCGAGTTGGTCGGTCGTGATGGTCAAGGTAATCCTGTAGTTAAATATGGTTTTACTTTGAAGCAGTGGTTCGTCAACCGTGGTCTTAACAAATATACTTATTCGAATGCTTTATCTTGGTGTAATAGTTTGGGTTATCATATGCCCGAAATAAAGGATTTAACCAATGCATCTTGTCGTGGTCATAATTCAGGGTCTTGGTGTAGTGGTTTAGTCGGCGCCTCTCCTCCCTCATCTGGTAATCATCACCAGCGTCATATTGGTGCTGGATTCTTCTCGGAGTGGGGTGTTATGAGCTATTACTCTGCTGGCTTTGGCGACGGTTACCGTGATGGCACCATAAGGAGCTACTTCGCTTTGTTTGGTACTTTTTTGGCTACTGTAGACTCAAATTACGGTGCTATGCTTGGCGAGGGTAGGCTAGACGACAGTGTGCAAACCAACAGGTATCCCGAATTCGTGCTTTGCATCTATCCTTAGTTCTTATTTCTTCGTCCTTAATCTTTAGACCGGGGGGGATAAAAAATAGTATTAAGCAATTAAAAGTAAGCTAAGAATCAACGTCGTTTAGCCATAAAAAAAAGCGATTTTGTGGCTTAGCGATGCTTCAATTACCCGCCTCGGCGGGTTTATTTTTTAGGTATTTTGTCTCAAAAAAAGTTGAGGAACGGGGTTTTTGGGGTTTTAAATGTCACTTAAAAAATTATTAAAATATCAAAATCACTAAATTTCTAATTCAAAGCCCTAAAATAAAATTTTCAAGGATCAATCGCTCTAATTTTAAAGATTTGTAATTGAAATATATTTAATTAAAACAGTGATTAAATAATTGTAATTTAGATCCTTTTTAGATCCTATTTACAAAAGTTAACGTAATTGAGTGAAAAAAAGTGTTGCATCGTGTTTTTCCAATCACTATACTTTTTGCACGGTTTTAGCTAATAGGCTGAAATTTGACAGAAAAAGAATAAAATTGTAAATTAATCAAAAAATTACTTGACAGGGTAGTCTAAAATGCATTATAATTTTCAACAGGCAACAGGCAACAGGCAACCTGGCCAACCTATCTTTTAAATTCGCCTAAGTCCAGCACCCAGTTTAAATTTTTCACTAAAACTTATTTTTCCACGCAATCAAGTGAAATTCTGCGAATTTTCGCGCGATCGCTTCCGCGATCCTTTTCTCGCTCTTTTTTCCGATCGTTTTCCGGATCCTGTTTCAGATCCGGTTTTCGATCTTTTTCCCAATTATCCCGGCAGATTGTTTTTTCCGTGGTCTTTTTCCTTCCTTTTTCTGGTCACGCATTGACATCACAGACAACTAGGAATGCGATACAGGGTAGTGCACCTTATCTGACTTTCGACGGTGGTCGTACACGTGCAGTTGATGCTAACGGTCTGCTTGGGATTACGCTATCTAACGGAGCTAATTACACGCCTTCTAACAATTCATCATCTACAACCCCAATCACCTTGCCCGTTGAGGGTCAGAGTTTTGCTGATATTCGTATGTTCGTTCCTACTGATACTAATTCAGTCGCTTTGAGTTCACTTATCGGTCCTCCTAATAATTATTGGGGTGATGATGATGGAGATTCTGGCGTTACTGCTACAGGTTCTTTAAGTTTATCTATCGTCGATAAAAACAATCAATCTGTATCACGTAATTCCGTGCTAACAATTTGTAACGCACCTTATAGGATTAAGTTATCTAGTACTGACGGTACATTATCAACTCGTTACGGATTTCCTAATCGTAGTACTTTCAGTGCCCGTAGTGAGACTTATTACGTCAATCCTAAGGCTGCGCCGGTGGTTTGTTTTGCTAGGCCTAACTTAAGGTTTGGTAAGCTTAATGAGGATGGTATTTCTCTCGATTTCCGCGGTCCATCTTCGATGTGGGACCCGGATAATGGTTTTATCCCTCAGTCAACTGGCCCATCCTCTTACGGTAGAAACTTTCCTACAACTGGCGCTAATGGATTGTACTTTGATTTACTCATTAGTGGTGTTAGTCAGCCATTGTCTTGGTCTCCAGTTTCTCGGAGTGGTATCATAGCTACAATGTCTAATTCTACTGCTACAAGCGTACGTGTTACTTTAACTGGTCCTTACGCTACCGAATCCCAGCATAATTCAAACAATCCTAGTCCTATTTCTAAACCTACTTTGCCTCAGACCTTCGAGTTGGTCGGTCGTGATAGTAATGGTACTCCTGTCGTTAAATATGGTTTTACTTTGAAGCAGTGGTTCGTCAACCGAGGTTCTAAGCAGGACTATTATCCTAATACCTTATCTTGGTGTAATAGTCTTGGTTATCGAGTACCTAAGATAAAGGATTTAACCAACGCAAATTATGATAATTTAGGCGCTACCCCTTCCTCGCCGGGTGTTCATTATATGCGTCATATAGGTTCTGGTTTTTTCACTGAGTGGGGTAGTATGGATGATTATTCAGGCGTTGGCTTCGTCAGCAGTTGGTACTGGACTAGTGACCCGTCTGGTAGTAACCAGTTTATCGTGGACACACTCGACGGTGACGTGAATTCGGGCTCCTACTACTACGGCCTTTGCTCCCATCCTTAGTTTTTATTTCTTCGTCCTTAATCCTTAGGGCGGGGGTGGGGGTGATAAAAAATAGTATTAGGTGATTAAAAGTAAGCTACGAGTCAACGTCGTTTAGCCATAAAAAGCGATTTTGTGGCTAGGCGACGTTTGAATTACCCGCCTAGGTGGGTTTATTTTTGAGGTGTTTTATCGCAAAAAAAGTTGAGGAGCGGGGTTTTTGGGGTTCAAAATTTTGTTTTGAAATATTGTCTCAAATAAATAATTGCGCTCTAACTGTGTCGCTTTTTAGTAGCTGTATTTTTCCATTAAAAAAAAGTTGAGGAGCGGGGTTTTTGAAGTTCTAAATTTCACTTAAAAATTATTAAATGATCCAAATCACTAAATTTCTAATCCAAAGCCTTAAAATAAAATTTTTAAGGATCAATCGCTATAATTTAAAAGATTTGTAATTGCAATATCTTTAATTAAAACATAAGTTAATCAAATACCGGTTAGATCCTTTTTAGATCCTATTTACAAAAGTTAACGTAAATGAGTGAAAAAAAGTGTTGCATCGTGTTTTTCCAATCACTATACTTTTTACACGGTTTTAGCTACAAGGCTAAAATTTGATAAAAAAGCATAAAATTGTAAATAAATCAAAAAATTACTTGACAGGGTAGTCTAAAATGCATTATAATTTTCAACAGGCAACAGGCAACAGGCAACCTGGCCAACCTATCTTTTAGATTCGTCTAAGTTCAACTCCCAACTTAAATTTTTCACTAAAACTTATTTTTCCACGCAATCAAGTGAAATTCTGCGAATTTTCGCGCGATCGCTTCCGCGATCCTGTTTTCGATCCTTTTCCCAATTATCCCGGCAGATTGTTTTTTCCATGGCTCTTTTCCTTCCTTTTTCGGGTCACGCATTGACATCACAGACAACTAGGAATGCGATACAGGGTAGTGCACCGTATCTGACTTTCGACGGTGGTCGTACACGTGCTGTCGATGCTAACGGTCTGCTTGGGATTACTCTATCTGACGGAACTAGGTATACACCTTCAACCAATACTTCATCTTCTTCAGCTCCAATCGTCTTGCCCGTTGAGGGTCAGAGTTTTGCTGATATAGGTATGTTCGTCCCAACTAATACAAATTCAGTCGCTTTGAGTACACTTATCGGTCCTCCTAATAATTATTGGGGAGATGATGATGGAGATTCTGGCGTTAGTGCTACAGGTTCTTTAAGTTTATCTATCGTCGATAAAAACAATCAGTCAGTATCACGTAATTCAGTGCTAACAGTTTGTAATGCACCTTATAAAGTTAAGTTATCTAGTACTGACGGTACATTATCTACTCGTTATGGTTTTCCTAATCGTAGTACTTTCAGTGCTAGTAATGTGACTTATTACATCAATCCTAAGGCTGCGCCGGTGGTTTGTTTTGCTCGACCTAATTTGAATTACGGTTCAGGTGAATATGCTGGCCCATCTTCAATGTGGGACCCTGCTAAGGGTTTTCTCACTCAGTCAACAGACCCGTCACTTTACGGTAGAAACTTTCCTACAACTGGTCTTAATGGCTTGTACTTTGATTTACTCATTAGTGGTGTAAGTCAGCCATTGTCTTGGTCTCCTGTTTCTCATGGAGGTATCACTGCTACTATGTCTAATCCTACTGCTACAAGCGTACACGTTACTTTAACTGGTCCTTACGCTACCCCATCCCAGCATAGTTCATCCACTCCTGGTCCTCTTCCCACTATCTCTTTGCCTCAGACATTCGAGTTGGTCGGTCGTGATAGTAATGGTACTCCTGTCGTTAAATATGGTTTTACTTTGAAACAGTGGTTCGTCAACCGTGGTACTAACTATTACACTAATCCTAATACATTATCTTGGTGTAGTCGTATTGGTTATCGAATGCCTCGCGTAAAGGATTTAACCAACGCATCTTGTCCTAACAACGATTCTGTCTGTCGTGGTTCAGTCACCGCCACCCCTTACGCACCCCATAATGGTTACATGCGTCATATAGGTTCAGGTTTTTTCACGGAGTGGGGCAAAATGGAAGGTTACTCAGGCGTTGGCTTCATCGACTTTTATTACTGGACTAGTGACTCGTTTAGTTACCAGTTTATCGTGGGCACAAACGGCGGTAGCGTGAGTTGGGGCTACACCTCCGGCTACTACTACGGACTTTGCTCCTATCCTTAGTTTTTATTCCTTCGTCCTTAATCCTTAGGGCGGGGGTGGGGGTGATAAAAAATAGTATTGAGTCATTAAAAGTAAGCTGACTCAAGGAGTCAACGACGTTTAGCCATAAAAAAAGCGATTTTGTGGCTTAGCGACGTTTGAATTACCCGCCTCGGCGGGTTTATTTTTTAGGTATTTTATCTCAAAAAAAGTTGAGGAACGGGGTTTTTGGATTTTTTTGGCTAAAAAATATTTATCTTTAAATAGCGGTTCCTTTTTTGGGGACAAAAAAATCTTTTATATCGACTTGTTCATGTTCTAGCAACCACACCTTTTTATCAATTCCGCCTGCATAACCTGTTAAGTTGCCATTTGTGCCTACTACGCGGTGGCAAGGGATAATGATGGAAAGGGGGTTGTGGCCGACGGCACCGCCGACTGCTTGGCTGGACATGTTGGCGCTGATTTGTTTAGCAATATCACCATAGGTAATCACCTTACCATAAGGGATTTGTACCAATATATCCCATACTTTATGCCTAAATTCGCTACCTTGTGGTGCTAGAGCCAGTTTTGTGATAGCCGGTTTTTTGCCGGCAAAGTAGTCATCCAACCATTTTTTGGTTTGATTAAATATGGCTAAATTTGGCGCCTCTTCTTTTTGGGCGCTTAGCATTTGGCCAAAATATTTTTGTCCTTCAATCCAAACACCCACTAATTTATTGTGCTGACTTGCTAGGGTGATTTGCCCCAGTGGTGATGAATAATGACTGGTGTGATACATATAAAATCCTTTTTGACCGATTATATTATTATAGCAAGTTCTTATATTGAAAATAGAGATATTACTTTTTTTATTTATAATGGTAAACGGGTTGTTAATAACTATAATATTTGCACTTATTTAAAAATAAAATAATTTTGGAATGAATGATGAATACTAAACCAGCCAATTCAATGTCGAACGTAGCGTTAGCTAGTTTTATCGGCACTGCAATTGAATTTTATGATTTTTATATTTACGCCACTGCTGCTGCGCTAGTGATTGGGCCGGTATTTTTTCCTGATAGTTCGCCATCGGCTCAAGCGTTGCAATCATTTGCAACGTTCGGTATAGCTTTTGTTGCAAGGCCTATTGGGGCGATTTTGTTTGGTCATTTTGGTGATCGCATTGGTCGAAAGTCCACCCTAGTTGTATCGCTTATTTTGATGGGCGTGGCTACGGCGTTAATTGGTTTGTTACCTGGGTATAGTGTGATTGGCTTTTGGGCGCCATTTTTGTTGTGTATTTTACGATTAGCACAAGGCTTAGGTCTTGGTGGTGAGTGGGGTGGTGCAGCATTATTGGCGACGGAAAACGCGCCAAAAAATAAACGCGCTCTGTTTGGGATGTTTCCTCAGTTAGGCCCTTCGATTGGGTTTTTATTATCTAATGGGGTATTTTTATGTGTTACGCTTTCGCTGAGTAATGAGCAGTTTTTAGATTGGGGTTGGCGTATTCCTTTTGTTCTTAGTGCGGTTCTTGTGGTTATTGGTTTGTATGTTCGATTAAAATTAGTTGAAAGCCCCATTTTCACTCAAGCTTTAGCCAATAAAAAACAAGTTAAAATGCCAGTAATGAATATGTTTGTTCACCATTGGAAAGCGTTGACGTTAGGCTCATTTTCGATGGTAGGTTGTTATACGCTTTTTTATATAACCACAGCCTTTTTATTGCAATATGGCACTAAATACTTGGGCATTGAAAAAGGTCATTTTTTAGGATTTTTGTGTGTAGCGATTGTATTTATGGCGATCGCTACCCCGATTTCTGCCCGACTTAGCGATAAATACGGACGTAAGCCGGTCTTAATTGTTGGCTTAATGCTTGTTGCGCTATCTGGTCTGTTGATGACTCAATTTATGGCTAGTGGTAGTGAATTATTGGTGATGACCTATTTATGCTTATCACTATTTTTGATGGGGATTATTTTTGCGCCTATGGGGGCATTTTTACCCGAGATTTTTCCGACTAATATTCGTTATACCGGGTCGTCAGCAGCGTATAGTATTGGTGGGATTTTAGGGGCATCAATTGCGCCAATTATTGCTAATTATTTAGTGGCACATGGTAGTTTGATGTGGGTAGGCTATTATGTGGCGGTGGCGTCAATCATTAGTATCATCGCAACATGGTTGATTAAAGAGACATTAAATAGTGATTTTTCAAAGTAAAAAGTTAAAAGGCTCACTTCGGTGAGCCTTTTTTATCGATTATTTTACTGCTTTGCCTTTTTCGACATAGCTCATGTCACCTAATGATTCAACAATGAATTTGCCATCATCAGTGTAACGAATTTTAGTGACGCTCGCGTTACCTAGTCCACTTGTGATTGGTTTATCTAACATTTCTTCAACCATAGCCATAATTGCCATGCCGTGAGAAACAACAAGAACATTACCGCCACCTTGTTCTTGGGCTGATTTTGCAATTGCTCTTAATGATGCTTGCATACGTGTTTTAACGGCATTGTAGTCTTCTGCTTCGCCTGATTTTTCAACGGCTTTGATCGCATCCATCATTTTTTTAAGGGTGACTTTACCTTTAGCTAAATCAGCCATTAATGCTTTGTCAGACTCATAACCTAGGTGCTGTGCTGCGGGGTTCCACATGTTGGGATCAAGATCACCTTCAAAATCACCAAAACAGGTTTCTCGTAATCCTTCCATTTCGTTGATGCTTAATTTTGTATCACCTTTAGATTCAAGAACAATGCGCGCAGTTTGTCTTGCTCGGCCTGAATCGCTTGAATAGACCGAAATAAAGTCGATACCTTTTAAGCCACGACCAAGTTGCTGTGCCACTTCAATTCCCGGTTTTGTTAGTGGCGTGTCAGACCATCCTTGAGCACGATGGACGTTGTTGAACATGGTTTTACCATGACGGGTAAAATAGATATTCACTTCGGCAGCAAATGATTGTGCAATTGATGCGGTAAGGATAGCGGTTAATCCAATAAGTTTAATGAGTTTTTTCATAGTTTCGTCCTTTTCTATAATAAGTTGAATCGATAATCAATAACGGTTTCGGCTGACAGTGTTGGTGAACGTTGAGCTTTGCCGTCTCTTAATTTTGGCGTAATGTCTTTACTGCTTAAGGTTTTATAAGACCAACCATAACCAAATTTTGACAAAATAGATAGATTTTTAAATGTACCACTTGTTGGTTTAAAGATGTTAAACACGTTGATTTCGCCATTTTTTAAGGTCTCATGTTTGTAGTTAAATTCACCGTAGTTGAGATATAAACCTGTGGTATTGTCTTTAAAGAAGTCGTAAGTCAATATGCTTGAAAATACCAGTTCGCCATCACGCATATAGTCGGCTGCAGCTGCTGCCATACCGTTAAAACGTCCACGATTGTTTTTACCAATATGACGACCATAGTAACCGATAGCACCTTTGCGGTTAGCGTCAGTATAGGCGATACCGAATTTAGCACTCCAGTCGGCTTCTTTCCATTCAATGTCAGTTGCGTAATGCCATGCTGAATCATCAAAATCACGGACATTAGCTTTCATTTTGTCATGGTTTTTAAGTGCGGTACTACCGTAAATTTGTGAACCAAGAATAAGTTTATCCATCGGTTTATAAGAGAACTCGATAGCATGACGTTTGATGTAGTCTTTAGCAACGCCATAGGAGTAATCAAGTTTTACTATTTTGTCATTATACGCGATACCGGCCGTTTTGATATTATCAATGACGTGTTTTCTATCTAAGCTATAAAAATGCACTTTTTTCGATGATTCACGCGGGAAGGCGCTGTCGATGTAAGCAAGTTGTAGCGCTAAGTTTGAGTATTTTAATACGCCACTGTATCCCAAATAACTATAACGAGTTAAATGTTGTGATGAACTCATTACCCCCGTATCTTTTAAGCTATGCCATCCGACTTTACCATTAAAGTTGATATTTTTATCACCGAGTTTGACTTTGGCATAACGTTGAGTAAATTTGTTAAAACCATGCGCATTGTGTTTGTTTGGTTTTTTGCCTGAGTTATAGAGTAAGTTACGAGTTGCAAAGTAGTCACTAGCACCAAGTTTTATAACGTTATCATAGGTGAAATCAAAACCTAGGGTATCGAATAAATAACCTGATTTATAATTGAGCGTAAATGCTTGCCCCCATGCACTATGGACTTCTTTAGGTTGGGATGCGTTTTCTTTTAAATACTTCCAATGGTTACGTGTTGAAAATTCAAATTTAGTATCTTTGAAAAAGGCATTATTCAAAAAGCCATTTTCACTATTGATTGAATTTGAATCAGCGGCAATAGCTGAAAAACACATGATGTTAAGTAATGCTAAGGAGACGTACTTTATTTTCATTATTATTTCCTATTTTTATAAATTTTTTTTCCAAAAAAAAACCTAAACACAACCCAAGCTATCAAGCTTGAGTCATATTTAGGTTTTGCCTGCAAAAGCAGTAACAATCCTATTCGACTAAATTTTACTAATTGTTTCTAATTTTGACGATTTTCACCGATATTTAATGATGATTTACCCTCATTAACATAGTCCATACTGCCAATTTCAACGACCTTATATTTACCATTTTGGTAAACAATTTTGACGACAGTTGCATTCGCAAATGGTCTGTTTTTAACAGGATTATCAGTTAAGTCATAAATCATTGCTTGAATCGACATGCCTGATGAGATCACCAATATATTTTTTTGATGCTTAGCCAGTGCGGTCTCTACAATAGTGTGGAGTGCGTTTTGAGTGCGCTCTTTAACTTGGGTAAAGTTTTCCGCTTCATGCTTAGGATCACTTTTGGCAATCGCTTCGGTTAACGTTGTTACTGGGATTTGCCCTTGTACATAACTTTTATAAAAGGCATCAACCGACTTGTAACCCAGTGATTTCATAGCTGCGGATACCATTTTTCCATTAGTACCGCCTTCAAATCCGCCGTAAAAAACTTCGCGTAGGCCTTTTAACTCTTGTATTTTGTAATGTTTTACCCCTTTTTGAGCTAACAACACTTGCATGGTTTCGCGTTGACGACCTGAATCGCTGGTGTAATAAGCATCAAATCTGATGTATTTCTTTTTAAAGCCTTCACCTAAATAACGCGCCGTTTCTATTCCTTTGTCGGTTAAGGGTGAATCGGCCCAGCCTTGTACTAGGTCATAGGTATTGAATAACGTTTTACCATGCCTTGCAAAATAGATGGTAACCACATCATCACGATTAGCATTAAACCTACTGCTTGGTTGATTACTACATCCAGTCGAGAGTGCGGTCAACAACAGTAAACTGGTGGTGATTTTAATTATTTTATTTATCATCTTTATCCTCGTAATCTGCTCAGTACATTTGCAGGTAATGCCGAGCAGACATTACCTGCATGATCATTATTTTAAAGTTGCACCTTTGGATGAAATCACAGACTGATACCAATAAAAGCTTTTCTTTTTATAGCGTTTTAATGAGCCTGAGCCATCTTGGTTTAGATCAACATAGATAAAACCATAACGTTTGGTGACTTCTGCTTTTGATGCACTAATGAGGTCAATTGGTCCCCAACTGGTGTATCCCATTACTTCAACACCGTCGTTAATAGCTTCGCGAATTTGCACTAAGTGATCGTTCATATAGTTAATACGATAATCATCATTAACCGTGCCATCTGCTTCAAGTTTGTCTTTGGCGCCTAAACCATTTTCAACAATAAACAGTGGTTTTTGAAAACGCTCATAAAGTAGGTTTAATAAGTAACGAATACCAACCGGATCAATCTGCCAGCCCCATTCAGATGCTTTAAGGTGAGGATTTGGGACCATATCAAGAATATTACCTTTTTGACGGAGTGAATCGTCCGCTGTGCCACAACAACTCATATAGTAACTAAATGAGATAAAGTCGATGGTTTCTTTTAAATCTTCACGATCTTGATCGGTAATGGTTAGCTCAATATTGTTCTCTTTAAAGTAACGATTCATATAAGTTGGGTAGTAACCACGAGCCTGAACATCCCCAAAGAATAACCAGCCATGATTTTCTACATGTGTCGCCCATACATCTTCTGGTTTTGGCGTAAGCGGGTAGGCGATAGCGCCAAGTAGCATATTACCGATTTTGGCATCAGGAATGATTTGATGACACAATTTTACCGCACGACCACTGGCAACTAATTGATGATGAATCGCTTGATAGATTTCGGCTTTAGTACTGTTACGATCTAAGCCAACGCCAGTAAAAGGTTCGTGGAGTGACATATTGATTTCATTGAAAGTTAACCAATATTTCACTTTATTTTTATAGCGTTCAAATACTGTTTTGGCATAACGAGTAAAAAATTCGATGACTTTACGATTTCCCCATCCACCATATTGTGTGACAAGGTAGTAGGGCATTTCATAATGCGATAAGGTGACAAGTGGCGTAATGTTGTGTTTTAACATTTCGTCAAATAGTTTGTCATAAAACGCCAGGCCTTTTTCATTTGGTTGCTCTTCATCACCATTTGGAAAGATTCGGGTCCAAGCGATAGATGTTCTTAAACAGGTGAATCCCATCTCAGCAAACAGGGCAACATCTTCTGGATAGCGATGATAAAAGTCGATTGCCCGATCTTTAATACTGGTAATCTCGACTTTATTGCGATCGACAATATCACCAAATAGACCATTAGGCGTGCAGTCAGATGTTGATAGCCCTTTGCCATCTTCACGATATGCACCTTCAACTTGATTGGCAGCAATAGCGCCACCCCATAAAAAATCACTAGGAAATGTATTTGCCATGTTTTACTCCTTTTTTGCACTTAACGCTAATAGCGCGTCACCTTGTTGAACGTCATCTTGTTTGAATATGCACTGCACATCGATATAGTCATCACTATTGGTAATAATAATTGGTGTGGTGACTTCAAAGCCGGCTTGTTTAATCGCTTCGATATCAAAGCTAACAAGTCTATCACCTTTTTTCACCTTTTGGCCGGCTTCAACATGCGCTTCAAAATGTTGCCCATCTAATTTAACCGTATCGATACCAATGTGAATAAGGATTTCCGCCCCTGATTGAGTTTGAAATCCGATAGCGTGTTTAGTTCTAAATAGCGAAACAACTTCACCATCTTCAGGCGCGACAGTTTCGCCAATGGTTGGAATAATTGCGGCACCTTTACCCATCAATCCGCTGGCAAAAGTTGGGTCATTGACTTGATTTAAATCAATAAGTTTGCCGGTCATTGGACTTGAGATAGTATCGATCTGCGTTTGACTGTTTATTGGCGATTGTTCTGCATTATCCGCTTTTTTATCTTTAGGAATACCAAATAGATAAGTTACCACCAATGCAATTATAAATGAGACTATCGAACCGATTATGGCAGCAAAGAATTTATCATCCAAACCATCGCTTGGAATCATTTGTAAAAATGCAAAGATACTGGTGAAGCTAAATGAGAAGATAACCGATTTGAAATAACCAATAATCGCACCGCCAACCATGGCTGAGAGACAACCGATCACAAATGGGCGTTTTAATGGTAAGTTAACGCCATAAATTGCTGGTTCTGTTACCCCAAATACACCTGAGAGTGCTGACGAACTTGCCAACGCTTTAACTTGCGGATCTTTACTGCGCATCATCACCGCCAATACCGCACCGACTTGGGCAAATACCGCTGGGAATAAGATTGGCAACATAAAGTCTTGTTGATATACGGTAATATTATTTATCGCAAAGGGTACCAAGCCCCAATGGATACCAAACACAACCATTATTTGCCAAAGTCCTGCTAAAATCATACTGGCAATAACAGAATTAAGTTCATAAACATAAATAATGCCACTAGCAACAATGTTACATAAAAATGCAACGACTGGACCAATAAGCGCAAACGTTAATGGCACAGTAATGATAATACCGAGTAGGGGCGAAATGAATTTTTTAAATGAGTCATGCATGATTTTGTTGAAGTTACGTTCAAGCAATGAATAAAACCATGCCGCTAAAATTACCGGGAAGACTGAAGATTTATAGGGAATTAATTTAATAGGGATATTGAAAAATTCAGTTTGTAATTCAATTGCTTTTCCTAGCATCTCGGTGATATCCGGATAGACTAACGCGCCACCGATCGCCATTCCAACATAAGGATTACCACCAAATTTTTTAACCGCTGAAAAACCTAAAATGATCGGTAAATAATAAAATGGCGCATCAGCAATAGCGTTTAAAAAAGTAAATGTTGGCGTTTTTTCCTGAACAATGTCACATACTTGTAATAGAGACACAATCCCTTTTAAAATACCGCCGGCAACCAGTACCACTAAAACTGGAATAAAAATACTTGATACTAAATCAATCAGTCGTGACACAATCCCTTTTTTCGGTCCCGCTTCTTGAGGAGCAGGGGTGTTATTAAGGCTAGTGATATCCATAATTGCATTAAATACGTCAGCAACATTATTGCCTATAACGACTTGGAATTGTCCACCACTTTGAACGACAGTAATGACGCCAGTTTGTTTTTTAATTATTTCGGCATCTGCTTTTGATTCATCTTTCAATACAAAGCGAAGTCTGGTAGCACAGTGTACTAGACTGACGATGTTTTCCTGACCACCTACGTTCTCAATAATTGATTCAGCAAGTTGTTTATTTTTCATAGCTTATCCTTATTTAAGCGCAAAAAAAAACCTAAACCCCAATAAACACGGGATTTAGGTTTTGCTTGCATCGATAAAATTAACCAATGCAATAACAATCCAAAAAAAGATTCCTTATTAAATTAACATAAAATAAATTAGCTTGTTGACAATTCATTCGTTAATTTGTGATGTATATCACATAATTATTTTTTTAATTCCGACCTCAATCGTTCAATATGAATAGTGAGATATAAACTTTCATCATCAGATAGCGGATGTTGATATTGTTGGATTAAATGGAGATCTATCTGTTTAGTGCAAAGATAGGCTTGTTCATATTTTTCACGGATAATCTCATACAACGAGGTATCTTGCTGTGCGGATTTACCTTTACTCAAAATGCGGTGCGCAAAAAACTTTAAATGGGTAACAAATCGTTGATAAGAAAGGCTGTTTTCGTCATATTCGAACCGAAAATGATATTTTACGATATTTAAAATTTCACGCATGATTTTGGTCATATTAACAATATTGGGCATGGTATCGTTAAGCTCAGCATTGACAATATGAAACGTAATAAATCCTGCTTCATCTTCATGAAGCTCAACACCCAACCGTTTTTTAATGACATCTAAAGCGTACACACCGATTTCATACTCTTTAGGGTAGAATTTTTTTATCTCCCAGATAAAGTTATTTGGAATATCAAATCCTTGCTTATGCCGTTCAATGGCAAAATAGATATGGTCAGTTAATGAAATATAGATACTATCTTGTAATTTACTGCCTAAAAATTGTTTGGCATGATTGATAATAATATCGGATGTGGTGTGAACTTCGATTGGAATTTCAGAAAGCAGTTCAGCAAATTTGGGTAATATTTCTTGGTTATTTAAAGAAAACTGTTTTTCGATAAGTTTCGGGTCGATCTCATCACCTTCCCGTTTTTTAAATCCTACTCCTCGACCCGTAACAATCAATTCATTCCCTTTGGAATCCAAAGTCACTACAACATTATTATTTAATATTT
This sequence comes from Gilliamella sp. B2911, assembly GCF_026536965.1. Lineage (NCBI taxonomy): Bacteria > Pseudomonadati > Pseudomonadota > Gammaproteobacteria > Orbales > Orbaceae > Gilliamella > Gilliamella sp. B2911. The sequence goes on along the minus strand of NZ_JAFNNA010000009.1, from coordinate 58,815 downwards.
TATGAACTTTCATCTGACTCTGTCTAAATTTTAAGATTAATTTATTATCTATCGCAAAACGAAAATGGAAAGGAGGAATATAAAAAAGTGTGACTGACTTCATAATTTTGAGAAAAATAAATTGATTTTTCTCAAAAAAATAAACCCGATAGGCGAGCCATATCGGGTTTGGGTGAATAAATTAATTATTGTGCAAGTAGTTTATTCATTGTTTGAATAAATTTGCTTGGATCATTTAATGATCCTTTTTCAGCTAGTAACGCTTGATCTAATAGCAATTCAATCCAATCACTAAATGCGGTTTCGTCTTGCGTATCAGCAACACGTTTAACCAATTGATGATCAGGATTGATCTCAAAAGTATATTTTATCTCTGGTGCTTTTTGTCCTGCTGCTGCAAAGAGTTTTGCCATTTGAGTAGACATCTCGTCGGCAGCGGTAGTGACAATTGCTGGCGTATCAGTTAAACGATGTGTTAATTTAACTTCTTTAACTTTATCGCCTAATACTTTTTTAACACGTTCGATAAATGGCTCAAGTTCTTTTTCGACTTGTTTTTGCTCATCACTATTTTGATCAGCTAACTTCTCGATTGACTCGTCAGATTTACTGATTGATTGGAACTGTTTACCATCAAATTCAGTTAAATTGCTCATCATCCACTCGTCAATACGATCAGATAATAATAAGACTTCAATGCCTTTTTTGCGGAATAGCTCAAGGTGAGGGCTATTTTTCGCTGCGCCATAACTATCAGCAGTGATGTAATAGATCTTCTCTTGGCCTTCTTGCATACGGCTGATGTAATCGTCTAATGATACAGTTTGCGCCTCGCTATCACTTTGTGTTGTTGTAAAGCGTAATAATTTCATAATCGCTTCACGGTTAGCATAGTCTTCACCAGTACCTTCTTTTAAGACTAAACCAAATTCACTCCAAAATTGTTGATATTGTTCTTTATCATCTTTGGCAAGTTTATCTAGCATTTGTAAAACACGTTTAGTACAAGCATTACGAAGATTTTGTGTCACTTTATTATCTTGTAATATTTCGCGTGATACATTTAATGGCAAATCATTTGAATCAATTAAGCCTTTTACAAAACGTAAATAATTAGGCATAAATTGCTCAGCATCATCCATAATAAACACACGTTGTACATAGAGTTTTAAACCGTGTTTATTGTCACGATTCCACATATCCCAAGGTGCTTTAGATGGAATATAGAGCAAACTTGTATACTCTTGTTTACCTTCAACACGGTTGTGGCTCCAGCTTAGTGGATCGGCAAAATCATGTGAAATATGTTTATAAAATTCTTTATACTCTTCATCACTCACTTCTGATTTGCTTCGTGTCCAAAGTGCTTGGGCTTTGTTGACTTTTTCCCACTTAACTTCATTTTCTTCAGTAGTTTGGACTTCAACTGGTAATGAGATGTGATCTGAATATTTGCTAATAATTGAACGTAGACGCCAATCATCTAAAAACTCTTTTTCATCTTCTTTTAAATGTAAAATAATTTCAGTACCGCGACTCTCTTTTTCTGTATCAGAAATCGTGTATTCACCTTCACCAGCTGATTCCCACATCACTGCTTCATCGGCTTTAGCTGTTGCAGCGCGGGTTTTTACTGTCACTTTATCGGCAACAATAAAGGCAGAATAAAATCCAACACCAAATTGACCAATTAATTGGCTGTCTTTCGCTTGATCACTACCAATGGATTCTAAAAAAGCTTTGGTACCTGATTTGGCAATCGTACCTAAGTTTTCAATGACTTCATCACGAGTCATCCCAATACCATTATCTGCAATGGTTAATGTGCCAGCTTCTTTATTTGTTGAAATGCGAACACCAAGCTCAGCATCACCCGCATATAAATCTGCATTTTCAAGTGCTTTAAAACGGAGCTTGTCGGCTGCGTCAGATGCATTTGAAATAAGTTCTCTTAAAAAAATCTCTTTGTTTGAATACAAAGAGTGAATCATTAAATGCAGAATTTGTTTAACTTCGGATTGAAATCCACGCGTTTCTGTTCCTTGCTTACTCATTGACTAATACCTCAACTATTTTTAGCAATTAAAAGTGATCGATACATTTTAATTGATTAACTTTGACATAATGTTTTGATTAATTGTTGTATTGCTATATGGGAATTAAAAAAAGAATTTCAAGAGGAGAGGTTATGATAAACCGTTGATTGGTGATTTTTTAATTGATTAAAAAAAAGCCCTGATAATGTATCAGGGCTATTGATGATAATTTAATTATCGAGTTTCTGGTAAAAAGCCACAAACTAAAATAAGAACAACGGCAACCGGAATAATTACGCGAGTTAAAATCGTCCAAACGCCAAACCAGAAGCTATTTAAGTTAAGCTCTTTACGAATGACTTTTTGGTTCATCATCCAAGCACCAAAGATAACAGTACCTAATCCTGTCACAGGTAACATAATCTTACTTGTGAGGTAATCAAGCAGATCGAAAATATTTTTATCAAATAGTTTCAGGTCTGCCCATTCATTGAATGATAAAATACAAGCGATACCTAATGCCCAAATTAATACACTACTAACCACTGTTGCGGTTTTACGACCCATGTGCGTTTTTTCTTCTAATAACTCTACCGTAGGCTCAAGTAATGATATTGATGAGGTTAACGCAGCAAAAGTTAGGAAGATAAAGAATAAACAACCTAAAATTGAACCTGCTGCCATATTACCAAAAGCAATAGGTAACGTTACAAAGATCAGACCAGGACCAGAACCTGCTTCTAAACCATTAGCAAATACTAATGGGAAGATCGCCATACCTGACAACATCGCAACGATAACATCTAAGATAACAACGGTGCGAGCAGTAGAGATTAAGTTCACATCTTTACCAAGATATGAACCGTAAGCCATCATAATCCCCATACCTAATGATAAGCTGAAGAATGCATGACCTAAAGCCGCTAAAATGGCAGTACCATTTAATGCCGACCAGTTTGGTGTGAATAAAAAGTCAAACGCTTGACCAAATGATGATCCACTAACGATGGCTGCATAAGCAACTAAAACCAATAATAAAATACCAAGGCCAGGCATCATTACCTTACAAGCACGCTCTAAACCAGCGCCAACGCCCATCGCAACAATAATGGTATTGGCTGCCATAAACACCGTATGCCAAATCAACAAGCTAGAGGTATTACCAAGAAAACCTTTGAAGATTTGCGCCGTTACGGCACCATTCGCACCATTAAATGTACCATTGATAGCTAAAAAGATATAATCGGTAGCCCAACCGCCAATTACACTATAAAACGAGAGAATTAAAAATGAGCCAAGTACGCCGATAATACCAACCCAGCGCCACAATTTTGAGCGACCTTCTGAAACAGCAACATCTTCCATGGTATGAATTGGATTTTTTTGCCCGCGACGGCCAATTAACCACTCTAAAACTAGAATAGGCAGACCAATAACAAACATAAATAGTAAATAGGTAAGCACGAATGCTGAACCACCCATTTCTCCAGCCATGTATGGAAATTTCCAAATGTTACCTAAACCCACAGCAGAACCCGCAGCTGCAAGCATGAATCCCATGCGAGAGCTCCACTGTGAATGACTTTTCTTCATAGTACCTGTACTCATGAATATATTTTCCCTTGAGTTTTTGATTAAATATTTAATTTCTAGCATCAGCCTAGGCTGAACTATTTTTTTATTAGATAAATTAAGCGCTAAATCATGCCATGAATTAAGCCCATAGACAAGAAAACATTACCATTTATAGTTATAGCCAATGAAAAAATTAAACCTATATCGCTAAGTAAAACAGAGTTTTTAAGTGGTTTAGTATAGAAATTATGAGTAATAAAAAAAGTTGAGGAGCGGGGTTTTTAAAACGGTTTGATATTGCTAATCATCAACTCATCGCATATATTACATCAATTCCCCTTTTTGATAAGAATACCCATGACACAAAACATCGATTTAAACGAGATAGATAAGTTTGCCAAGTTAGCTGCACAATGGTGGGATCCAAATGGCCAATGCAAACCATTGCATATCATCAATCCATTGCGAGTTGATTACATTAAATCAAACGATTTGAATCAAAAAAATGTATTAGATGTTGGTTGTGGTGGGGGAATATTGTCTGAAAGTTTAGCCAAGTTAGGTGCAAATGTAACCGCTATCGATCTGGCTGATGAATCATTAGCGGTAGCAAAATTACATGCCGAGCAAAATGGTCTTTCTATCAACTACCAAAAACAAACCGTTGAAGAGCACGCCACACAGTATCCATCACACTATGATGTGATAACTTGTATGGAGATGTTAGAGCATGTGCCTGACCCATTTTCTATTATTGATGCCTGCGCAAAACTGCTCAAACCGAACGGAAAACTCTACTTATCGACCATCAACCGTAACCATAAAGCAAAACTTATGTTGATTTATGGCGCTGAATATATAGCGCGCTTAGTGCCAAAAGGGACTCATGATTTTAATCGTTTTATCCGTCCTTCTGAATTAATGACTTGGGTTGAACAAGCGCAGTTAACGGTTAAAGATATTATTGGAATGGAATATCACTTACTCAGCAATCAATTCCGATTAGGTCGTAATGTTGATGTAAATTATATTTTGATGGCTCAAAAAGACGAGCTCAATTAAAAGTGGGCGATTGATTATCGCCTAAAAATAAATATCAAATTCTACTAGTCTTTTATATCGAATGTGAGTAGAATACATCGGCAATATTTTATCAACAATCCAACTCAATGGTGAATATTGTCATGTCTCGTATAGTTAAAGAAGCCCTCACGTTCGATGATGTTTTATTAGTTCCAGCCCATTCAACTGTTTTACCTAATACTGCTGATATTACAACTCAACTGACGCAAACCATCAAATTAAATATTCCAATGCTATCTGCTGCCATGGATACGGTAACCGAAGCCGAACTGGCTATTGCCCTTGCTCAAGAAGGAGGCATTGGTTTTATCCATAAAAATATGCCAATTGAAGTTCAAGCTGAGCATGTAAAGCGTGTTAAAAAACATGAAAGCGGAATTGTTCAAGATCCCGTAACAGTACTACCAACAGCAACTATTCAACAAGTAATCGATCTTGCTAAAGAATATGGTTTTGCAGGGTTTCCGGTTGTGACAGAATCACAAGAGTTAGTCGGTATTATCACTGCTCGTGATGTTCGATTTGCAACTGACTTATCACTATCTGTAACTGCGGTAATGACACCTAAAGAGCGCTTAGTCACCGTTAAAGAGGGCGAATCTCGAGAAAGTGTACTGCAAAAAATGCATGAACATCGTGTTGAAAAGGTTTTAGTGGTTGATGATAGATTCCACTTAAAAGGCATGATAACCGTTAAAGATTACAATAAAGCAGAACAAAAACCTAATGCATGTAAAGACGAAAAAGGTCGCTTACGTGTCGGCGCAGCAGTGGGTGCGGGTGCGGGTAACGAAGAGCGTATTGCTGCTTTGGTTGAAGCCGGCGTTGATGTTTTACTTATCGACTCATCACATGGCCATTCAGAAGGGGTACTTGAACGCATTCGCCAAGCAAGACAAGCCTATCCAAATTTACAAATTATAGGTGGCAACGTTGCTACGGGTGAAGGCGCAAAAGCGCTAATTGATGCAGGCGTGAGTGCGGTAAAAGTGGGTATTGGACCGGGTTCAATTTGTACCACGCGTATCGTCACTGGGGTAGGGGTACCGCAAATTAGTGCCATTATGGACGCTGTTGAAGTGGCTAAACAACACAATATTCCAGTTATTGCTGATGGTGGCATTCGTTTTTCAGGTGATATTGCCAAAGCTATTGCCGCTGGCGCATCTTGCGTTATGGTTGGTTCAATGTTTGCCGGAACCGAAGAAGCACCAGGCGAAATCGAACTATTCCAAGGTCGTGCTTATAAATCTTATCGCGGTATGGGTTCGCTCGGTGCGATGGCAAAAGGATCATCGGATCGCTACTTCCAATCAGATAATGCTGCCGATAAGCTAGTACCAGAAGGTATTGAAGGCCGAATTGCTTACAAAGGTTTATTAAAAGAGATCATCCACCAACAAATGGGTGGCTTACGCTCATGTATGGGGCTAACTGGTTGTGGAACTATCGATGAGTTACGCACAAAATCGAAGTTCTACCGCATTACTGGCGCAGGTATGAAAGAGAGTCATGTTCATGACGTCCTAATCACTAAAGAGCCACCTAATTATCGAGCGGGTTAATCAATAAATATCAATAAAAAAGGATTCAGTGTAATCCTTTTTTTATGAGTAAAATTTGCTTTCTAAAAAAGTTGAGGAGCGGGGTTTTCTAAGCCTCAAAAAATATTATTTTTATAACCCTTTTTTTAATCAAAAAATAAAATAATTAAAAATCATTATTTTAAAAAGATAATAAAAAAAGGGTTTTTAAAACGCCAAATGCCCTTTGCCTTTTTGCAAACAACGATTATAGTATGTCTTGTTCTAGGTTTATGCCGTGTAGGCAGTTTAGAAAACTTTGCCTTTGCCTGATGATAATGTTCCTCCGGTTTATGCCGTGTAGGCAGTTTAGAAAAGCATTGCAGATGTCGCCCAAAATTTTCAGCAGGTTTATGCCGTGTAGGCAGTTTAGAAATTGCGCCAGGACCTTTTAAATGCATCGCAGACGGTTTATGCCGTGTAGGCAGTTTAGAAAGTTACTAACATAAAACAATAGAAAATTATTGGGGTTTATGCCGTGTAGGCAGTTTAGAAAATAGTCGTGTTCCTATTAAAATTTAAATTTGAGGTTTATGCCGTGTAGGCAGTTTAGAAAATTTATCTCATAATTCTGTTATTATTTATCATGGTTTATGCCGTGTAGGCAGTTTAGAAAGTGATAATGCGAGAAACTACTCATGAATATATGGTTTATGCCGTGTAGGCAGTTAATAAAATATAATTTTCGAATCAATCAACATCAGTCAGTTTATTCAGTGCAGATAATATCCCGTTTCTTAAAAAGTTGAGGAGTGGGGTTTTTGAAGTTTTAAATTTCACTTAAAAATTATTAAATGATCCAAATCACTAAATTTCTAATTTAAAGCCCTAAAATAAAATTTCTGAGGATCAATCGCTCTAATTTTAAAGATTTGTAACTGTGATATATTCAATTAAAACAATAGTTAAATAATTATAATTTAGATCCTTTTTAGATCCTATTTACAAAAGTTAACGTAAATGAGTGAAAAAAAGTGTTGCATCGTGTTTTTCCAATCACTATACTTTTTACACGGTTTTAGCTAATAGGCTAAAATTTGACATAAAAGCATAAAATTGTAAATTAATCAAAAAATTACTTGACAGGATAGTCTAAAATGCAATATAATTTTCAACAGCCAACAGCCAACAGCCAACCTGCCAAACCTATCTTTTAAATTCGTCTAAGTCCAGCTACCAGCTTAAATTTTTCACTGAAACTTATTTTTCCACGCAATCAAGTGAAATTCTGCGAATTTTCGTGCGATCGCTTTCGCGATCCTCTTCTCGATCTTTTTTCCGATCGTTTTTCGGATCCTGTTTCAGATCAGGTTTTCGATCCTTTTCCCAATTATCCCGGCAGGTTGTTTTTTTTGTGGCATTTTTTCTTGCTTTTTCGTGTCACGCATTGACATCAAAGACAACTAGGAATGCGATACAAGGTAGTGCACCTTATCTGACTTTCGACGGTGGTCGTACTCGTGCAGTTGATGCTAACGGTCTGCTTGGGATTACGCTATCTAACGGAGCTAATTACACGCCTTCTACCAATCCTTCATCTTCTTCAAGACCTATCACCTTGCCGGTTGCGGGTCAGAGTTTTGCTGATATTCGTATGTTCGTTCCTACTAATACTAATTCAGTCGCTTTGAGTTCTCTTATCGGTCCTCCTAATAATTATTGGGGTGATGATGATGGAGATTCTGGCGTTACTGCTACAGGTTCTTTAAGTTTATCTATCGTCGATAAAAACAATAAATCTGTATCACGTAATTCCGTGTTAACGACTTGTAATTCACCTTATAAGGTTACGTTATCCAGTTCTGACGGTACATTATCTACACGTTATGGTTTTCCTAATCGTAGTACTTTCAATGCCAGTAATGTGACTTATTACGTCAATCCTAAGGCTGGGCCGGTGGTTTGTTTCGCCAAACCAAGTACGTATCACTTTAATTCTGGCCAAAATGGTCCAGCTTCAATGTGGGACCGTGCTAAGGGTTTTCTCACTCAGTCAACAGCCCCGTCATCTTACGGTCAAAACTTTCCTACTACAGGTCTTAATGGATTGTACTTTGATTTACTCATTAGTGGTAGTAGTCAGCCATTGTCTTGGTTTCCTGTTTCTCAGGGTGGTATCACCGTCACAATGTCTAATCCTACTGCTACAAGCGTTCGTGTTACTTTAACAGGTCCTTACGCTACCGAATCCCAGCATAATTCTAGAAATCCTGGTCCTATTTCTAAACCTACTTTGCCTCAGACCTTCGAGTTGGTCGGTCGTGATAGTAATGGTGCTCCAGTCGTCAAATATGGTTTTACTTTGAAGCAGTGGTTCGTCAACCGTGGTAATGTGTCTGATAACAATTATTCTCCTGTCTTATCTTGGTGTAATAGTATTGGTTATCGAATGCCTCGCGTAAAGGATTTAACTAATGCATCTCGTGATTGGAATTATAATCCTATATCCATCGGCGCCACCCCTTCCTCACCTGGTAGGTTTTACATGCGTCATATAGGTTCTGGTTTTTTCACTGAGTGGGGTAATCTGTATGATTATTCAGGCGTTGGCTTCGACGTCAATTGGTACTGGACTAGTGACCCGAATGGTAGTTCCCAGTTTATCGTGAGCACATACGACGGTTACGTGTATTGGAACTACACCAACAACGCCTACTACGGACTTTGCACCCATCCTTAGTTTTTATTTCTTCGTCCTTAATCCTTAGGGCGGGGGTTGGAGTGATAAAAAATAGTATTAGGTGATTAAAAGTAAGCTGACTCAAGGAGTCAACGTCGTTTAGCCATAAAAAAAGCGATTTTGCGGCTAAGCGGCAAAAATGCTGGGCACCGAGGTGGTGGTTAAAAATATTGATATTAAAGGAGTAATATAAAATGAATATTGAAGACAAAATAGCGTTAAGTAAAAGTCCGGTTCAGTTTATTGCCGAAGGTAATTTTTTAAAGCTTTATAATCAATCATTATATGTGGTTGAGCAATTATTGGGTTTTAGCTTAAAGGTAACGGCAAAGTATATAAAAAAAATTGATGAAATTATTATTTGCGGTGGATTTCCTACCAGTTCTATCACTAAACGCTACCCTAATGCCAGCCCTAATTTAACGGGTTATGAGTTATTGGGTGATTATGATTTAAGTGGCTATGAGCTATGGTATCAAAAGCATTGCCAAATACCGAAGCAAAAAACACCACAATCCCTTCTCACAACATCCCAAGAGGTAAAAGAACAGTTAAACGAATTTCGCGATATGAACAAACCGTTAACGGTTCAGCATCTATTATTTTTACAATCATGGCAGGCAAATAAATATCCTGCTATGGTAGATAGTGCGTTTATACAGGCGTTGAAGAATTATTTTAGTGAATTGCATTAATAGCAGAGCACACTGTGCCTGATGGCGCTATCGGATTTATTAAATCCGCTGATAGAAAAAAGGCTATAAATAAGGTCAGCATTTTTTACGTAGAGCTTGATGTTAAAGGTAAATCATCCACCTCAACTAGTAGGGTATTTTTTTAAGTTTTTTATCGAAAAAAAGTTGAGGAGCGGGGTTTTTGGGTTCTAAATTCTACTTTGCAATGTTGTCTTAAATAAATAATTCTGCTTTAAACTGTAGCGCTTTTTAGTAGCTGTTTTTTTGCATCAAAAAAAGTTGAGGAACGGGGTTTTTGGGGCTAAAAAATAATTATATTTAGCCTTATTACCCCGTTTATCCGTTAACTTATCTGCTTTTTATTTTATTGCTTTTGCCACTATTTGTTGTGCTTCTTGCTGTAAGGTGGCAAGGTGTTCGTTGCTGATAAAGCTTTCGGCATAGATTTTATATGCGTCTTCTGTTCCCGATGGGCGAGCTGCAAACCAGCCGTTTTCGGTGATCACTTTTAATCCACCAATTGGCGCATTATTTGCTGGCGCGGTGGTGAGGCATTGGGTTATTTCTTCACCGGCTAGTTTGTCTGTGGTTAATTGGCTTGCATCAAGTTTGGCCAGTTTTTGTTTTTCAGCAAATGTAGCCGAAGCTTGAATGCGTCCATAGTATGAGACACCAAATTTGTCTTCAAGCTCTTGATATTGTTCTTGTGGGTTTTTGCCAATTTTGGCCGTCATTTCTGCAGCAAGCAGACATAAGATGATGCCATCTTTATCAGTTGTCCAGACTTTGCCGTTGGTTCTTAAAAATGATCCGCCAGCGCTTTCTTCACCAGCAAATCCGAGTTTGCCGTGATAGAGTCCATCAGCATACCATTTGAAACCAACCGGATATTCAAGGTATTTTTTGTTTAAGCTGTTAGCTACGCGGTCGATCATTGAGCTGGTTACAAGTGTTTTACCGATTGCGATATCTTTGTGCCATTGTGGGCGATTTTGGAATAGGTAGTTTACACAGGTTGATAAGTAGGCATTTGGGTTCATTAGTCCTTTTGGGGTGACGATACCGTGGCGGTCAGCATCGGTGTCGTTGCCAAAGGCTAGATCGAATTTGTCTTTTAGATTTAGTAATCCTGCCATTGCCCAACGGCTTGAGCAATCCATGCGGATAATTTCATCATGGTCAAGATGCATAAAGCTAAATGTTGGGTCGATTTTGTTGTTGACGATTTCAAGGTTTAGGCCATATTTTTCAGCAATGCGTGGCCAATAGGTAATACAGGCGCCACCCAGCGGGTCAACCCCAATTTTGAGTGATGATGATTTGATAAGCGATAGATCGATGATGTTTTGTAGGTCATTAACATAATCGGTTTCATATTCTTTAGTATGCAGGTAGTCAGATTTTATCGCTTTTTCGATCGTGACACGTTTGACACCATTTAGGTTGGCTTTGAGTAGTTCGTTAGCGCGATTTTCGATCTGTTTGGTGATGTCAGTATCAGCAGGCCCGCCGTTAGTTGGGTTGTATTTGATTCCTCCATCTTCAGGTGGGTTGTGTGATGGCGTGATAACGATGCCGTCAGCTAATTGTGATTGTTTATTGTAGGTTAAGATGGCGTGCGATATTACTGGCGTTGGTGTGTAACCCCAGTTTTGAGCGATGACTACGGTTTGTTCGTTAGCAATAAAGACTTCTAATACGGATTTTAGCGCAAGTTCGGATAAGGCGTGGGAATCTTGGCCAATAAAGCAAGGACCAGTGATGTTGTTAGCTTTGCGGTATTCCGCCACCGCTTGTGCAATGGCTAGAATATGAGCTTCGTTAAAGGTACCTTTGTTTGAGCTACCACGGTGACCCGATGTACCAAAGATGACCAGTTGGCTGATATTGTCTGTATCTGGTTTGATTTGGTAGTAATTGTTTTTTAATGTTTCGACATTTATTAGGTCTGTCGGTTGCGCTAACAATCCCGCACGACTTGGCTTATCCATTTTTTACTCCTCTTTCACAATTCGTTTTATTCACTTTTGTGTTCATTGAGTGAATTTTTATTTACTTGATGGTGAGAATACATGAGTCACTTGGTTTATCATGCTTTCTGATATTCCCATGTCGCTCATAATCGATTCTATAATGAGTATTTTACGAGCAGTATTGGTGTTGCTAATGACCCAGTATGGGGTGCCAATGATTTCTCGTGGTTTGGTGTTTTTACCTGAGGTTTCGAGTGCTGTTGGGTCTTTTGCTAGGTATTGACGCTTTCTACCATGGAGTGAGGTCGCTGCAATGGAGAATAGTGCAGAGTTGTAGTTGTATAGCGCGTTTAATACCATTAAAAATCGACTGATGGTGGATCTTTCTTTAGTAAATCTTTCACTTTTAATCAGGTTTTCAATAACTGAATAATTGTTTTCAATGAGTTCTGATGGGGCAATTTCGATTGCTGACAATTGGTTAAACTTTAATAATCGTCTTAAAATACTTGAGGCATCTTCACCGATATATTTAGTTTGGCCTGCGATAAAGTTATAAAGTTCTTCGTCGATTTCGATAGTTTTCATGCTGTTATTTTGCCTATAAAATTATTTTACTGGACAACCATCAGCTGCGATGGCGTCAAGATTTAAATTCGGTTTGTCATTCATACAATCAAGCTTAGATTGATGAGTGACGGTTTCATTTTTCGTCGTTGCTTTTTGATTTTCATCATGACAGGCAGTTATCATAACTGATAATATTAAAGGAAAAAATAACCGTTTCATGTACTTATTGTATGGTAGATTAACTATTGAGCTGAGTATAACCTAAGTTGATTATAATTTGTATTATCAAATGATAAAATTGTGAAAATGATGTTGTCGTTTTTGCAAAAGAATATTATGCTATTAGAGGTATAAAATTTTATACTCAATATATGAGGAATAAATTATGAAAAAAATCGTCACATTAACTATACTAGCAGCAATTTTATCTGGGTGCAGTAATAGTGATATTTATTCTGGCGATGTTTATACAACCGATCAAGCTAAGCAAGTTCAACAAGTAAGTTATGGTACAGTTGTTGCTGTAAGAGCTGTGAAGATTCAAGCTAACTCTGATGGCAAAAATGGTGGCAATGTTGCGGGTCCTTTAGGCGGCGCAGTCATCGGGGGAGTATTAGGTAATACAATTGGTAATGGTACTGGGCGAATTTTAGCTGCAGCTACCGGTGCTGTAGGTGGTGCAATTTTAGGTGATGCTATCGAAAACAAAGCAAGCCAAGCTGCAGCGGTTGAATTAGAAATCAAACAAGATAAAGGTTCAACGATTGTTATTGTTCAAAAAGGTGATGCTAAGCAGTTTTACCCTGGTCAAAAAGTGAAACTGATCTCTAACGGTAAACGTATTAGTGCAGCACCAAAATATAATTCAAGATATTAAAGGTTCCTTTTCAAATCTTACTGATTTGTTCGCCTTCACTTATTGTATGATTCGTGAAGGCATTTTTTTTTCTTCCATTTTTTCCTTTTTTCCCATTTTACCTATTTTTAAATTCTCTTAATTGATTATTTTGTCAGCATAAAAATTTGCTTGGTTTGGTGCAAATAGATAAACTCAAGTTAGATGTTTAATTGTAATAAGGAACAGTACTGCAATGCGTATTTTACATACTATGATCCGCGTCGGTGATCTAAAACGTTCAATTGATTTTTATACTCGTATAATGGGAATGAAGTTGCTTAGAACAAGTGAGAATCCTGAATATCAATACTCGCTTGCTTTTGTTGGTTATAGTGATGAGTCTGAAAGTTCGGTGATTGAGTTGACCTATAATTGGGGGACGGATAAATATGATCATGGTACGGCGTTTGGTCATATTGCTATTGGGGTTGATGATGTGGCTAAGATGTGCGAAGACGTTCGTCAAGCGGGTGGTCGTGTGACTCGTGAGGCGGGGCCGGTTAAAGGTGGTAAGACGATTATTGCTTTTGTTGAAGATCCCGATGGTTATAAACTTGAGTTAATTCAAAATAGCCAAGCGTCTGAAGCGTTAGGTAATTAATACGTTATATCGCCGATTTTTCGGCGATATTTTTTTCAAATCTATTAATATTTTGGTGCAAGCAGGTCATCAATAAGTTGTTGGTGTGTGATGGTTTGTTTTGCTTGCTCAAGACTCGCTGTTGTCATAATGGCATTAAGTGCTGTTAATGATTCATCAAAATCATCATTTATTATGATGTAGTCATATTCGTTATAATGCGATATTTCAGATTGAGCTTTGTGCATTCTTTTGCTGATGATATTCGCGTCGTCTTGGCCTCGTTTAATCAGTCGATTTTCAAGCTCTTTTAGTGATGGAGGTAAAATGAAGATGCTTTTTGATTCAGGCATTTGCTGTCGTACTTGCTGTGCACCTTGCCAATCGATATCAAGAAAGACATTTATTCCTTGCTGTAATGATTGTTCGATTTCAGCTTTGGATGTGCCATAGTAGTGGTCAAAGACGTGAGCATATTCAACAAAGGCATTTTGTTTTATAAGTGATTCAAATTCTTGATTGTCTACAAAATAGTAGTGTTCACCTTGTTTTTCGCCCGGTCTTGGGTTTCTGGTTGTATGAGAGATTGAAACTTTAGCCGGATGGTGATTAGTTTGTGCCAAATAGGCGCGAATCAGGCTTGATTTGCCTGCACCACTTGGTGCTGAAATGATAAATAAAGTGCCTGTATACATAAATAATTTTACCGTAATATAATAAATAGTTTTAATAGAGCGTTGTTATACTCTATTATAGCAAAGTTTGATTATAAAATGCGGCTTATTGTTTTTAGTCTAATTAATTGTCTGCAATCTAATCTTTATTATTATAATTATTCAAGATATCAGTTTGTAAGGAATGAAAGATGTCATTAACGTTTGAAGATGGTGTGCGCGCCTGTATTCCCACCTTATTGGGGTATATTGGAATTGGTATCGCTGCGGGTGTAGTAGGTAAAGCCTCTAATTTGTCAGTGTTAGAAATCACCTTGATGGCTGCTATCATTTATGCGGGTGCATCGCAATTTATCATCACGGGTTTAATGATTGTAGCAACTCCGATTTCGGCTGTGATATTTACTGTTTTTTTGGTTAATTCACGCCATTTTTTGATGAGTATGGCTACTGCACCTGCTTTTCGGCGTTTTTCGCTTTTAAATAATATTGGGATTGGTAGCTTATTAACCGATGAGAGTTTTGCGGTTGCGATGAATGCCATTGCTAATAAAACGCCGATCAATCCGCCTTGGATGCATGGGCTGAATGTTACTGCTTATTTGGCGTGGATATTATCCTGTTTAGTTGGTGCATTGATTGGCGAGTGGTTGCCGAATCCTGCTCAGTTTGGTTTAGATTATGCATTAGTTGCGATGTTTATTGGTTTATTATATTTGCAGTTAACTGGTGATAAAACAAAAACCATTAGAAATCTGATTATTGCAATGTTAACCGTAACTGTGGTGCTGGTCTTTTTATTGCGATTTGTATCGTCAGAAATGGCAATATTATTTAGTACTTTTGCTGGCTGCTTTATGGGTATTATTGTGGAGCGTAAAGCATGAGTTTGTATAGTTTGTTGATTATTTTGGGGAGTGGTGTGGTGACTTGGTTACCGCGAGTTATTCCATTTTTATTAGTTAGAAAATTGCAATTGCCTGAAATCGTGATTCGTTTTCTATCTTATGTGCCTATCTGTATTTTAACTGCGCTATTTGTGCAAAATTTGTTTATTGTTAAGCAAGGTGAGTTTCCTTCTTTTAATTTGGAATATTGTTTAGCCGCTGTGCCAACTATTATCGTGGCAGTATTGACACGAAACCTGATGTGGGTGGTGATTACTGGTATGAGTTGTATGGCTTTGATTCGGTATTTTATTCTCTAGCGATAAATAAAAAACAGGGCGATTGCCCTGTTTTTTTATGTCAACATTGTTCTTTTTGCTCTAATCGCATGATGTTTCTTTTTAGTCTTTCAGCTTCGGCGGTTTGACCTAATTGAGTTAGGTAGTTGGCCATTGCTTTTTGATTGGCAAGATTGTTAATGATAGATTTTGGTTGTTTTTTCCACCATTTTATTAAAGCTAAAGGATCAATATCCGTAGATAACTGTTTTATACGACCAATATAAGCCGCTTGTTTGAACTGATCGAGTTGCGAATCAGGGTAAGCTTTGGTTTTGTATAAGATCGGTAACAGTTCTATCACCGCTTGATAATCTTGTGATTCGTAATATAGCTGGTCTGCTAATTTTAGGAGCTCAATGTTACGCGGTTTTTCGTTTAGCAGTTTTTCGATTGTGATTTTAGCTGAGCTATATTCATGATTTTTGATTTGTAACCGAATTTGTACAAGCTGAAAAGCAAATAATTCATTTGGTTGACAACTTTTAGCTGCTTGCTCTAAAGATTGATTAGCGGCGATAAGTTGGTCATCATCAATTTGTGCTTGAGCAGCAAGTAAGTAAGATAGTGTCGAACTTTTTGCTCCTTTGGCACTTTTCATAAATAGTTTTGCTGCTTGTCGGTAATCACCTTCTAATAAATAAAATTGCGCTTGTTCAATACGTTTAATTGATTTTTTTGGCGATCGTAATCTAAACCAATTACCCAATTTGGTATTGAAGATTTTAGAGAATAATTTATAGATTAGGTATAGGCAGAGCAAGCCAATGATTTGCAATATCATAAATGAGTTAAATGACATGCTGATACGATATTTGGCAACTTCAAATACCGCAGAACCTTGGTGGCCTTCAAACAATGGCCCAAGGAAAAATCCACCAACTAACACTAGGAATATAATGAGTATTTTGAACATTATTATTCTCCTATTTACCTAATATCGATTTAACACGGGTTTGCATTAATTTTTCAAGTTCAGTAATGCTGTCGAGTTTATCAGGTATGTTTTGGTTACTGATTGGTTGGTTTTGTAAGTTTTCAAGCTCATCTATGAATGCTTTTACGCTTGGGGCATTACCATCAAAATACGCATTGACCCAAATTGCGGTATCATTTAGTGCTTGTTGATAAATGAGTTCTTGATGTCTTGGTACTGCTTGAGCAGCAATTAATAGACGGAAACGGATATTTTCGCGCAGGTAAAGTGATTGTTCTGCACTAAGTGGTGTTTTTAGGATCTGGCATTTAACAATTTGCTTTTCGTCACTTCCAGCTTTGTCTAGGCACTCAGAAAAATGGTTATCTTTTACATCTAATTTTTCAATTTTGATGAATTTATCCATAAATGTTGAAGCATTAGCAAGTAAATTATCTGACCAATCATCTGTTGAATGGGTGACATTATCTGCTGAAGTATTGGCGTTGTTAGCAAGAGTATCGTCATATTGATTCATGCCCAGATCGATATCTTTATAGTTTCCAACTAATGGTAATTCTGTTATTGATTCAGTTAAACCAAGTAATTTTAGGATTATGCCATCAGCGTCAACAAAAGTGACTTGAGATAGTGAGTTAATATCTTTGGTGATGGCTTGTCGAGCAGGGAGTAAGCTTGGATCATTTGTTTTCGCTAAGCTTTCATCTGCACTTTTGAGTAATAAACGGGCACTGGTGTAGTCTTGATCGCTCCAGATTTTTCTTCCCGCTAAATGCACTAGGTAGTTTGCTTGCGAGATGAGCCAAACGTTGTTATCCAGAGTCGATACGGCTGCTAAACGTTCGTTTAGGCTATTTAGGTTTTGCTCGTTTAATTTATTGGTATCATTAACTTGTTCAGTAAGTTGCTGCTGAGCTTTCTGGTTGTCGCTTAATTGACGGTCAACGCGTTGTGTTAATAATGAAAACTGTTGGTTTTGTTTATTGATGGCATCATCAATATTACTTTGAAGATCTTTAATGATACTTGCTTTGGTATTTTGTTTTAAATTGGCAATTTCAGCTTGTAGCGTTGAGATTTCATGTGTTTGGTTTTGGAGCTGTTTATAACCTTGAAAATAGATCAATCCACCTAAGCAAACTGTTAATCCGATGGCGAGTATTGAGAGTTTTGATACTGGCGCTTTTAGCGTATTGACTGATGGCTCAGGTTGAGGACTAGAAGGTTTTGGCTCTTTTTTATTTATATTCATCATATTATTCGCTTCTGTCTTTTTTATTTGGCTAAATGAAGTGGTGCTGATGTTTGATAGTGTTGCATTGGCACCATAATATCTAGATGGCATAAATTACCTCATTTAGATTTTTGAGAAATATTTTCCGCATTATGACATAGAGTTATCATTGTTTTAAATAAAAATTCATTATTTGCGCTAACAATTTGTAAAACGTTATGCCAATTTAGTTGCTTGGCTTTTTCGAATATCCGTGGGCTAGTTACCACCAATTGTGCTTCATATTTATGTTTATTTTGGCAATATGTGTCAAGTTGGAGTAGGTGATCGACACTTGTTACGAGTAGGATTTGTTGAGCAATATCATCAGTTAGTATGTGGGCTGGATATTGAATTGGTTGACGAAAATAACATTGTATTGAGGTCACGTTTGCTTTTTGTTGCAACTCTTGAGAGAGAAATTGCCGTCCATTGTTTCCACACAAAATTAAAACGGAACGGCCTTGCAAGTCAGTCAATAGTGGTAATAATCCCTCACTATGTTCCTCACTTGGATAATCAACGTGAACGTCAGCTTGTTGACTAAACAATAGAGCTGACTTTTTGCCAATGGCAAAATAGCGTAGATGTTTAGGAAAGCTTAGATTAGGTTGATGTTCTTTTATCATATAGCTGACTTGTGGCGATACCACAATTACGATATCTGATGGCGCAAGTTGGTTGAGCTGTTGTTGAAGGTTATTTAGTCCGTGACCTGCTAAGATTTTGAATAATGGGAGATGGGTTGCCGGAATATTTGCTTGATTTAATTGCTGGGTTAGCTTATCCCCTTCGGGGGAAGGGCGAGTAATATAAATCATCAATCAATTATTTCCGCTAAAATTTTATCAGCTCCTTTGGCTAACAATTCTGATGCCAGTTGTTGACCTAAGGTTTCAGGCTCGGTTGCTGATTTGGTTAGCGTCGCTTTAATGATTTTGCTCCCATCAATACTACCAACTAACCCGGTTAAAGTTAATAAATCATTCGTTAATTGACTATAGCAGGCGATTGGCACTTGGCAACCACCTTGTAAGGCTTGATTCATTGCTCTTTCTGCTTGGATACAAATTCGGCTGTTTTTATCGTCTAGAGGTGCAAGTAATTTAAGAATCGTGTCATCATTTGATCGAGTTTCAATGCCAACCGCACCTTGCCCAACCGCCGGTAAGATTAAATCTGTTGTTATATATTGTTTGATTCGTTCTTGTAATCCTAATCGCTTTAAACCGACAGCAGCGAGGATGATTGCATCGTATTGTTGATCGTCTAATTTCGCTAGACGAGAGCCTACATTTCCTCGTAAATCTTTTATAATGAGATGTGGATATTTTGCTCGCAATTGACATTGGCGTCTTAGACTTGAGGTGCCTACAATGGCGCCTTGCGGTAAATCGTCCAAGCTTTGATATTGGTTTGATATGAGTGCATCACGTACGTCATCGCGTTGGCAGATGGTTGATAGGGTTAGTCCCTCCGGGAATTGGGCGGGAATATCTTTTATTGAGTGAACAGCAATATCAGCTTCGTTGTTTAATATGGCTTGCTCTAGTTGTTTTACAAATAATCCTTTTCCACCAATTTTTGACAGTGGACTATCTAAAAGCACATCACCTTTGGTTACCATAGGAAGCAGTTCCACAGTCAGATCGCTATGGATAGCTGTCAGTTGTTCTTTTACATAGTTAGCCTGCCAAAGTGCTAAGGGGCTTTTACGAGTGGCGATGCGAATTTTCAATGGTGTTTCCATTCCTTTCAAATCTTTGTTTATCTTTTCTTTAACTCTTGAGTCGATTTGCCTAAAGTCTTGAGCGCTTTAGGCATGAAGACATTTTTATTTTTTTACTGTTTAAATGTGCCGCTTAAAGTTCATCGACAAAACGAATTGCATAACCAATATAATTTGCCGGTGTTAATTGTTTTAATCGTGCTTTTTCATGTTCAGGTAAAGCTAACGAGTCAATGAATTGTTGCATTCCTTGTGCATCAACACGTTTACCGCGAGTGAGTTCTTTTAATTTTTCGTATGGTTTTTCGATACCATAACGGCGCATTACGGTTTGAATTGGTTCGGCTAGCACTTCCCAATTACGGTTAAGCTCTTCAAGTAGATATTCTTGATTGACTTCAAGCTTATTTAAGCCTTTTAGGGTCGATTGATAAGCGATGATCGCATAACCAATACCTACACCAAGGTTACGTAATACTGTTGAGTCAGTTAAATCTCGTTGCCAACGAGAAATAGGTAGTTTGCTACCCAAGTGACTCATAATAGCGTTAGCTATACCTAAGTTACCTTCAGAGTTTTCAAAATCAATTGGGTTCACTTTGTGTGGCATGGTTGAAGAGCCGATCTCGCCAGCGATGGTTTTTTGTTTGAAATGATTTAGTGCAATATAACCCCAAACATCACGATCAAAGTCGATCATGATGGTATTGAAACGTGCAACACAATCAAAATATTCGGCAATATAATCATGTGGTTCAATTTGCGTGGTATATGGATTCCATTGTAATCCCAATGATGTGACAAATTCTTCACTAAATTTGTGCCAATTGATTTGTGGGTAAGCCACCATGTGTGCATTATAGTTACCTGTCGCCCCATTGATTTTACCTAGTATTTCAATTGACTGTAGTTGTTTAAGTTGTCTTTTTAAACGGTAGGCTACATTAGCAAACTCTTTACCAATGGTAGATGGTGTAGCGGGTTGTCCGTGCGTTCTTGATAGCAATGGAAGGTCACGATAAGCTTTAGCTTGAGCGGTGATAATATCAATCAATTTATTCCAATAAGGAACGATTACTGTATCTCGCGCTGTTTTTAGCATTAATGCGTAAGATAGATTGTTAATATCTTCTGAGGTACAGGCAAAGTGGATAAATTCGTTAATAGCTTGTAGCTCTTCGTTACTGTTTACTTTCTCTTTTAGGAAATATTCAACCGCTTTAACATCATGGTTTGTGGTTTTTTCGATGGTTTTAATGCGTAGTGCATCTTGTTCATCAAAGTTTTCTACAATTTGGTTAAGATGTTTAGTGGCAAGCTCACTTAAAGCTGGGACCTCCAGAATATCTGCTTGGCTAGCTAATTTTTGTAGCCAACGTACTTCAACTTGAACGCGATATTTTAATAAACCATATTCACTAAAAATTGTGCGTAATTCTGTTGTTTTGTCACCATAACGACCATCAATTGGTGATAGGGCGGTTAGAGCAGATAATTCCATCGGTTTTACTCCGTTGCTATTTTTTAATTTAATAACTTTGTTGATTAATTTCTTTTAATAACTCTTGCGCTGCATTAGCTATTCGTTTGCGACTTAATAGGAATTGGAAGCGACTTCCTCCAACTTGATACCATAAAATGGCCGAGCGAACACAACTCAATAGTGAAGATCTGACTTTGGCTTGAACTAATGAATTTTGTAGATATTCAGCTTTACCTACCACTTTGATTTTTGTTGCTAACGGGCTGATGATATCAGAATAGATTCCAGCTAATGAATAAGAGAGATCGTCAATATGATTGTCGATTGTTTCATTATTCATTTCAGGATATAGGCCTGATATTCGTTGTAAACGTTGATCTATTTTATCTAACGCTTCATTATTTTTTAATAATTTGCTGGTAATACTTAAGGTACCAAAAAGGTAACGAATCAGTTCAACATGTTGTTTTTGGTTAGAGGAGAGTAGGGTAATTAGTGTTTCTAACCCTGTTTTGATATTGTTTATACCATCATAAACATCATCAGTGGTTTTTGGTGATGTGTTGAATATGCTTTTTATCGATACTTGATAAATTGTCGTATTACAAACCCCAGTATTAGCAAGCTGGGGGATAAGTGTTGCGCTTTGTGTCGCGCCGGCAAGAGCTATTGCAATATGATGATATTTATTGTTCACTTTAATGCTCCTTACTGCTTATAATTCGTTCCTCGATAATTCCACCGCCAAGGCAAACTTCATTTTGATAAAACACTGCTGATTGTCCTGGTGTGACAGCTGCAACAGGTTTGTCAAACATGACTTCAATTTTATCTTCACCTAGTGGTGTAACACAACAAGAGATATCTTGTTGACGATAGCGCGTTTTAACTGTGCAATGAAATGGTTGGGTAACAATTTTACGATCAACCCAGTGCAGTTGTTGGGCAATTAAACCATTTGAAAATAGTGCTGGATGGTCATGACCTTGAGCAACAATTAATTCGTTATTTTTAATATCTTTATCAACTACGTACCATGGAGTGTCGTCGGCTTGTTTTAGACCACCAATGCCAAGCCCTTTGCGTTGACCTAATGTGTGGTACATTAATCCTTGGTGTTGACCAATAACTTCACCATTTACGGTTCGAATAACGCCTGATTGTGCAGGTAAATAACGCGCTAAGAAGTCACTGAATTTTCGTTCTCCGATAAAACAGATACCTGTTGAGTCTTTTTTGGCTGCGGTTGCTAAGCCAAGTTGCTCTGCTATCTTTCTTACTTGTGGTTTTTCAAGTTCGCCAACAGGAAATAAACTTTGACGAATTTGGTCTTCACTAAGCGTATATAAAAAATAACTCTGATCTTTGTTGTTGTCGATTCCTCGGAGTAATTCAACCTTGTCACCATTTTCGCGTTTACGGACATAATGACCTGTTGCAATATAATCGGCATTTAAATCTTCTGCTGCATATTCGAGAAATGCTTTAAATTTGATCTCTTTGTTACATAAAATATCTGGATTCGGCGTTCGGCCTGCTTTGTATTCAGATAAAAAATGTTCAAAGACATTGTCCCAATATTCTGCAGCAAAGTTGATGGTATGGAGTTTGATATTTAATTTGTCACAGACTGCTTGAGCATCAGCGAGGTCGATAGCTGCAGAGCAATATTCTTCTGTGTCATCTTCTTCCCAATTTTTCATAAATAGACCAACAACATCATAGCCTTGTTGTTGTAATAAATAAGCAGAAACGGAAGAATCTACGCCGCCAGACATGCCGACAACGACTTTTTTTCGAGTGTTTACATTTGGCATAATAACTAAATTAATGGGCAAAAATTTTGTGGTGATTTTAGCATAATTAAGGCTAAATGTATAAGGTTATGCTGTATGGAATGTGATTAGATTGCTTAATTTTGTTAATGACATTTTTATTACAAAGTTGTTCGCAGAAAAAAATGCAATATCAAGTGATAAAAAACTCCATTGATTTGCATCAATGGAGTAAAAATAAAAAAAGCACAATGGCAATATTAATTGAGATTTTTCAATAAATAGATTACATGACCAATTATTTTAAAATCTTTTTGCTCATTTTTAGCTTTCGTAATAGTCGGGTATTTTGGGTTGTCTGAAATCAATAACAGATTTGAACCTTGATTTTGAATTCGTTTGATAGTAATTTGATCATCATATTGTACAGTATAAAGGAAACCATCAACTGGTTTATTATTTGCTGTATTAATAATGACTATATCATGGTTGGATATAGTTGGTTCCATACAATCACCTTTAGCCCAAACCGCAGCAAGATCATCTGCTTCACAACCTTGATGTTTAGTTAAGGTGAGATCAAATGGGATCGTATCTAAAATTGTGAATGCGTTAATAGTTTCGTTCTTATTAAGAAACGGAACATTCACTGTACCTCGGCTTAGCGTTTCAGGTAGTAAGCGACATTCACCTTTACCTGTTGCTAACCATTCAATTGATACATCGCATTTATCTGCGATAGTAGCTAATCGACTGAGTGATGGATAGGTTTTTCCACTTAAGTAATCACGGATTACCGCTTCGGACATACCAACACTTCTGGCAAATGCATTGCCTGAACGACCTTCTAATAGGAGCGTTAATCGGTTTTTAAAAGTTTCAACACAAGTATCGTTAAAAGTTCGTGTTTTTTCTTTGGTTTTAGGTTTTTTTTCTTTCGTTTCCATTATATTTTATTCCATTTGTGGCTGTTTTTTTGTTTTTATTGTTTTAATTCGTTTTTTTATGTGCTATTCTTTGCCGGTAACTTTTTATCGATCTAGAATCGTAACACCGATAATCTTTACAATAGCAAAAAATTTAACCAATAGAGGATCTCATAATGAGAGAACAAGATCAAGACTGGACACCATCAAGAGTTGTAGGTGAAATTAAAATTCGAGGCGGAAATTTAAGGGCGCTTTCACGATCAAGTGGTTTACAGGCTGATACTTTACGTAATGCTTTATATCGTCATTGTCCTAAATATGAACGTATTATCTCTGAATATTTGCAAGTGCCTGTTGAGAAAATTTGGCCATCTAGGTATGAAAATAAGGTTAAAAAATAAGTTACAAAATTTTATTTAGTTAAAGAGAAGACGCCTTTTATAGGCGTCTTTTTTATTTTAATGCTTATTTTTTAGCTTGTTCTGCTGCTCTAACAATCGCTGCAAAAGCATCAGCTTTTAATGAAGCTCCACCAACTAATGCACCATCAATATCTGGTTGAGTGAATAGTTCTGCTGCATTTTTGTCATTTACAGAACCACCGTATTGAATGATAACTTGTTTAGCGACAGCGGCATCTTGTTTTGCAATGTGGTCACGAATAAATTTATGTACTGCTTGCGCTTGAGCTGGAGTTGCAGATTTTCCAGTCCCAATTGCCCAAACTGGTTCATAAGCAATTACAGCACCATTAAATGCTTGAACACCTAATGCATTAATTACTGCATCAATTTGACGAGCACATACTGCTTGAGTTTGACCTGCTTCGTTTTCAGCTTCTGTTTCACCAATACATAGTACAGGAACGAGTCCAGCTTCTTTTAAAACGCCGAATTTTTGAGCGATAAATTCATCTGATTCTTTATGATAAGTACGACGTTCAGAGTGACCAATGATCACGTGAGTCACACCGATTTCTTTTAACATAGTGGCTGAGACTTCACCAGTATAAGCACCTGAAAGATGAACACCAACATCTTGTGCGCCTAAAAGAATAGTTGAGCCACCTAATTGATGTTTAACGAAATCTAAGTACACAGTCGGTGGTGCAATTGCAATATCGCAATTTGCTTCAGTTGATAGCTCAGCTCTTAGTCCTGCAACTAAGTCTTTAGCCATTTCGATACTTCCATTGAGTTTCCAGTTACCCATTACGAGTGGTTTTCGCATAATTTTCTCCAACTTAAGATTTAAAAAGGTGTTGATTTCAGAATGAATTCGTTATAATACTCCTTATTATACACCAAATAAATTGAGCTTGAGGAAAAATATGTCATTAGAAATATTGAATCAATTAGAAACTAAAATTCAAAACACTGTAAACACTATTAATACCTTGAAAGAAGAGATTTCGAGATTAAAGCAAGGCAATCATGAACTTGAACAATTAATTAATGATAGTTCAGATGAGATGAAAGCATTACGTGACGAAAATGAGAAGTTAAAACAAGATCAACAAGTTTGGCAACAACGTATTCAAACCCTTTTAAGCAAAATTGGTGAAATAACCCAGTAAATGATTCAATTTTTTTAACGCGACTTAGGTCGCGTTTCTTTTATGACGACTAATTAATGTGAAGATGATATTTAAATGCGCGAACAGCTAAAATCTTTGTGGCTTACTCAAACCATCCATTTAATAGAATCCGAATCAGGTCGATTTGCTGATCAAGATATTAATCGACAAGTTAAAGCTATGCCAACCTCTTTGGTTAACCGTATCATTACCCGCGCAACGATACTGTCTAAACAAAATGGTTTATATTCTGCGCAAAAGGTTATTTTACGTTCTATTAAAATTTCTTTCTGTTTATTACTGTTAATTTCGATTTTTTTAGGTGGTTCATTAACATTTAGCGCTTTGAGTCAAAATCCAATCAATTTGTATTGGGCGCTATTGTGCTTATTAGGTGTTCATTTTATTACGCTCATTATTTGGATTGGTTCATTTTTTTTCTTTTCTCGCTTTGGTGGTAGTTTATTAATCCATTGTTGGTTATGGATAGCCCAAAAGCTTTATCAAAAAAAGACCGTGCAACAGCTTGTACCGGCTTTTATCACTTTATTTGGTTCTTCAATCCGTTGGTTGCTTGGTTTTGTTCTGAATCTTTTTTGGGTCGTTATTTTATGTAGTGCTTTATTCGTTTTAGTGATGTTATTTTCAACTCAGCACTACAGTTTTGAGTGGAAAACTACTTTATTAAGTTCTGATACCATTATTAAGTTAACGCATTATTTAGGTTATGTTCCATCTTTGTTTGGTTTTCCGATTCCAAATGATGATGTGATTAAGCTTAGTGAACACGCTTTAAGTGAGGGTGACATTCGTTCTTCTTGGGCAATTTGGCTATTAGGTGTTTTTATCTGTTATGGATTAGCCGTTCGATTTCTATTAATGACTTTTTGTGGCATCGCTTGGATTGTGAGTAGCCGAAAAATTAAATTAAATTTGGATGATCCTGACTTTCAAATCCTATCCCAACAATTACAGCCACTTTTAACCCAAATGGTGGATGAAGATAAGTTAGGCGAACCTAAATGGCAACTACCAATCTCACAGATTGAAGAAGGAAGTGGGATCTATTTAGTGGCTGTGGATGTAGATGAGAGTTGGAATCCACCGCATGACGGGCATTTTTACGGATTTTTAAATACTCGTGAGCAGCGAAATGCAATATTAGATCTTTTGCAATTAAAACCAGCGTATAAAGTGTTAATTGCAATCGATACTGATCGAGCACCAGATCGCGGGGTATTAAATTTTGTTCAACAATTAATGAATAAATCACAGCAAAGTCGAATATGGTTTATTAATCAAGGTAAACAATTACATAATTGGCAATCATTATCTTTACCGTTAGCTAATCCTAGTTGGTTAGATCAGGATAATTAATATGATAACTTCATTGAAATTAGCGATAGTTGGACATGCAAATTTTGGTAAAACTTCACTTTTGCGTGCATTAATAAGAGATAGTCATTTTGGTGATGTTTCTGATAAGCCAGGTACTACTAGACATGTAGAGTCAATCAAACTTCCACTAGCGGATAACACCGACATCACTTTTTATGATACACCTGGATTTGAAGACAGTTTGGCGCTTTATGACTATATCAATCAACTTGTATCGCCAAATAGTAAGCTTGATGGAGTCGATAAATTAACGATTTTTTTACAAAGTCCAGAAGCTGAAAACCTCTTCAATCAAGAAGCAAAAGTAATCCGACAGGTGTTAAATTGTGATGCTGCTATCTATGTGATCGACGTGCGAGAGCCCGTTCTACCTAAATATCACGATGAATTAGCTATCTTAGCCAATAGCGATAAACCGATTCTTGCAGTACTTAACTTCATTTCAGCTGAGGAACAGAATGAAAAGGAATGGAAAAGATTGCTTTCAAGAATGGGGATTCATGCTATCATTGGGTTCAACGCTGTTTTTCCACCCTTAGACGGTGAAGAAAAATTGTACAATAGCTTGGCGTTATTGGTTGAACCAGCAAAAAAAATATTGGATAATTGGCTAGTTAATATTGCTGAAACTCGTGAATCACGTAATCGTACAGCTAACCAAATCATTGCAGAAGCATTAGTTGATGTGACTGCTTTTTATGAAATGGCAAAATCTGATGACAAGCAAGCTGTCGCTGACATGCAAAATAAAGTCAGGAAACGTGAACAGAAAGCAATTAATGATTTATTGAAGCTCTATCAATTCGATTCAACTCAAGAGAGTGAAGAGAATTTGCCTTTAATCAAAGGCCGTTATAATGCAGACTTGTTTAATCTTGATGCATTAAAAACGATGGGGGTTCACTTGACCAAAGGTTTTGTGTCAGGCGCTACAATCGGTGCTAGCATTGATTTAGCAACTGGTGGATTATCATTTGGTTCAGCTGCGTTAATAGGTGCAGCCGTTGGTAGTTTAATGCAAACTGCTAAGCATTATGGATCGAGAATGCGCTATCAGCTTTCTGGATTTAGTAAACTAAGTGTTGATGATGTGATCATTTGTTTTCTTTCTTTACGATTAGTTCAGCTTAAAGAGAGTTTAAATTTTCGCAGCCACGCGAACCTTAGCCCAATTAAGTTGTCTAAACTTGATGAGAATAAGTGGCAAAAAGGCGTTTTACCTAAAAGTTTAAAGGTAGCAAGACGTTATTCGCAGTGGTCTACGTTGAATAAAGGAACAAGAAGAAATGACAAGAAAAGACAATCGATTATTAACGAAGTTGCGCAGCAGCTGCGGTAGCGTTAAAAAGCGATTATTAGTAAGCTCACTAATTTTATCATTATTCGTATTATTTGGTTGTAGTAGCAGTCATAGCCAAGTATCAGTTAAATCTGATCCTGTGATGTTAGCCAAAATTGAACAGCACTACTCAAAATGGAAGAGAACACCTTACCGTTATGGTGGTACTACTTTAGCTGGTAGTGATTGTTCTGGTTTAGTTATGAACTTCTACAAAAATAGATTACAAAAGACCCTTCCAAGAAGTGCTGCTGAACAAGCTAAATTAGGTTATAAAGTTACCACGCCTAAAGCGGGTGATTTAGTCTTCTTCAAAACTGGACGTAGTCGTAGCGGATTACATGTTGGTATTTATTATGCAGATGGTAAATTCTTACATGCTTCAACTTCAAAAGGTGTTATCTATTCAAATCTGAATGAAGATTACTGGAAAAAACATTACTGGATGACACGTCGTGTGACTGGTCGTTAAAAAAGTTTAATAAATATAATAAAAAACTCTCTATATTTAGAGAGTTTTTTTTATTCCCAAAAATTAGATCTTCATTAAAGAGATTAAACGGATTAATTTAACCAATTAATCCGTTTTTAGATTTAGCTATCAGCTGGCGTTTCTATATCGGAATAGGTTGCTAGCATCTGCAAGAATTTAAATTTGGAATTAACCATTTTTGCAGATTGTTCATGCAAGGTATTAGCAATCACTGGCTCAAGTGTTTCTAAACGACGGAATCGTTGTTCTTTGAGTAACACATCAGTTAATGATTCACTGTTTGGTGCTTTTGAGTCTAGCACTAGACCCGGTTTTCCTTCTTGCATACGACGAGGATCATAACGGTATAGTGGCCAAAAACCTGATTTTACTAAATCTTTCATTTGTTCATGAGATTTAGATAAATCATAACCATGTTCTTCACAAGGACTATAAGCAATAACGAGAGAAGGGCCGTTATAGGCTTCAGCTTCTTGTAATGCTTTTAGGGTTTGATTTAGTTGTGAGCCTAAGGCAACTTGAGCCACATAAACGTGACCATACATCATCACACTCACACCTAGATCTTTACGGGCTTTATTTTTACCTAAATCAGCAAATTTTGATACAGCACCCATTGGTGTAGCCTTCGATTGTTGACCACCAGTATTTGAGTAGCAT
The DNA here is from genome assembly GCF_026536965.1 of Gilliamella sp. B2911. Classification (NCBI taxonomy): domain Bacteria; kingdom Pseudomonadati; phylum Pseudomonadota; class Gammaproteobacteria; order Orbales; family Orbaceae; genus Gilliamella; species Gilliamella sp. B2911. The sequence goes on along the minus strand of NZ_JAFNNA010000009.1, from coordinate 29,651 downwards.
TGAGTATCAAGAACTAAGATATTTACGTTTTCAGTGAGACTCATTACATGGTCTAATCCACCAAACCCAATATCATATGCCCAACCATCACCACCAATTGCCCATACTGATTTATCAATTAAGTAGTCAGCATCTTGTATTAGCTCTTTAGCTTCCGATGAGGTTAAATGAGCTAATTGTTGACGCAGTAAATTGACTTGCGTACGTTTTTCATCAATTGAAAGATCTGGCGATTGTAAATTGATTACAATTTCTGGTGAAATTTCGCCTGCAACATGTTCCAACAAACGTAATGCTCGTTTTTTATGTTGGTTATAGGTAATTCGATAGCCAAGGGCGAATTCGGCATTATCTTCAAATAATGAATTTGCCCATGCGGGTCCTCGGCCATTGCGATCGGTGGTATATGGTGTTGACGGTAAGTTACCCCCATAAATTGATGAACAACCGGTGGCATTAGCAATAGCGAGATGATCACCATATAATTGCGTTAATAATTTGATGTAAGGTGTTTCACCACAACCCGCACATGCACCAGAATATTCAAATAATGGTGTTAATAGTTGCGATGTGCGTATATCTATACGTTCGAGGGTTTTTATTTCACGATCTGGTAGTGCAGTAAAGTACTCGTAATTAGTTCGCTGTGTTTCAAGATTATCAATGCGCGACTGCATATTGATAGCTTTGATATCAAAGTTATTGCGGTCACGTGAAGGACAAACTTCAACACACAAATTACATCCAGTACAATCTTCAGGCGCAACTTGTAATACGTAGCGTTGACCTTTCATATCTCGCGCTTTCACTTCTAGTGAGCTTAACGATTCTGGTGCATTAACTATTTCACTAACCACTTTGGCTCGAATAGCTGCATGAGGACAAGCTACTACACAATGGTTACATTGGGTACAAAGTTCGGGTTTCCAAATTGGAATTTCTTCCGCAATGTTGCGTTTTTCCCATTTGGTGGTACCAACTGGCCATGTTCCATCGGGCGGGAACGCCGAAACGGGTAAAGTATCACCTAAGCCGGCTAACATTGTTGCAGTAACCATTTTAACAAAATCAGGCGCATTGCTTGGTACGACTGATGGGCGCAATGGGCTACTTTCATCAACACAACTTAATGGAATTTGTTCAAGTGATGCGATGGCTAAATCAAGTGCTTTCCAGTTATTTTCAACAATATCTTGCCCTTTACTGCTATAACTTTTGGCTATAACTTCTTTCAGTTGAGTGATACTGAAATCATTTTTAAATATTTCAGATAAATGGAAGAAAGCGGCTTGCATTACGGTGTTTATTCTTGCCCCTAAGTTACATTCTCGAGCAATTTTAGCCGCGTTGATAATATAAAAGTGCGCTCTTTTCTTAATTAATTGAACTTGCACTTCTTTAGGTAATCTATGCCAGACTTCATCCTTACTATAAGGCGTATTAAGTAAAAAGATTCCATCGTCTTTCAATCTTTCAACGATCTGATACTTGTCAATAAACTGATCTTGATGACAACCAATAAAATGAGCACTGGTGATTAAATACGGTGAGTCAATTGGTTCGAGGTTGACTCTAAGATGAGAGGTGGTTAAACCGCCTGCTTTTTTTGAGTCATAAACAAAATAACCTTGAACATAAAATGGTGAGTTATCACCAATAATTTTAATATTATTTTTTGTGGCAGATACGGTTCCATCACTTCCCAAACCATAAAATAATGCTTCAAGTGCCGATTTTTGTGGTATTGATTGTTCTGGTAATGGTAATGATAATCCAGTTATGTCATCGTAAATACCAACAGTAAATCGAGGTTTTGGCTTCTCAACAGCTAATTCATTAAAAATAGCTAATACCGAGCGAGGATCGAACTCTTTCGAAGATAGACCATAACGACCACCAATAATTTGTGGTAAATAACTACGTTCACCGCGAGAAAAACTTTCAGCAAATGCTGTCATTACATCTAAATAAAGTGGTTCTGCTTGAGCGCCTGGTTCTTTGGTGCGATCCATCACCGCGATTTTTTTCACGGTTTTAGGGATAATATCAAGTAGATGTTTTGCTGAAAAAGGGCGGAATAATCTGACGATGACTACGCCAACTTTTTCATCGTTTTTGATTAGATGATCAACCACTTCTTTGGTGGTACTGACCCCCGACCCCATAATAACAATAATACGTTGCGCATCTTCTGCGCCATAATATTCGAAAGGCTGGTATTTTCTACCTGTCTCTTTTTCAAATGCCTGCATCGCATCAACAACATGGTTGTAAGCATTTTCATAATAGGGATTAATGGCTTCACGACATTGGAAGTAGGTATCAGGATTAGCTGATGTTCCGCGTATTACCGGCTTATCTGGTGTTAATGCGCGAGCACGAAAAGCTTCAATAGCTTGATTAGGTAGTAAGTTACGAATTTGTTCATCACTGATTGGGTAAATTTTATTGACTTCATGTGAGGTTCTAAATCCATCAAAAAAGTGGACAAATGGTATACGACTATTGAGTGTTGCTATTTGTGAAATTAACGCTAAATCTTGAGCTTCTTGTACTGAGCTAGAACAAAGCATGGCGAAACCAGTTTGCCTGATTGACATGACATCTGAATGGTCACCAAAAATAGATAATGCATGAGTTGCAACGGTACGAGCAGCAACGTGTAAAACAAATGGTGTTAATTCTCCCGCTATTTTGTATAGCGAAGGAATCATTAATAGTAAACCTTGTGATGAGGTAAATGATGTTGCTAGTGCGCCAGTCATTAATGCGCCATGCACGGTCGAGATTGCGCCAGCTTCGGATTGCATCTCAACTACTTTTGGGGTATCACCAAATACGTTGGGCTTATTAAATTCTGCCCATGTGCTGGCTTGCTCAGCCATTGATGAACTCGGTGTAATTGGATAAATAGCAATGACTTCGTTTGCACGATATGCGACAGATGACACCGCACTATTAGCATCTGATATGATCATTAAAAAACCTTGTATTTTATCGTTTTATGACATTACTTAGTTATTATATTTTTTTGACTATTGTACCAGAAAGTAAGATAGCTTTTAGTTATTTTTGTGTTAAATTTTTCCGTTATGACTATCTGTTTTTAATCATGACCAAGCGAATTATCATTGGTAAATCGAATTGCAAAAGTTGATGATTAAGCTAACTTAACAAGTTATTTAAGTTGAAGATTTTTTGAAAGTTTACCAATGAGTGGTATCAATAGTATTGATTGGATGAAAAGTTTATATTATCCAAATGGTTGGATAATATAAACGAATAGTATTATTTAATAATTACACGCTCAGTTGATGATGATGTTTTTATTTCACCTAGTAGCCAGGCTTTTTCACCATGCTCATTAAGCAAATTGATGGCTTGGTCAGCTAACTGTTTTGGTAAAGCGATGATTAAACCAACGCCACAGTTGAAAGTACGATACATTTCATGGCGACTGACATTACCTGCTTGTTGTAACCAATTGAAGATTGACGGCCATTGCCAGCTTGATTCATCAATAATCGCTTGAGTGTTATCCGGTAAAACACGAGGAATGTTTTCCCAAAAGCCACCACCAGTAATATGGGCAATTGCATGAACTTCGATTTTGGAAATCAAATCGAGAACAGATTTGACATAAATTTTGGTTGGAGCAAGTAGATGATCAGCTAATGGTTTTCCATCTAATTGTTCAGTAGCTGGATTTACACCACTCACTTCAATTATTTTTCGAACTAAAGAGTAGCCATTAGAGTGGGCGCCACTTGATGCAAGAGCAATTAAGGCGTCGCCATCTTGTACTTTACTTCCATCAATCATTTCTTCTTTTTCAACTACGCCAACACAAAAGCCGGCTAAGTCATAATCATCACCGTGATACATACCCGGCATTTCGGCTGTTTCACCGCCAACTAAAGCGCAGCCTGATTGTTTACAACCTTCAGCGATACCTGTAACGACTGTTGCTGCAACATCAACATTAAGTTTACCTGTTGCATAGTAATCTAAGAAGAATAACGGTTCCGCACCTTGAACAATCAAATCATTAACGCACATTGCAACTAAATCAATACCAATTGATTCATGGCGGTTTAAATCCATTGCCAGACGTAATTTTGTGCCAACACCATCAGTACCTGATACTAAAATAGGTTGCTTATATTTTTGCGGAATTGCACATAATGCACCAAAACCACCTAGTCCACCCATAACCTCAGGACGTTTGGTCTCTTTTACAACAGATTTAATGCGATTTACCAGTTCATTGCCTGCATCGATATCGACACCGGCATCTTTATAGCTAAGAGATTTGTTATTTGACACGGGAGCAGTCCTTACAGTAGAAAAATTGTTTGATATTTTAGCAAGGATGAAATTTATTGGCGACTAATTATTAATAAAATAACTTATTAATTAAAGAGATTCATTGTTCTCAAACCAACTCTCTAAAATAATAATGGCAGAAGTTGCATCAACATGACCTTTTTCAAGCGCCCGATAACCACGTGAAGCAAAAATGTGTGATTTAGCCTCAACTGTGGATAATCGTTCATCTTGTAGATGTACTTGATAACCAAACATACCATGCAAACGGTTAGCAAATTTGCGAGCTCTAGCGGTTAAAGGTTGTTCTGTGCCATCCATATTTAGTGGTAGTCCAACCACTAAATAATCGGGTTTCCATTCATTAAGTACTTTTTCAATCGCTTGCCAATTAGGTATGCCATCACGAGCTTTAAATGAACAAAGTGGGTTAGCAGTTTTGGTGATGTCCTGACCAATAGCTGCACCAATACTTGCAGTACCAAAATCAAATGCAATAATAGTTGCCATTGTCTATGCATTACCCATTTGGTGAGAAATAGTACTGATATTAATGCCCAATGATTCAGCCGCTTTTTTCCAACGATCCTCAATAGCCACTTCAAAAATAATTTGTGGATCAGCTTCGGTAACTAACCAGTCATTTTTGGCTACTTCACTTTCAAGTTGTAATGATTGCCAACTTGAGTAACCCAGTGCTAAAAAGATATCTTTTGGTTGTTCTGGAGAGCCAATCGATTTCAATGCGTCAAGTGATGTGGTTATCATCACATCATCAGAAATCTGTATACTTGATGCAAACCCCTTATGAGGCGTGTGTAAAATAAAACCTTGCTCCTCGGCAAGTGGTCCACCACAAAATACTGGATGCTCAAGTTCAGCACAACTTTTTGAGGCAGTGATTTCAAGACGGGACAATACGGTTTCAACATTGAGATCTATAATAGGCTTATTCAAAATAATACCCATTGCACCATCACGATTATGTTCACAGATATACACCACAGAACGACTAAATACTGAATCATGTAGTGTTGGCATAGCAATAATAAAATGATTTTTTAAATTCATACGCTCACATTGTTGTTAAATTATAATGCACATTTACCAATTTTGACTTTATGTTCTACATTACAACGCATTAATACTTCTGGATGATTGGTTTCTTCATTAATTGATTCACTAATAATTTCAAAATCCTGCGATAAGTAAAAGTTAATCGCATCACTATTTTGTTTATACACATGTACCAATAATTCATTGTGACGCTGTTTTGCTTTTTCAACTAGCGCAGCTCCAGTTCCTTGATGACGAAAACCTTCTTCAACAAAGAGTCCAGAAATATAATTCTCAGTTAAACCTATAAAACCTACTACGCCATTAAGATCTTGGACATAGATAGTTGACATTGGAATCAACATTTTAACTATATCGTAGTTCTGTTTAAAAAATTCAAGATCAATAAAGTTGTGAGCTTGTTCATTACCTTGTAGCCATATCTTCATAATGGCTTCTAAATCTTTTGGTTGGTATTCTCTAATCATTTTTTTAACTCTTCTTATTTAATCTTGATTCAATCGCGTCCATTAAAAGCCCCGTGATTGATAAATCTGGATGGGCAGTTTCAATTTCTAGTACACAAGTTGGACTAGTGACGTTAATTTCAGTTAATTTATCCCCAATTACATCAAGTCCGACAAATAAAAGTCCTTTTTGTTTTAATGTTGGTCCAATACTGTTAGCAATTTTCCAATCACTATCACTTAAAGCTCTTACTTCACCATGTCCACCAGCGGCTAAGTTTCCTCGTGTTTCACCTTTTTGAGGTATCCGCGCCAAACAATAAGGAACCGGAACACCATCGACAACTAAAATACGTTTATCACCATCTTTTATCGCTGGGATAAAATTTTGCGCCATACAGTAACGAGTATTATGCTCGGTAAGTGTTTCAATTATCACAGACACATTGGGATCATCTTGTTTGATTCTAAAAATTGACGAACCGCCCATACCATCAAGTGGTTTTAAAATAATGTCATGGAATTGTTGGTGGAAAGCCTTAATTTGTGATGTTTGGCGAGTAACTAAAGTTTCCGGCGTAAAATCAGCAAACCAAGCCGTAAATAATTTTTCATTACAATCACGTAAGCTTTGTGGCTTATTAACCACTAATACGCCTTTATCTTCAGCGCGTTCTAAAATATAAGTCGCATAGATAAATTCGGTATCAAAAGGCGGATCTTTACGCATTAGTATCACATCGAGTTCACTTAATGCTATTGTTTGTTCGTCACCAAAATCAAACCAATGTTCACTATTGTTATGAACTGTTAGTATACGAGTGGTTGCACTTGCTTCACCATTACGTAAAAACAGATCATTCATCTCCATATAATAGAGTTGATAACCTCGCTTTTGTGCTTCAAGCAGCATAGCAAAGCTGGTATCTTTTTTTAATTTGATATGGCTGATGGGGTCCATAACAATACCAAGTTTAATCATGTTGACTCCTTACTGATTTTATCTGATTGCATTGAATTTGCTGTTGATGACTTGCACACTTTTCTACCTATTCAATATCGCTTATGAGAAAACAAGGCCGAGCGTGGTTTTAGCAATAAAAATCAAGTTTTGAACTATCATACTCGTTACCGATTAATAAGCAAAGCAATCAATTGTTAACTCATTCATTTTGGGTGATTAACCTAAATCACCTAAACGAACTTGAAGGGCGGTTATTGCTGTTAGTGCAGCTGTTTCAGTTCGTAAAACTCGTGGACCGAGTAAAATATCTGTAAACTGATATTGATGCGTCATCTGAATTTCTTCGTTAGATAGCCCACCTTCTGGTCCAATCAATAAACTAATGTTTTTATCCTCAGACGACAGTTGATTTATGCCTTTTTCTGCTTTTGGATGTAAGTTGAGTTTTAAGCTATCAGTTAAACTTGCACACCAATTTTCTAATTTCATTACCGAGTTTACGGTAGGGATGATGTTACGCCCACATTGTTCACAGGCAGAAATAACAATTTTTTGCCATTGTTGAACCTTCTTTTCAAGCCTTTCTTGATCAAGCTTTACGCCACAGCGTTCAGAAAGTAGTGGGGTAATGGTGCTCACTCCTAATTCAACTGATTTTTGAATAGTAAACTCCATTTTATCACCACGAGAAATAACTTGGCCTAAATGAATGTTTAAAGGTGATTCTCGATCATCAAAAACAGTCGTTGCTGTTTTTACAACAACGTTTTTTTTGTTTACTTCATGGATCACTGCTGGCGTAATTTGGTTAGAGCCGTCAAACAACGTCACTGATTCGCCAGGCTTCATTCTTAATACACGGATCAGGTGATTAAAAGCATTATCGTCCAAGGTAATTAAGCTATTTTGGGTGATGGTGTAGGGTTGAAAAATTCGAGTCATATCATCTTTTATTCACTATTATTTGAAATAAATTATAGCGTAATTTAATAAGATTCGGTAATCTCTATTTTAAACAATATCAATGCTTGGAATTGAATATGACATTAACGATTAAAGATAGAGTATTAATTGAATCTCTAACAGTTTATACCACAATAGGTGTTTATGATTGGGAAAAAAACATCAAACAGAAGCTAGTCCTTGATTTAGAAATGGCTTGGGATAATAAGCCAGCAGGAAAGAGTGATAATGTAGAATTTTGTTTAGACTATTTCGTTGTTTCACAATCAATAACATCATTTATTGAAGCAAATAAATTTGAGCTTATTGAAACGGTAGCTGAACGCGTTGCACAGTTAGTTATTGAACAATTTTCAGTTCAATGGTTAAAAATCAAAGTTTCAAAACCAGATGCGATTGCTAATGCAGGTAATGTTGCCGTGATTATTGAACGTGGTATTAATTAACTCAACAAATTAATGAATAAAAAAAACGAAACGCTAGATAAAGCCCTTAATGAGCGAAGTGATAATTTACATCATAGAGCTTTTAAAAATAGTGAGCCTTTTTCAATTAAATTGACTGACGCTTTACGTTGGCGCCTTAAACGTAAAGTCTTACCCCCAAAAGCGGGATATCAAGTATTTAACCAAACTTGGTGTAGCTCAATTGATTTAAATTTAGAAGGTGATAGAGTCTGGTGGATAGGGCATTCAACTACGTTAATAAGACTTAATAATAAATGGGTATTAACCGATCCGGTTTTTTCCAACCGAGTCTCGCCGTTCCAATTTATTGGCCCCAAACGACGAACCAATCCCGCTATTACTATCGATAAATTACCTACGATTGATGTAGTTTTGATATCGCATAGTCATTATGACCATCTTGATTTTAATAGTATAAGGCAACTGGTAAAACGTTTTCCACAAATGACTATTTTAGTTCCCCTAGGGCTCAAAACCAAACTATTAAAATGGGGAGCGAAGCAAGTTATTGAGTTGGACTGGTGGCAATCTTCTAATATTGGTGGAATAACGTTTACTGCGACACCAGCAAAGCATTGGAGTAATCGTGGTGCTTTTGATGTCAACAAATCATTATGGTGTGGTTGGGTAATGCAGAATGATGACTCGCCGTTATCAAAAAATATCTACTTTATGGGGGATACCGGCTATTCAACCAGTTTAAAGAAAATAGGCGAAAGGTTTAAGCAAATCGATCTAGCCTTAATCCCCATCGGCGCGTATGCACCGCGTTGGTTTATGCAATCACAGCACATCGACCCTCAACAAGCATTGCAACTATATGATGAATTAAATTGCCAATCAGCGATCGCCATTCATTGGGGAGCTTTTGAATTAGCTGATGAATCGTTAGATGAACCACCGTTTTTATTAAATTCTTTGAAGAAAGGTCGTGCTTTTCACGTAATAAAAATAGGTGATAGCTTTGCTATCAATCAGTTTAATAATGCATTAGAATAATGAATAAATTATAAGATAACGAAATATTTGCGAGGGGATATGATGAAACCAGTAATTATCGCACTGACTTGTCTGACACTAAGTTTAAGTTTAACAGCTTGTGGTGGTAAAAATGATGAAGGCAAACAGTACCATTGGTCAAAAGCTCACGGTGTGCTTGAAGATTGCCGAGGGGTGATGAATAAATCAGAACAATGCCAAAAGAATTCAAACAATCAACAGTATTTATTCCAAATAGATAGGTATTAATATGAGCGCTTGGCTTGTTTATGCTTTGCTATCGGCAATTACCGCTGCCTGTGTTGCAATTTTAGGTAAAATTGGTTTACAACACCTTGATGCCAATACTGCAACCGCAATACGGGCTATTGTTATGGCGATTTTTTTAGTTGGCGTGGTTGCCGTGCAAGGAAAGCTAAATCTAATTAACACGTTCTTTAACGATAAGAAAGCATTACTTATTATTGCATTGAGTGGAGTCGCTGGGGCATTATCTTGGTTATTCTACTTCATGGCAATCAAAGAAGGTAAAGTCTCGCAAGTTGCCCCGATTGATAAACTTAGCGTTGTTTTTGCCGTAATTTTTGCTGTTATTATCTTTGGCGAAAAAATTTCATTTCTTTCTGCCATTGGTGTAGCCATGATTGCTGCAGGTGCTGTTTTAGTTGCGCTATTTTAATAAATTATTAAACAGCTCAACTGTCACATATTCACCTTTAGCAACATTGCCTCTTTCTTGCTCAAGGATGATAAAGCAGTTGGCATGATTAAACGACTGAGTTAGATGTGAGCCTTGTTGACCCGTTGAAGCAACTTCTAACTCACCTTCAGAATTAACTTGCAACACACCGCGTTGAAAATCTAATCGGCCAACACTTTTTTTAAGATTCGTTGCTGCTTTCACTTTAAATGACAGATTGTTAGAGGTTAAATGCTCTCCTGACAGTGCTAAAATTAAAGGCTGAACTAACTGATAGAAAGTGACCAATGTCGAAACTGGATTGCCGGGTAATCCACAAAACAGCGCATCACCTATCTTTCCAAACGCAAACGGCTTACCGGGTTTTATAGCAATTTTCCAGAAATTAATTTTACCCAGTGCTTCTAAAGCTGTTTTTGTATAATCTGCATCACCAACAGAAACGCCACCGCTGGTAATCACTAAATCAGCAAGTTTAGACGCTGTTTCAAGTGATTGCTTAATTCGGTTCGGATCATCGGCAATAATACCTAAATCGATAATTTGGCAATTTAATTTAGATAATAATAATTTTAGCGTAAATCGATTACTATCATAAATTGCACTTTTGTTTGTTAGTGGATCACCAATATCGGTTAATTCATTTCCGGTTGAAAAGATAGCGACTTTTATTTTTTTATAGACGACTAATTCAGTTATACCAAGCGTGGCTAAACTTGATAGTGTTGGAATGGTTAACCGTGTACCTTTAGTCACCACCACCGAATCTTGTTTAACATCTTCGCCGATACAACGAATATTGCTACCTAATTTAATCTCACCTAAAAAATTAATACCTGACTCTGTTTGCTCTGTCTCTTCTTGCATCACCACAGCATCAGCTTGTTCAGGAACAGGCGCGCCAGTCATAATGCGTAAGCAACTCCCTGAAGGCCAATTCAGATTTGAGATATCATCTCCAGCAAAAATAGTACCGGCTAAAGGTAATAATTTCGATTGATTGATATCAGCTAACCTTACCGCATAACCATCCATAGCCGAATTGTTAAAACTTGGTACATTAATTGGAGAAATAACCGGTTCAGCAGTAACACAATCTAAGGCGTCAAATAATGCAACTTTTTCACTTGAAAGTTGATTGTATAATGATGATGCTTCAAGTATATTTTTTTTAGCTTGCTCAAAGGTTAATAACATAAATGAAGCTCCTTATAATTGATTATCCATTCAGGGAAGAGTGATATTGGCGAGTTATTAATTTTACAAAATTGAAATAAATAGGGTGCGGTATTAAACTGCACCCATTAAACGTTGATTATACATTGAATAAGAAATTCATAATATCGCCATCTTGTACGACATAATCTTTTCCTTCTGAACGCATTTTTCCTGCTTCTTTAGCACCTTGTTCACCACCATATTTGATAAAATCATCAAAGGCAATGGTTTGTGCACGGATAAATCCTTTTTCAAAATCGGTGTGAATTTTACCTGCTGCTTGAGGTGCAGTATCACCAACAGAGATAGTCCAAGCACGAACTTCCTTAACGCCTGCAGTAAAATAAGTTTGTAAGTTAAGTAAACTATAACCCGCGCGGATAACTCTATTTAGACCCGGTTCGGTTAAACCAAGATCTTGCATAAATTCATCACGATCAGCATCATCAAGCTCAGCAAGTTCTGCCTCAATCGCTGCACAAACTGGTACTACGACTGCTTTTTCTTGTTCAGCGATGGCTTTCACTTTATCTAAAAACGGATTGTTTTCAAAACCATCTTCATTGACATTCGCGATGTACATAGTTGGTTTTAACGTTAAGAAACTAAGATATTTAATCGCATCTAGTTCTTCTTTACTTAAATCTAAAAGTAATAATTTTTTACCTTGTTCAAGGTGAGGAAGACACTTTTCAAGAATCTCAAGTTCATATTTAGCGTCTTTATCACCACCTTTAGCTCGTTTTTGTAAACGGGTAATAGCGCGTTCACAGGCTTCAAGATCGGCTAACGCAAGTTCTGTGTTAATAATTTCGATATCTTCAGCTGGATCGATTTTACCTGCAACATGAACAATGTTTTCGTTTTCAAAACAACGAACAACATGGCCAATGGCTTCGGTTTCACGAATATTAGCTAAGAATTGGTTACCAAGTCCTTCACCTTTAGATGCACCTTTTACTAAACCTGCGATATCAACAAATTCCATGGTCGTTGGTAATGTTCGTTGCGGCTTAACAATTTCCGCTAATTGATCTAAACGCGGATCGGGCATTGGCACTACGCCTGTATTAGGTTCGATAGTACAAAACGGAAAGTTAGCCGCTTCAATCCCAGCTTTAGTTAGTGCATTAAAAAGCGTTGATTTACCCACATTTGGTAGACCGACAATTCCACATTTAAATCCCATATTGTTTATTACCTTGTGTTATAAAAATCTTAAACATTGATTATATACTAAATTGCACTAATTGTGCTAATGCTGATGATATAAGATCATCGAAATCAACACTTAAAACCATACTCTGCTTAATCTCAAAATAGTTTTATTGACAATATAATTGTTAGCTAATTTTGAAAGGTTAATCCGAGCTGATATAATTGATTTTTTTTCAGTCCATAAATTTCAGCAGTAATCGCAGCGGCTTTTTTTAAAGGTAGCTCATTTAATAACAGTTTTAGTGTATTAATTGCTTTTGCATCAATGACATCATCCGTTTTACTCACACCTTCGGCAATTAAAACGAATTCGCCTTTTTGTCGGTTACTATCTTCTTCTAACCATTCAATAAGATCTTTTATGGAAAAATGGACGATGGTTTCCCATGTTTTGGTCAGCTCTTTAGCTAACACAATCTGTCTATCGCTTCCCCAAATGGTTTGCATATCATGCAAGGTATCTAAAAGTCGATGGGTTGATTCGTAAAAAATCATAGTTCGTGGTTCATCAATTAACGTAGTAAGATAATCTTGTCGTGCTTTTGTTTTAGCCGGTAAAAATCCCTCATAACTAAATCTATCCGAAGGTAATCCAGCCACTGAAAGTGCCGCAATGGCCGCACATGCACCAGGGATGGGTACTACATTAATATTATTTTCACGGCAAGCTTTCACTAAATGATAACCGGGGTCATTAATTAATGGTGTGCCTGCATCAGATATTAACGCTATTGATAATCCTGATTTAAGTTTTTCAATTAATAGTTGTGATTTTTCTTGCTCATTATGATCATGTAAGGCGAACAATTTGGCTTTAATCCCCAAATGTTGCAAAAGCAGTCCACTATGACGGGTATCTTCAGCCGCAATTAAGTCAACTTGCTTAAGTGTATTAATCGCGCGAAGGGTAATATCATCTAAATTACCAATAGGTGTTGCTACAATATATAAAGTCATTATTTTGGGATCACTGTAAATTTTTAAGTCTTAAATATACTATACCAAATTTAATGTACATACTCCTAGTGCCGAAAAAAGTCTTAATCAATAAAACATAGACGGATAATAGGGCATTTATTAAACCAAATTTTAGCAATCATTTTATACTGGTGATAGATTTCACCTAAAAATCGCCTAAATAACTTACAATAAGCAACATAAACTGTAAAATTTGCCGAATTTACAGTTTTTAAGCAATAAAAATGCTATTTTAGCTGTGATTTTATTGATTTAGCTTGCTGGTAATTAATATAATAGCTTTTTGTTATAAAAACGATAAAATGTTCGTATTAAAACTATATATATAAATGAAAGGTGTTATTGTGAAAAAAATTCTCACATTAAGTTGTTTAAGTTTGATGATTTCTGCTTGTACGCAGACAAATCCAGCTGATATCGAAGATATATCTGATTCTTCGAGATCTTCTACCTCCTCGGTTTACACAAAACCGCCTGAAATTATTTCCAAAGGTAATCGAGCGCCATCATCTACATCAACTTATACACCATCGGCGCCAGCATCTCGTAATTCGACTAGCGGTTCAACTAGTCAAGGTGTTGTGACATCAAATGAACGTATTGTCTATAATCGTGATTATAATGATATTCCAAAAGGTGGCTATCAAGGTGATACTTACACCGTCAAACGAGGCGATACACTGTTTTATATCGCTTGGGTAACCGGTAATGATTATCGAGCATTAGCTGCTAAAAATAATATCAAAGAACCTTTTGCTGTAAGTGTAGGTCAAGTGCTTGATGTTAGCGGTGGCACAACGATCGTTGAAACTAAAAAAACCACATCAACTAATACGCCTGCTCAGACTAGTTCAACCAAACCAGTTGTAACAACAGTAACTACTACAACAACTACTACATCTGGTACTAATAAACCAACCAATACAGTTGAAACTACTGAAACTGTAACTGAACCGGCTTCAACCACATCGCCATCGCCATCTAGCTCAACATCGAATGTTGCCAATATTACATGGCAGTGGCCGGCGCAAGGTAAGATCATTGAAAAATTCTCTAATGCCACTAAAGGTATAGATATTGCTGGTTCATTAGGCGCTAAAGTCGTTGCAGCAGCGGATGGTCGAGTGGTTTATTCTGGTAATGCATTGCCAGGTTATGGTAACTTAATCATTGTAAAACACAATGATGACTATTTAACGGCGTATGCGCATAACCAAACTATTTTGGTTAAAGAACAACAAAATGTTCGAGCTGGTGAACAAATTGCGACAATGGGCGCAACGGGAACTTCATCAGTACGACTACACTTTGAAATTCGTTATAAAGCGCAATCAGTCGATCCATTAAAATACTTATCTAAATAATAAGTGTTTAAAAAGATTAAAACGTTAAAAATGCACTTAATCAAACGTGCATTTTTAACGAAAGTCCAATTCATTTAACCATTTTATTTTACGTAACTAAGGAGTTATATTCATGGCAGTAAAAAAATTAGTTCTTATTCGTCACGGAGAAAGCGTTTGGAATCAAGAAAACCGTTTTTGTGGTTGGACTGATGTTGATTTATCTGACAAAGGTAACAAAGAAGCTGCTGAAGCAGGTAAATTACTAAAACAAGAAGGCTTTACATTTGACTATGCATATACTTCAGTTTTAAAACGTGCTATTCATACATTATGGCACATCCTTGATGAAGTTGATCAAGCATGGTTACCGGTTGAAAAGAACTGGAAATTAAACGAACGTCATTATGGTGCGTTACAAGGTTTAAATAAAGCAGAAACTGCTGCTAAATATGGTGATGATCAAGTTAAATTATGGCGTCGTGGTTTTGCTATCACTCCTCCTGCACTTGAAAAATCAGATGAGCGCTTCCCTGGTCACGATTCACGATATAGCAAATTACCAGAATCAGAATTACCATTAACTGAAAGCTTAGCATTAACAATTAAACGTGTACTTCCTTACTGGGAATCAACTATTGCACCACGTGTTGCAAAAGGTGAACGTGTTATTATTGCCGCTCACGGTAACTCTCTTCGTGCTCTAGTTAAGCATTTAGACAATATCAGTGATGATGACATTATTGATGTTAACATTCCAACTGGCGTACCATTAGTTTATGAATTTGATGACAACATGAAAGTTGTTAAACATTACTACTTAGGTAATGCTGATGAAATCGCAGCTAAACAAGCAGCGGTAGCAAACCAAGGTAAAGCCAAATAATTTATTCATCAAAAAGGTAAGTCGAGAGACTTACCTTTTACTTTTAGTGTTACTGATAATTACTATCTAACTTTTTGAGACGCAAATTTTGTCTAAAATTTACTATATTTATGGCGTAATGAACGCCGGAAAATCCACAGAATTACTACAAATAGATCATAACTATTTAAGTAATAATATGCAGACATTATTACTTAAATCATCGGTCGATACTCGCGACTCCGCAGTTGAGATTGTATCTCGACTTGGATTACGTAAAAAAGCATTACAACTTGATGATAATACTGTTGATGGTATTATTGAACAGATCAAACAAAATAACTATGCGTGTATTTTGATTGATGAAAGTCAATTTTTATCGTCCAATACCATATGGAAGTTGTCAGACGTATGTGATGAGTTTGGTGTTCCGATGATGTTTTTTGGATTAAAGACCGATTATATGGGACATTTGTTTGAAGGTTCGAAAACATTATTAGAAATTGCTGATAATTATAGAGAACTTAAAACCGTATGCTGGTGCGGTAAAAAAGCGACAATGATTCTGTTAGAAGGTGAAAACGGACAAATCGTTAAATTTGGTAATTCAATTCATCTTGGTGATAGTGAATACCATTCAGTTTGTCGAAAACACTGGAAAGCAGGGCAGGTTAGACCCAATTAACGCATATCCTTGCTCATGATGGATATATATTTTAATTATAATTATAAGGAATTAATCTCATGAAAATTAGAAATCTTACGTTAGCTGTCGCGCTTGGAGTAATCTCCTATGCTGCCAATGCTACACATTACATTATTACTGACACCGATATTCAAGTTAGAAAAGGTGGCTGGTATCTAACAAATGTCGAACATGCAAAGGGTGCACCAACTTTTAGTATGCAAAATAGTGTACTTAGAGGTGGGCTTCAAGAAGATGTTGAAGTCTTAACTCTTATAAGTGATGGACTGACTATTAAATTAAGCCCAACTCGTGGTCTAGGTATCCTTTCAGTTGAAGGTGATGGAGTGCGCTTAGGTTGGGATTCCCCGGTTGAAGAAGTCGTTCATCCAAATAATATCAACTTAGAAAGCCGTGGTGGTAATGGTTGGTTAGATGGTTTTAATGAAATGATGGTTCGTTGTGGTTTTGAATGGACAGGTCATGCAGTACAAGCTGATGGAATGATGTATACCCTTCATGGACGTGCGCAAAATACACCTGTTTCAAAACTGTTTGTTGATATTGAAGACGAAGCACCATACACCATTACCGTTAGTGGTCTTATCAAAGAAAAAGCTTTCAAAAAAAGCAATTTAGAAACTTGGGTTAGAATTTCTCATGTACCAGGAACTAAAGAGTTTACTGTTCACGATACTGTGACTAACCAAGGTGATTACCCGCGTGATTATCAAATTATCTATCACAGCAATTTTGGTACACCAATCCTTGAAGAAGGGGCAAAATTTGTTGCACCTGTCAAAGAAGTTTCACCATTCAATGATTATGCAGCTACCGGCCTTAAAAATTGGCAAACCTATTTAGGACCAACAAAAAACTTTGACGAAATGGTTTATAACATCTTCCCTTATGCGGATTCAAAAAATCAAACTCAAGTGATGTTGGCTAACAAAGCAGGTGATAAAGGGGTTGGTATTTCATTTAATACTAAACAATTACCAGTGCTTACATTATGGAAAAACACCGATACGCTTAAACAAGGTTACGTGACCGGTATTGAGCCAGGTACAAGCTTTGCCTATCCAGTTACTATTGAACGTGAACAAAAACGTGTTCCTCAATTAGAACCAGGTAAAAGCGCTGACTTTAAGCTAACATATAGCTTATTATCAAATAAAGAAGCTGTAAAAACTTATGGTGACAAAATTAAAACCATCCAAGGTAAACAAACTACAAAAGTCGTTGAACAACCAATGGCTAAAGAATAAGTTATATCAAATTCCACCGCTAACAAAAAGGTTAGCGGTGACTTTCACTCCGCGATTAAACAAATTCCCATACCTTAACGCACTAATCTAAGTTAAAATAAATTCAGAAATTTGACTGTAGGAATCAATATGAGAAGAATGATAGTTGGTATAAGTGGCGCAACAGGCTTTGCTTATGGTATAAAAGCTTTAGAACTCCTAAAACCAATGGACATTCAAACCCATCTTGTCATATCAAAAGCGGCCAAAATAACCGGGAATTATGAACATTCTAAATCCCAGTTAGCACAATTAGAATCTTTAGCCGATATGGTCTATTCGATTGACAATATTGGCGCTGCAATTGCTAGTGGGTCATATAAAACAATGGGCATGTTAGTTGCACCTTGCTCGATGCGAACACTGGCAGCAATAGCTCATGGTCTATCTGATAATTTATTAACACGCGCTGCTGATGTCGTTTTAAAAGAGCGTCGTCGCTTAGTGTTAATGACACGAGAAGCCCCATTACATCTAGGACATATTAAAAATATGGAAGCGGTGACATTAATGGGGGGAATTATTTTTCCACCTGTTCCTGCGTTATATCAACATATTGAAAGTGTCGATGATATTATCACTCATAGTGTTGCCAGAGCGCTTGATCTGTTTGATATTGATGTACCTAGTTTACCGCGCTGGGGTGAGGATATGAGTCTTAATCAAAAATCTGAATAAAATAATGAAATCATCTGACCATAAAATCGTGCAATTTATTAAACAGCAACATGTGTTAAGTTTGAGCCTAATATTAGCAGAAAACCAACCATGGTCATGCAACGCATTTTATGTATTTGATGAAGTTAATTGGTGCTTATATTTCTTATCAGAATTGAAAACCCAACATGCACAAGGGATGCTAAAAAATCCTAATGTTGCTGGCACGATTAGCATCAGTCCAAAATCGATTGCCAAAATTCAGGGGATACAATTTACAGGCAATGCTCAATTGCTTGCTGAAAATCAAGCAAGTCATGCTTATAAACTTTATTATCAAGCCTTTCCTTTTGCCAGAGTGATGAAAGCACCGATTTGGTCTATTCAATTGCAACAAATCAAGATGACAAATAACCTAATGGGTTTTGCGCATAAAACCCATTGGCAACGTAATGAAGAGCTTTAAAAGCAGACTTAGCGTTTGAAAATAAACTTCATCCAGCGAATGATATTAACATCGAATTATTTTGGGGGGATTCCTTCTTCGAATTCAGGATAACCATCACAAATAATATCCCAATTCGCTTTTGAACCGGTATAAATATGAATACGTTTTTCCGCATTAATTGGTTCATTAATTAGGCCAATACGTAATCGATAACTATTATTATCATTATCACGACTAGAAAAAAGGTGAGAACCACATTGACCACAAAAATGGCGATTAACGCCTGAGCATGAAAAAATTTTTATCTTTTCTTCGCCCTTAATAAAAGTTAAATCTTCCTGGTTAATGGCTGTTGCAGCATTAAAAGCCGAACCAGTTTGTTTGCGACAACGCGAGCAATGACAATACACAATTGTTTTAATCTCATTATTTAGTTGATAGACAACTTCGCCACATAAACAACTTCCTGTCATCATAATTTATTTACCTTTTTTATTTATCATTTGTTAACACATTATAAAGGCAGATAAAAATAAGTTACAAGTAATTTAAAAATAGATAAAAAAAGTTGAGGAGCGGGTTTTTTGAGGAAAAAAAGCACCAATAATTAGTGCCAATAATCAAATAAACTA
Source organism: Gilliamella sp. B2911 (assembly GCF_026536965.1). NCBI lineage: Bacteria > Pseudomonadati > Pseudomonadota > Gammaproteobacteria > Orbales > Orbaceae > Gilliamella > Gilliamella sp. B2911. The sequence continues at coordinate 10,358 of NZ_JAFNNA010000009.1, read as the reverse complement.
AATTTACTTTTTTATTTATCCGATTTATTCCCTTCAAATACATTAAAATCAGAAATAAGTCAGGAATAACTTAAAAATAGAAAAAAAGTTGAGGAGCGGGGTTTTTGAGGATAAAAAGCACCAATAATTAGTACCAATAATCAAATAAACTAAATTTACTTTTTTATTTATCCATTTATTCCCTTCAAATACATTAAAATCAGAAATAAGTTAGGAATAACTTAAAAAATAGAAAAAAAAGTTGAGGAACGGGGTTTTTGAGGAGAAAAAGGCACCAATAATTAGTGCCTATAATCGAATATCTTTTTATATAAGAGAAAAACAATCAGCATTTTTCAATAAAATAGCGCATTATGCGGTTATCGGTCGTTAGTTCGGGATGGAATGAGCAGACTAAAATATTATCTTGCTCTGCCATTACGCAATGATTATCAATAAAAGCAAGTTGTGTGACTTGCTTGCCCGCCCTAGCAATATAGGGCGCTCGGATAAAAACAGCTGGAACTTGCTGGCCAATAGGTGCAATATCTAACATCGTCTCAAAGCTAGCAATTTGCCGACCAAATCCATTACGTTCAACCACAATATCCATCAACCCCAGTTGTTCAACTTCGCTATGGCTTGTTTCATTACCGCAAAGCACCAAACCCGCGCAGGTACCAAAGATCCCTTTACCTTGCTTGGCAAACTCTTGGATTGGTTCAAATAAGCCATTTTGCCGAATTAAACGACTTATTGCAGTTGATTCACCACCCGGAATAATTAAACCATCAACTTGACGCAATTCCTCGGCCTTTTTTACTGCAATTGGGATGACTAAATCAATAGTTGCAAGCATATTTAAATGTTCAGTCACTGCACCTTGTAAATTAAGCACACCAATGGTTTTACTTGCTTTTGAGCTCATTACCAACCTCGCTCCTGCATTCTTTCAGATTCGCTTAATTTACTGATTTCGATACCTTTCATCGCTTCACCTAATCCTTTTGAAAGTTCAGCTAATCTTGGATAATCGTCAAAATATGTTGTTGCTTGAACGATTGCTTTAGCGAATTTTTCCGGATTTTGCGATTTAAAAATACCTGAACCAACAAACACACCATCGGCACCAAGTTGCATCATCAATGCAGCATCAGCAGGCGTAGCAATGCCACCAGCAGCAAAATTAACAACCGGTAGTTTACCCAGTTGTTTGATTTGTAATATCAACTCATAAGGTGCACCAATCTCTTTAGCAAATGTCATCAACTCATCTTTTGATTTACCAACAACTAAACGAATTTGTTCATTTACTCGGCGCATATGCCTTACTGCTTCTACAATATTACCTGTTCCTGGTTCACCTTTGGTGCGTAGCATCGAAGCACCTTCACCAATTCGACGCAGTGCTTCGCCTAAGTCACGACAACCACAAACAAAAGGTACGGTAAATTCATCTTTCAATAAATGATATTGTTCATCCGCTGGTGTCAGCACTTCGCTTTCATCAATATAATCGACGCCCATGGACTCCAAAATGCGTGCCTCAACGATATGACCGATTCGTGCTTTTGCCATAACAGGTATGGTGACTGCTTTCATCACTTCTTCAACGATTGTTGGATCAGCCATTCGTGCTACGCCTCCAGCAGCGCGTATATCAGAGGGAACACGTTCTAAAGCCATTACAGCCACTGCACCTGCTTGCTCAGCAATTTTTGCTTGTTCGGCATTAACTACATCCATAATCACACCGCCTTTTTGCATCTGTGCCATGCCACGTTTTACTGTTTGTGTACCTGTTTTCATGATTACTCCTAATTAAATAAAGTATTATTCAAAATAAAATTGCTTCAATAAACAGCCAATTGGACTATAATTAACCCATCCAATTATGCATAAATCAAAAAATTGATAGACGATGTGGAATAAACAAAAATTAGCGGCTTTTGACGGAGCACTATTTAAAAAAGTGGTCCAGTTGATTGAAAACTACATTGAACAAGGGGTATTAATAGCGGGTGAGAGATTACCATCAGAGCGAGAGTTAGCTAAAAATCTGCACGTTAACCGCTCAACTATTGTCCATGCGCTAGATATCTTAACTGAAAGAAATATATTGGTTCGTAAGCAGGGTAGTGGAACCTTTATTAATGATCAAAAATGGGGGCTTCAAGCTTACTCCACCATTAACTGGCGACTGCCAGCCCATTTCTATCAAAATCGCAAAAGTGTATATCAACAAAAAGTATTTCAGACTCGTCAGCAAATGGCGAACATCTGTGATTTGGCTAATGGCGATTTACCAACTCATATGATGCCCAAATTAATGTTACCCAATATCACCTCTCATGAAATGGTTGCTTATGAAAAGCAAAGCGACACATTGCAATTGGGTCTACCCACACTCAAAGTGCAGATCGCCAATTATATGTTGAACCAATTTGGCATGAGGGTTGATCCCGATCAAATTTTAATAACCTCAGGAACGCAGCAATCCCTCTTTTTAATTACTCAAGGATTATTAAAACCTGGCGATGCAATAGGCATTGAATCACCTTCATATTTCTATTCATTACCACTATTTCAAGCAGCAGGTTTGCGGTTATATGGTATTGAGTGTGATGCTGAAGGGATAACCTTAGAGAGTTTACAAAAAGTCAGTTTAGAACGGCAAATTAAATGGTTATTTCTAAATCCAATATTTCAAAATCCAACGGGATGTGTGATGAGTAATCATCGAAAAAAACAGATATTGGCATTTTGTCGAAAGCAGTGTATTGGTATTGTTGAGGATGATGCTTATAGTGGGTTAACTTTTGAGCAAAAGAGTCATATCGACCCGATAAAAAAATATGATACCAGTAATCAAGTTATCTATTTAGGATCATTATCCAAATATATTGGTCGCAACATACGTATTGGTTGGATGATTGCTCCGAAAGAAATTATCGAAAAACTAGCCAATATAAGGCATCACATTGACTCAGGATTAAGTATATTACCGCAACTTTTAGCTGAAGAATATTTGACTCATCACTACCAATCCCATCAAGAATGGTTATGCCAGCAATTAAAACAGAAGGCTAACCAACTAGTAGATTGGCTTGATGACTATTTTAAAGGTGACATCAATTACCAGATACCCACAGGCGGTTTTCATCTATATGCCCATTTGCCCGTTAGCAGTCAGGCGCAGGAGTTGGCTATTTTAAATCAATTACTAGCAAAGCATATAATAGTGTCACAAGGCACTGACTTTGGGGATCGAGTTGGCGCTATACGTTTAAGTTATGGTCATTTTGCAAAAGATTTGATGAGATAAAGCGAACTAAGTTTTTATTGATTGTTCTAACAGGTATTTGGCGTTAATAAATAGATCATAACTGCCCAGACAAACAAGGCAGGGTTAATCGGTAAACTTCAAATCTCATTATTGGATTGAATCTCAGCTAAATAATCACAAAACTATCAAAAAATCGCGGTTTTTATGCCTTATTAGCTACATCATTTGATATAACAATTTGCGTTTGATATAAGGCCTTCGTAGCAATAACATTTATTATTAAAAACCATATCCGATTACTTAAAATAGATTCACATAAAAAATCTTATCATTTTATTTACAAAATATTATCTGAAACCACGGTACACCAATATTTAACTCACTTGTTATATATGTTAGATTATTTGCTCCTTTCATATATAAGCAGGTAGGCTGATTTTGAATCTTTCTCCAAAAGCTTTTCACTATTTGGGTGTTATCGCAACACTTGCATCATTAGGAATGTACGTATCGTATATCCCACAAATTATCGACAATCTTCATGGATTTAAAGCTAATCCAACTCAACCTTTAGCGGCAGCAATTAACTGCTCATTATGGGTCTGTTATGGCTTATTACGACAAAAAAAGGATTGGCCAATTGCAATAGCTAATTTTCCAGGAGTATTATTTGGTTTAACCGCGTTTATTACTGCTTTATAAATTCTTGTTTTAACTCCCTTATATTTTCTTTATACAGCATAATATATGCTGTATTTTTTTATAATCACAATTTTTGTGAAATAGGCTAGATAATGGTTACTCAAAAATTGAGAAATCAGAGAAGATTAAAAATTAACCTTGCATATAACTTATTAATTATTATATTGTTATTGAGTTATCAACAGGTTTGTTAAATACTTATCAAATAATAAAGTGAATAATTTAATCAATTAATTTAATTTATCGATTTACTATTGTTATCTAATAGTGATTAGACTATAGTAAAAGTCAGCCTATTTTTTAGGCTGGATTCATCTTCAAAATCTATCAGAATGTTATTTATATAAAGATTAACTAAATTTGATGATTAACAAATGAGTTTTATAAAATAAGGAAATCACCATGGCTGATATTAATCTTTCCGATGATTTGATAAAAGATTTTATCTACTCAATGTACCGTAAAGAGGTATTATTAAATTTAAAAGGTGTGGTTTTGACTGAAGAAGATCGCAAACAACTCCACGCAAAAAGAGACTTTGTAAATCAATTATCTGAAGCCGAATTATCCGATATTCGCTCATGGGTTCTAGATAAATTAAAATTACTCGAAAACCAACACCAAGAGCAGAATTAACTAAAAAATCTATACTAAGCTAGCTTTTTCAAATCTATTGATAAAATTTATTTGCAGCGTTATTCAAAACGATATGGACAGTTTAAACAATCGTTTTATAATGCATCAGTTACTCGATAATCTTAAGGAAAGATCATGAAAAAGTTAGCAGTAGTTTTATTATTAGGTCTCCCAGTTATTGCATCTGCGTCCAATTGTGACGAAATTAGTGCAAATATCGCCGAAAAAATTAAAAATAACGGTGTTAATGAAAATAGCTTCCAATTAAAACTTGTTCCTCAAGGTGAACAAAATATTGAAGGTAAAATCGTTGGATCATGTGATCGAGGTAAACAAAGCATTGTTTATATTCGTACACCATCATCAAAATCAGTTAAAGATGAGCCTGAAACACCTGTTGAAATCACACCACAACCTGTCGAGAGCGACAGCCCTAGTAACGCTCCAGTTCAAACGCCAGCTTCGGCACCAGTAGAAAAAGTTCAAACTCCAGAGCCGACTTCTACCGAATCTCAGGAAACTGAACAAAAAGCAGAATAAAGAGAAATTTAAGTAACCATTTTATAAATTTTATAATTTGTTTAACCGGGGTGCTATAGGCTGAGATTATACCCGTTGAACCTGATTCGGTTAATACCGACGAAGGGAGTTTAAAACACGTCTATTATAGAAATCTGTTTAACTCCTTATAGCGAATTTGTCAAAAAAGGAGTCATTATGCCATCATTTAACTCACTGATTGAATCAAGCGAGTGGAAACACTATATTCAACATGATTTTGTTCAACAATTAGGAAAAGGCACATTAGACTTAACCTGTTTTCAATACTACCTGAAACAAGATTATCTTTTTTTAATCAACTTTTCCCGAGCTTGGGGACTTGCAGTATATAAAAGTCACGATATTGCTCAAATTCGGCAATCATTAGAGAGTTTAAAAACCATTGTTGAAGTTGAACTTGATCTGCATATTGAATATTGCAAAAAATGGCACATATCTGAATATGAACTAAGCACATTAAAGGAAGCCAAAGCCAATAGTGATTATACACGTTATGTGCTTGATATAGGATTACACGGCGATATATTAGATATACACATAGCGATGGCGCCCTGTTTAATTGGGTATGGCATGATTGCTAATTGGATTCAAGGTTGGAACGAAAACAACCCATATCGCTCTTGGATTGAGATGTATGCCAGTAAGGAGTTTCAACAAGCAGTACAAAAAGAAATTGCTTGGATAGAAGGACAATTACTTAATATTAGTGAAAACCGATTTAAACAATTAAGCCAAATATTTAAGCAAGCGACGCAACTGGAAATAAATTTTTGGCAAATGGCATTAGATAAAAGTGACTAGTAAACAGCATGTTTTACCAGTTTAGATAAAACATGCTGAGCATGAATTATAAAAGTTGTTGATAGTTTTGCTTGGTTACATCATCCCAAACACTTGCTTGGACTTGCCCAATATGATGTTGTTGTAAAAGCAACATAGTTAGTCGAGATTGTCCAATCCCGCCACCAATTGTCTGTAAAAAATCACCATTAGCTAATGCTTTATGCCAAGCATATTGCAGGCGATCTTCATTATTGGTTAATTTTAATTGACGCTTTAACGTCTCAGGATCGACGCGAATACCCATTGACGAAATTTCAAAACCACTATTTAAAACTGGATTCCAAACTAAAATATCACCATTTAATCCTTTAGAACCCATCTCATTATCGCTACTCCAATCATCATAATCAGGGGCGCGCACATCGTGTTTTTCTTTATTTGACAAATCACCGCCAATACCGATTAAAAATACTGCGCCTAACTCTTTAGTAATCGCGTTTTCGCGCTCTTTTGGTGACAAATTAGGATAACGTTTTAATAACTGCTCACTATCCATAAAAGTGATCGACTCTGGTAAAAAACAAGAAAGATGATATTTTTCTGAAACCACTTTTTCTGTAGCCTTAATGGCACTATAAATCTTCTCTACCGTCTGTTTTAAATAAGCAAGATTGCGATCTTCAGGACGAATCACTTTTTCCCAATCCCATTGATCGACATAAACAGAATGAATAGGGGAGAGCTTATCTTCATCAGGGCGAAGTGCTTTCATATTGGTATAAATACCTTCACCAACTGGAAAATTATGTTGGCTCAAGATTTTGCGTTTCCATTTAGCGAGTGAATGAACCACTTCAAATTGTGCATCAGGAATACTCTTAATATTAACCTGAACCGCCTTCTCAGTTCCAGATAAATTATCCTGAACACCATCACCAATTTGACTTAAAAGTGGGGCTTGAACTTCAATTAGTGATAAATTATTAGCTAATTGCTCAGCAAAAAATTGTTTAACAAAATTGATCCGTTGTTGCTGCTCTTTAAATGATATCGTCATGTCTCATCTCAAAAAGTGAATGGGTTAGTGACGATAAATTAAACTAGAAAACAGAAATATGCAAGTTAGAACATATACGGACTTTTTATAAAACGCTAAGCACTATAATCAAATTCACGGATTTCCGATGCGGGCAAGGACTGCATCACACATTAAACGTAAAAAATGAAATCAAATTACCCAATAATACAATATATTAGGTAATTATGCTTCATCATATAGGTAAAAGATAATTGAGTTAATTATTGATTAAAATAGGTGGAAACAATATGGGTTAAATTTGGCTTTTGCCATTTTGCGATGAACACAAAATTAGGTACTATAAATGGATACCTTTTGTTTCCAGCCATAGTAAATTCAAATTTGCTGGTAATCCAGCCTTTCTTGAACTTGAAATTTGAAATTGACGTCATTGGTATTCGAATAACATCATTCGTTAAATCTGCACCGAGAGTTAAGCCAATTAAAATAATTTCATCGGAATTAAAATAAATAAGGTAGTGTTTAATATCAAAAGCGGCTGCGCCCTGAAAAAGTGCAAATCTCCAAAGTTTTGGGTGGATAGAACCATAAATTATTGATGAGCTATTAAAATCGGGTAATTCAAGTTTTTCAAATAAGGCTTTTATTTTTTCTAGTTTTAACCCATCATTCATGTTAATACTCCCTTGCGTTGAAAATTTACTCTTAATTAACACATTGTTTTTATTAAAAATCGAAGATTGTAAGAAGTTGAGGGGATTGATTATAAAACGAACAAAAACTAATTAAAATAGAAATGTAGTAAAAGATCATAACTATCATTTAGAAAAAATTCAGACTTACGAATGGATGAAATATGATCAGATAAGTTATTGCATAAAATCCTTTCGTAAAGGGAGAGGATATGTATTTAAAAATTAAATAGTCGAAGAAATCGTAATAAGCGATTAAGCGGCTTAGCGACGTTTGAATTACCCGCGGTTTGAGGTTTTTATCGCAAAAAAAGTTGAGGAGCGGGGTTTTTGGGGTTCTAAATTTCACTTAAAAATTATTAAATGATCAAAATTCTTGTTTTAAGCCCTAAAATAAAATTTTCAGGATCAATCGCTCTAATTTTAAAGATTTGTAATTGAAATATATTTAATTAAAACAAAATCTAATCAGTTAACTTTCAGATCCTTTTTAGATCCTATTTACAAAAGTTAACGTAAATGAGTGAAAAAAAGTGTTGCATCGTGTTTTTCCAATCACTATACTTTTTATACGGTTTTAGTTACAAGGCTAAAATTTGATATAAAAGTATAAAATCACAAATAAATCAAAAAATTACTTGACAAGGTAGTCTAAAATGCATTATAATTTTCAACAGGCAACAGGCAACAGGCAACCTGGCCAACCTATCTTTTAAATTCGTCTAAGTCCAACACCCAGTTTAAATTTTTCACTGAAACTTATTTTTCCACTCAATCAAGTGAAATTCTGCGAATTTTCGCGCGATCGCTTCCGCGATCCTCTTCTCGATCTTTTTTCCGATCGTTTTCCGGATCCTGTTTTCGATCCTTTTCCCAATTATCCCGGCAGATTGTTTTTTTCGTGGCTCTTTTCCTTCCTTTTTCCAGTCATGCATTAACTTCACAGACAACTAGGAATGCGATACAGGGTAGTGCACCTTATCTGACTTTCGACGGTGGTCGTACTCGTGTTGTTGATACTAACGGTCTGCTTGGGATTACTCTATCTGACGGAGCTAATTACACGCCTTCTAACAATTCATCATCTACAACCCCAATCGTCTTACCGGTTGCGGGTCAGAGTTTTGCTGATATTCGTATGTTCGTTCCTACTGATACTAATTCAGTCGATTTAAGTACACTTATCGGTCCTCCTAATAATTATTGGGGGGATGATGATGGAGATTCTGGCGTTAGTGCTACAGGTTCTTTGAGTTTATCTATTGTCGATAAAAACAATCAGTCAGTATCACGTAATTCCGTGCTAACAATTTGTAACGCACCTTATAGGATTAAGTTATCCAGTACTAACGGTACATTATCTACTCGTTACGGATTTCCTAATCGTAGTACTTTCAGTGCCCGTAGTGAGATTTATTACGTCAATCCTAAGGCTGGGGCGGTGGTTTGTTTTACCAGACCGGATATGTACTATAGTACAGGTCAATATGCTGGCCCAGCTTCAATGTGGGACCCAGCTAATGGTTTTATCCCTCAGTCAACTTCTCCGTCACTTTACGGTAGAAACTTTCCTACAACTGGTCTTAATGGATTGTACTTTGATTTACTCATTAGTGGTGTAAGTCAGCCATTGTCTTGGTCTCCTGTTTCTCATGGAGGTATCACTGCTACTATGTCTAATCCTACTGCTACAAGCGTACGCGTTACTTTAAGTGGTCCTTACGCTACCACATCCCAGCATAATTCAGACAGTCCTATTCCTATTTCTAAACCTACTTTGCCTCAGACCTTCGAGTTGGTCGGTCGTGATAGTAATGGTACTCCTGTTGTCAAATATGGTTTTACTTTGAAGCAGTGGTTCGTCCACCGTGGTTTTAAGCGGGGCTATTATCCTCAAATCTTATCTTGGTGTAATAGTCTTGGTTATCGTCTTGTTAAGGTAAAGGATTTAACCAACGCATCTTGTCCTGCCGCCAATTCTGACTGTCGTGGTTTAGTCACCGCCACCCCTTCCGCACCCCATAATGGTTACATGCGTCATATAGGTTCTGGCTTTTTCTCGGAGTGGGGTAATATGTATGGCTATTCAGGCGTTGGCTTCTACGGCGATTGGCACTGGACTAGTGACCGGAATAGTAGTTCCCAGTTTCGCGTGAGCACAGACAGCGGTATCGTGGGTTGGTACTCCATCCTCAGCAACAACTCCGGACTTTGCACCTATCCTTAGTTTTTATTTCTTCGTCCTTAATCCTTAGACCGGGGGTGGGGGTGATAAAAAATAGTGTTGAGTCATTAAAAGTAAGCTGACTCAAGGAGTCAACGTCGTTTAGCCATAAAAAAAGCGATTTTGCGGCTAAGCGACGTTTGAATTACCCGCCTCGGCGGGTTTATTTTTGAGGTATTTTATCTCAAAAAAAGTTGAGGAGTGGGGTTTTTAGGGGTTCTAAATTTCACTTAAAAATTATTAAATGATCCAAATCACTAAATTTCTAATTCAAAGCCCTAAAATAAAATTTTTGAGGATCAATCGCTCTGATTTTAAAGATTTGTAATTGAAATATATTTAATTAAAACAAAAATTAACCGGTTAACTTTCAGATCCTTTTTAGATCCTATTTACAAAAGTTAACGTAAATGAGCGAAAAAAAGTGTTGCATCGTGTTTTTCCAATCACTATACT
>NZ_JAFNNA010000008.1:0-118905 GCF_026536965.1 Gilliamella sp. B2911 | reverse complement strand
CCAACGTTAAGCTGTTGAGTCGTTTTAAGTGTAATTCGGGGCAGAATTGGTAAAGAGAGTCGTGTAAAATATCGAGTTCGCACATCTTGTTGTCTGATTATTGATTTTTCGCGAAACCATTTGATCATATGACAAGATGTGTATCCACCTTAACTTAATGATTTTTACCAAAATCATTAGGGGATTCATCAGTGCTCAGTTTTCAAACTAAACGCTAGTATTTTCATAAAAAATTAGCAAATAAAAACCTTTTTTTAATAATGCTGATCGATTTATTGTATTGATTAGTAACTCGTGGAACCTTTATACAAATTGTATTTACAGATTTTGCTAAAGATGAAATTACTATGGATAACATTATTGTTTCCCCAAATAAACGCTTATCTTGTATTGATATTTCGGTAATTTTAAGTCAATTTTATTTCTTAATTCCTTATAATATTTAGCATAATCGATAATTTTCTTAAGTTATTTAATCAATCAAAACTTGATGATTAAGTGCAAAATGTGAAGCTGGTAAAATAGAATTACTCTATGAAAATATGAGTAAAATTATATTTAAGTTAAATAAACTGAAACAGAAATAAAAAGGACCAAAATTTCCCTACAAGATATCATTCTAATTTTCATATCCCCCAAAATATCAATATATTATTTTTGTAATAATTTGTTATAACATTACTATTTATTTAAATAAATTTTAATTTATCATTTATGCTTGATTCAGTTTCTAATGCTTTACTATTAAATCCCCCAATATTTTATGTTGATAATGGTTATCATTTTCACTATATTATTCTTCCAAAATTGAAAACCATGGTAGGTAAATTAAATCATGAAGAAAAATTTTATAAAAAGGATTAGCCTATTTTTACTATTATTTAGTATCAACAGTCTTCTCAATTATAGTTCAGCAAATGAAAGAATTGTTATTGCTGGAGGATCTCTTACTGAAATTGTATTCGCACTAGGTGCTGGAGATGATGTCGTAGGTGTTGATAAAACAAGCAGTTATCCTGAGAAAGTTAAACAATTGCCACAAATCGGTTATTGGAAATTATTAAATATTGAAGGTGTTTTATCGCTTAGACCAACCTTGTTTATAACATTAAATGATGTAGAACCTGATAATGTCATCGAAAAAGTTTCTGAGTCAAAAGTAGATGTATTAGCATTAAGGCGTGTACCTGGTACAATTGAACTGTTATACGAAAATATCAATAAAATTGCATCTAAATTAAATAAACAAGAAGAAGGCGAAAAATTAATCAATAGAATTAAAGCCAATCTTGCCGACATTCAAGCCAAAATCGCAACTCACCCACAAAAAACAAAAGTTTTATCCCTAATGAGTATGAGTGGTTCCAATTCTGTAGCAGGTAAAAATACTACAATTGATGCATTAATTAATATCGCTGGTGGTGAAAATTTGGCAACGCATAATAGTTTCAAAAGTTACACTGCAGAATCAATTATAGCTATCAATCCAGAAGTTATCATTTTAAATAAATATTCGATTGATCAATTAGGTGGTTTAGACAAAGTCAATACTATTCCAGGTATTACTGAAACGAGTGCATTTAAAAATAATCGTATTACGGTTATAGATGATAGTTACTTATTTGGAATCGGGCCAAGAGTTGATGAAGCAGCAAAATTGCTTTTCCAAAGCTTTTACCCTGAATAAACTATTTTAATAATATTTTTATTAATTGAAGCAATAAATGCGCGCATTAAACATATTAAGTTTGAAAGGATAAAAATGTGAATTTTAAATATTTAAAAAAGACAAGTTCATTAGCAATAGGTTTAACATTAGCACTACCTACTTTCGCTACTGATAAACATAATGATGAAAAAGACATTGATACTATTACTGTAACAGCTCATGAAGCAACAAAAAATCCGGGAATGAATACTGAAATTTCTGAGCAAGATATTCGCCGTGATGGAGGTACTAATTTTGGTACTATAATGCGTTATCAACCTCTAATTTCTGCCCCAGGAAGTATTTCAGGTTCAGGTAGTGGTAAAAGTAGTTGGGACCGTGGTGGGTTTACTGGATACAATATTCGTGGTTTAGATGCTAACCGCGTGTCAATCGATATTGATGGTATGCCTTTACCAATAGCTCAAGGTCGGGTTAACTCTGTTGGACGAGCTGGGTTTGGATCTTACGGTATTGGCCGAGATTATATTGATACCTATATGTACAATAAAGTTGATATTCAATCAGGAGCGACATCGGTTAGTAATGCAAATAATGCTCTAGGTGGCTCAGTTTCATTCCAAACTAAATCGGCAAGTTATTACCTCTATCCGGGTAAAACGACCTACTTTGGTTATCAAAATAACTATGATAGTTCAGATAGAAGTTTCCACCAGGGCTTAACTATGGCTGGTGGTGATGATTATCTAAATGGTATTTTGGTTTTAAGTCGACGCGATGGCCAGCAAACACGTAATAATGGAGACTCAATAAGTAGTTATCCAGAAAACTGGCACTCCAACTCGATTTTAGCTGGTTTTGGCTGGCAAATGACAGAAGAACATTTAATTAATACAACAGTTGATTACAATAATAAAACCAAAAATTCTCATTATGATACTTGGGATAAATACGGTAAAAAAGTTGAGTCACTTGATCATCAAAGAAGCAAAAACAATCGCTTTAATCTTGCGATTAAAGATCAATGGAAACCAACTGCTATAAGCTGGATTGATAGTTTAACTACTCAATTAAATTATCAACGAACCAATGTCTATGATAGTACCGATATTAGACATACAACTAAAGGTAATTTTAATACTCAAACAAATTACAATACAAAAACTTATAATTTTATTACTACTTTAGTTAAAAACTATGAAAATCAGAAAATTAGCGCTGGTTTAAATGGTAAATGGAGTGAAGATGAATCACCATTCTTTACTTCAGCCCAATCTCAAAATGGTAGAATATTTCCAGACGGAGATTACACTAAACCCCAAGCAGATAGTCGAAGTTATCAATTAGGGGGATTCCTCGAAGACAGAATTAGTTTTAATATTAAAGGTAGTAATAATTTCTATCTAGTACCTGGTGTTAGAGTTATTTACCAAAATACTAAACCTCGTAATTTAGAAAATATGGCTGTAACAAACATCAATGGTAGCCAGTTAGGTAAACAATATAGTAGCAATAGTGATTTCCAAGTTTTACCTTCTATGTCATTTATGTATGATATTAATCCTGACTTCACTGCTTATTTACAATACAAACGTTCCGCACAAATGCCAAATCAGAACCAATTATATGGATCTTATTTAGCGCATAGCAATATGTATGTACTTGTTGGTGATTCAAATCTTAACACTGAAACCAGTGACAATTTTGAATTAGGTTTGAAAGGACATCCTGTTTCAGGTGTAACTTTAACATCTTCAGCTTTTTATAATAAATATAAAAATTTCATCGCTTATACACGTTATAGAAAGAACTTTGTCGGAACAGGTAACCGAATTGTTTATCAAGCAGAAAATCGTGATAAGGCATACATCTATGGTGCTGAATTGAGCAGTGAATTCAATATCGGCAAATGGGTAGAATCTGCTAATGGCTTAAGCGCTAAATTTGCAATTGGTTATAACCAAGGCAAATCAAAATCAAGCTATTTAGGTGATAAATATATTGAAATGGATTCAATAGCACCAATGAAAAGTGTTGTCGGTTTAGCGTGGGATGATCCGAATAAATTTTATGGTGTGGCTGTTACAGCAACATTCCAAAAAGGTAAAAAAGCCGAAGCGACATCTAGAGAATCTTATGGTAATGATGGTAGACCACTTCCTAATTCTAAAGATGACTATTTTAGAATCGCCGGTTATGGCATTATTGATTTAACTGGTTATATTAATATTACTAAGAATGTTAAATTGAATGGTGGAGTTTATAATCTTACCGATCAAAAATATTGGGATTATCTAAGTAATAATAAATTATACAGCACATCAGATCATAAATATCTAAACATGTTTACTGCTCCAGGCAGAACATTCCAATTAGGTTTAGATGTTGATTTCTAGAATGATATATCATTTTTTCAAATAAATAACCCGCATCATGCGGGTTATTTATTCTATAGTCTTCTATAAAACCTCCCTAAAGGTGTTTGGTTTTTTATTAAAATTAAAGTAAATTTAGCATCAATAAATTGATAAAAAAATATCACATGTAATATTTACATGTGATAAAATTATGCTAATATAAGTTCTATAAAAAATTAAAGAATAACCAAAATTTATGAAAAAAACCAAAGAAGCTAAAAGCTCAGCATTTTATCAACAACAATACCGACAACGTTTAAGAGAACAGGGGTTGATAAAAAAAGAAGTTTGGATTTTGCCTGAAAATACTGCTGAGTTACTTGAAATCGAAAAAAAATTTCGTCAACCAGCTGTAGAAAATAAATCTTTTTTGTACCATGTGAAGGAAAACAATGAAATGAAAAATAAAGAAATCTGGAAAATTAATGACCTTTTCCAAGAATTAAATCAAACTGATTTAATCAAACAAGGTTCTGCAAGTATTGAAATAATTGATGGTGTCGATGCTTGTTTACATATCATTATGCATGACTATGGTGATTTACCACTTTTTTTAAGCGTTTCAAATCAGCAAATTATTGTAGAAGCACTACTTTGGCCAGTTTCACTAATCAAAAATCCTTCATCATTTAATGAAGAAATTCTGTCTGCTAGAAAACTATTTGCTTTATCAACTATAGCAATTGAAAAAACAGGAGATGGAGAAATCAATTACATTATGTATGGTGCACTTAGTTCATCCTCAACCTTAAACGATATTATTTATGAACTCGAAATGTTATCAGACAATGTGATCAAAGCGACTGAAGCTTATGAGCATTTCTTTAATATTGAATAGTTAAAGCGAAAAGTTATAGAAGGAGTTAAATATGGTTATCTTCAAAAAATTAGTAACAGCATTACGTGGTGGAATAAATGAAGTTGGCGAATCAATAATTGATTCTCAAGCGTTACGTATATTAGACCAAGAAATTAGAGATGCTGATGAAGAATTAAGACAAGCTAAAGAATCATTAGCTAATATTCTAGCAGAACAAAAATTAGCAGAGAAACAAGTTGAATCAACAAAAGCTCAAATAACTGAATATGAAGCATATGCTATTAAAGCACTTGAAAATAACAATGAAGAGTTAGCTTTGGAAGTAGCGGAAAAACTTTCGGTACTCGAAAATCAATATGAAAATAACAAAAAGCAAGCTAACTATTTTGCTGAAAGTGTTAAAAATTTACGACAAACTATTTCACAATCTGAAATCAATATTCGTAATTTAAAACAACAAGTTGATATAGTTAAAGCTACTGAAAGTGTCCAAAAAGCACAATCTGCAGTAGCACAGCGTTACGGTGGTTCAACAGCTAAATTGCATACTGCACTCGATTCATTAGATAGAATCAAAAAACGTCAAGAAAAAGCTGCTGCCACTTTTGAAGCAAAAAAAGAATTAGCAGCAACTGAAAATCCTGATTCGCTTGATAGTAAATTAGAAGCGGCCGGTATTAAAGCTGGCAATAATAATGCAGCTTCAATTTTAGCTAGATTAAAAGAAAAACAATCGAATTAAAGTTTTCGCGTTTTGATATTTTTAAGTTAGAATAGCAAAAACAATTATAAAATAATTAATTAGTTAAAACTAGTTTGGATAGATGAAGGGAATATAATGGAACTGTTTTGGGGAATATTTTTTTCTTTTCCCGTAATTATCTTTAGTGCATTGTTAACAATCTGTATCTTATATTGGTTTGTTGCAGCATTAGGACTATTAAGCGTTGACTGTTTAGATTTTGATATCAGTGTCAATGATGTTTATAGTGATGTTCCATCTACTGGATTAGGTGGTTTATTAATGAAATTTGGCTTCAATGAAGTACCAATGACTCTCATCATCACATTGATCTCTTTAATTGGATGGTCAATTTGTTATTTTGCCTTTCGTCTATTAATCCTACCTTTGTATGATTTTGTATTTCTTTATTATTTAGCAGGGATAGCTCTTTTAATTATCTCATTTATTTTATCAGTCTATTTAACTGCTTTTTTTATTAAACCACTTCGTCCTTTATTTAGAAAGTTGATAATTAACCACAATCATAAATCATTGTTAGGGCAAGTTATCGAAATACGCTCAAGTACCGTAACCAGAACTAAAGGACAAGCTACCTGTGAAGATGGAGGAGCGGGCCTTATTTTAGAGGTAAGATGTGATGAATCTTATCAATTCAAGCGCGGTGATAAAGCCGTAATCCTTCAGTATGATGAAACAACAAATTGTTATGAAATAATTAGCCTAAAAGATTTTAATGGCTAATAGAAGTTAATTTGGAGAATTGAAAAATATGTCTTTAAGCAGTGATACTATAATGTTTTTTTTGGTAATAGTTGGAAGTATATTCCTTGTAATTGTCGGATTCTTCCTATTATTTAAGGCATTTTACATAAAGGTTCCTCAAGGTACGGCGCTTATTGTTAATGACATGACGTCAAAACCTAAAGTTCATTTTACTGGTGCATTGGTATATCCAATCATCTACAAAAAAGAGTTCATGAAAATTTCCTTGATCACTTTTGACGTAGAACGAAGAGGTAAAGATGGTTTAATTTGCCAAGATAACCTTAGGGCTGACATCTGCGTAGCCTTCTATTTACGCGTTAATGAAACAACAGAAGATGTTCTTAAAGTTGCCAAATCAATCGGTGTAGATCGTGCATCAGACCAACAAGCGGTAAGCACATTATTTAGTGCTAAATTTTCAGAAGCATTGAAAACCGTAGGTAAACAATTTGAACTTGCAAAGCTATTTGAAGATCGAATGAATTTCCGTGAACGTATCATTGATGTAATAGGTAAAGACCTTAACGGTTATGCCCTTGAAGATGTTGCTATCGATTATTTAGAACAAACTCCAATTAAATCACTCGACCCAGATAATATTTTTGATGCTGAAGGTATTAATAAAATTACAGCTATAACTGCTGTACATAAAGATGAAACCAATAAGCGAGAACGCGATCTAGAGTTAGCTCTTAAGAAAAAAGATACTGAAACTATCGAAGCTAAACTTGAATTAGAACGTCAACAAGCTGACGCTGAAGCTAGACAAAAACGTGAAATTGAAACTATTCGAGCTAGAGAAGCCGCTGAAACATTAAAAGTTCAAGAAGAAGAACGTTTGAAAGCTGAACAAGCTAGAATTCAAACCCAACAAGAAATTGAAGTGAGAGAAGAGAATCGTTTACGTGAAGTAGAAGTTGCACAGAATAACCGCCTAAGAGCTATTGCGATTGAAGAAGAACGTGTAATCCGAGCTCGTTCACTTGAAATTGTTGCTCGTGAACGTGAAGTTGAACTACAACGAATAGAGAAAGACAAAGTTGTAGAAGAGGAAAAGAAACAGATTGCTAATGTTATTCGTGAACGTGTAGCAGTTGAAAAAACAGTTGCAGTTGAAGAGGAAAACATTAAAGAAGTTCGTGAAGTTTCAAGAGCAGATCGTGAAAAACAAACAACAATTATTGAAGCTGAAGCTAGAGCTGAACAAGAGCTAGTTAAACAAGTAAAACAAGCTGAAGCAGATGAACAATCATCTAAACATCGCGCAATTGAAATCAGCACGATGGCTCAAGCTGAATTAGAAGCTGCAGCTAAACAAGCTGAAGCTAAAAAACAATTAGCTCAGGGTATAGAAGCCGAAGAAGCGGCAATAGGCCTTGCCGAAGCTAAAGTACGTAAAGCAAGAGCAGAAGCAGAAGAAAAAGAAGGTTTAGTCAAAGCAAATATTACAGCTGAGACATTATTAGCTGAAGCGAAAGGTAATCAAGAAAAAGGCTTAGCAGAAGCTAAAGTTATTGAAGCCAAAGCAATTGCAGTAGAAAAACAAGGTTTAACTGAAGCTAAAGTACTTGAGGAAAAACTTTCTGCTCAAGCTCGTGGTGATGAACGTATTGGATTCGCAAAAGCATCAGCAACAAAAGAACAAGGTCTTGCAGAAGCGTTAGTAATTCGCGAAAAATTAACTGCTGAGGCAAATGGTTTAGTAGATAAGTTCCAAGCAATGGGTACGATGAATGAACAATCGAAAAATCATGAGGAATTCCGTTTAGCGCTTGAAAAAGGTTTCGAACAAGCCATGGCTGCTATTGCTGCTAACAAAGAAATTGCTAGAGAACAAGCTGACGTGCTTGCTGCGGCATTCAGTAAAGCCAATATTGAAATTGTAGGCGGTAATGATAACTTCTTTAATAGCTTCTCTAAAGCAATTAGTGTAGGTAAAGCAATAGAAGGAACTGTTAATCAGAGCCCTGTACTACAATCTGCATTACAATCAGTACTATCTCGCTTATCGGGAGACAAAAACATAAACATAAAAGAGACTTTGCAAAACACTGATTTAAAAGCGTTAGCAAAACAATTTTTGTCATCCAATAATGAGAATGAATAGGTTACTATCAGAATAGCCATTTATCTATAATGTAATCAGTTTTAGGTAGGATTCATTTCCTACCTAAAACATTAGGTATTTCAGTATTATCTTCAACGAGTAAAACATGTCAGAAACCCAAGATCAGCAACAAACATCAATTGATAAAGCAGTCGCGGAAGGCGGAGCTTATGAAATTCTTCGTAAACGTTTAACCTCTTTAGGACAAGAACTTAATCAAAAGACAGAAGCTCTAAATCAGGAAAGGCTATCTGAGTTTGGTAAAAGTGACATGTCCATTATTAGCCGTATTCGTATTAGAACGGAAAATAACTGTGTAGCACGAGATATTGTTCGCTTTGGTGATTGGTTGTTGTTTGGTTATAACGTCTATTTAGGATTAAAAAAAGAAACCAAGATAGAAGATGTATTTTCACTTTATCAATTAGTTGAACGTGATAACAATTATGAAGCTGATCCGGTTGATCTCTCAAATACATTCTTAAATATAGATAGATTTATACAAGACTTTAATGAGCTTTATACTTATTATAAAAATGCCCAGTTACTTCAGCTTGTTGAACGTGATGGAAAACTTCTTGCTAGTTTTCAAATTGGAGAACGAATTAGTGATATTCGTGTATTTCGATGGTCTATATCTAGCGATAAAAAAACAATCGAGTATATAGATAATCGAGGTGAGCGAGATATCGCACTACCACCTGCCTACGATTTTGAATGGATCGAAACAACACGTGAAGATATTGTTAATGGGCGATTTCCCCATATCAATGTTCTTGATACAGTATTTGTTGAAACCATTGGTGGTGACTTAACAATAAAGTGTGAAAATAATACTAATGATGGTTTAGGAATTTATCGAGAAGAGGTTGTTGATAAAAATCAATCAATTAATGATGCTAAAATAGAATATGCAAAAGTTGGTTCATTAATCCTATTGAAAATTCTCCCTTACCGCGAAGACAATTGGCGCTATTTAGTTTATAACTCGCTAACCCAGCAAGTACATCGTATAGATTTTATTGGTCAATCATGTATTCAACTTCCAGAAGATCATGGAATTATATTTCCTGGGGGATACTACTTACAAAATGGAGATTATAAAACTTTTGACCAATCAATGTCAGGTATGCGTTTCAGACGAATTCGCCGTTCACCAAATGGTGAAGATGTTTTATACATTTTCTATGACCCAAGCAATGGGCGACTAGCACTGTTCAATTATAATATGATTGAACGCAAACTAGATAACCCAATTTTAGGTCATGGCTACGCCGTTTTTGAAGATGGTCGAATGGTCGTTTTTGAAGGAGAAAGTGATGAGCCAACTAGAGTTCATCCAATGCAAATTTGGCAAACTCCTTTTTATAGTGATGAATATGCAGCACAACAACCGACAAATAATAGCTTCCTCGGAAAAATAGGTAATGCTGAACTTGTTCGCGGAATTTCAGATCTGTATTTTATCTCGCGCGAAATCGATAACCAGGCAGTCTCTTCACAACTCTATAGCAAACTAAGTGAAGATACAAAACGGCTCTTTGATAATTACTTTTGGCTCAATGACGAGAAACACCTATCATTCTCCCCTATTCTTCGTAATATTTCACAAACGAGTGAATTAGTTATAGATGAGTATGAAAAAGTCGAAAGCATTCGACGTCAATCCGAAAGCGCTATGCGTGAGGCAATTTCTAATCAACAAGATTTATTAACCAAGCTTTACCCTGATAGCTGGCAAGAAACACAAGAATTTGTTGATGCATTAAATGCAATAAAATTACAACTAGGCAGTTTAGTCACATTAAGAACTTACCGATACATTGATTTAGACCAAATCGATGAAATGGAAAATAAACTAAAAGCTAGACAAGCTGAGGTTTCATTAGCTACTGCTGAGTTTTTAGGAAGTGATAAAGCATTAGAGCCATTCAATGTAAAAATTGACGATATTGAACAACAAATTACCAAAGCAGATACTGTTGCAAAATTACTTGAATCTGTTGAAATAACAGAAACTATGTCAACTGATTTAGATATGCTTTCACAATTGATAGCAACCCTAAAATTTGATGATGTCACATTACAAACTAAAATCATAGAATCAATAGCTGAAGTCTATGCAAAACTTAACCAAACAAAAGCTAAAATCCAACAAAAACGAAAAAATTTAGCTAATGTTGAAATGGTCGCTCAATTTGGTGCTCAATTTAAATTATTTGGCCAAAGTATCGCCAATGCCTTGAGTATGGCAACAACACCTG
The DNA here is from genome assembly GCF_026536965.1 of Gilliamella sp. B2911. Lineage (NCBI taxonomy): Bacteria > Pseudomonadati > Pseudomonadota > Gammaproteobacteria > Orbales > Orbaceae > Gilliamella > Gilliamella sp. B2911. Next base: position 108,118 of record NZ_JAFNNA010000008.1, on the reverse strand, counting down.
AAAAATGTGATGATGAGCTATCTCGTCTTCTAGTACAACTTGAAGAGCTTGAGAATCAATTTAGTGAAAGTGAAGAGTTCCTTAATGATATTCTGGCTAAACGGGAAGAGATATTAGAATCATTTGAAACTCACAAACAATCACTACTTGAAGATAGAACAAGACGAACAGAAGCGTTACTTACGGCTGCCAATCGAATTTTAGATAGTATACCAAGAAGAACGGCTAAATTTTCTGATCAAAATGAGTTAAATGCTTTTTTTGTTGCCGACGCTTTAGCTTTAAAAATTCGTGAAATTGTCGAAAAATTAAGAGCACTTTTTGATAATGTCAAAGCGGATGATATTGAATCTCGTTTCCAAAGTGCCAGAGATCAATCAATACGCGCCTTACGAGATAAATCAGAAATCTTTGAATCTGGCGGAAATGTAATCAAATTGGGGCCAAGACATAAGTTTAGTGTCAACACCCAAGAGCTTGATTTAACCATTGTACCAAAAGAAGATCATCTTTATTTGCAATTAACGGGTACTGATTATCAGGAAAGAATCAATCACCCTAAATTAGAAAGTTATAAACCTTTCTGGTCAATTTCATTAGAATCCGAATCGCCTAGTGTTTACCGTGGTGAATATTTAGCATATTCAATAATTAATTCAGCGCTTAAAAAAGAGCATGATTTAAGTTATGACGATTTAAAAAATCAATCAAACCAACCTGAGGTATTAGCTAAAACAGTAAGAGATTATGCGTCAATGCGATATCGTGAAGGCTATGAAAAAGGGATTCACGATCACGATGCATTAAAAATATTAGCCAAACTGATCCCGCTAGGTGAAGCGGCCGGTCTATTACGCTATAACCCTTTAGCCCGAAGCTTAGCTATCCTTTTTTGGCATCATAATCAAAAGAGTGATATTGCCAAATTATGGCCAGAGCGAGCCAAAACTTGTAAAGATATACAGGCGTTATTTGGTCATGATGAAGGTATAAGAAATCTTCAAACAGAGATGTCTTTTGAATTAACCCAATTTTTAGAAAAGTACCCTATTCAACATGAACAGTATCATGTAAAACAAGCAACTGAATATTTAAGTTATATATTAGCCGAAACACCACAAGAATTTACATTAAGTAAATATGGCCACTATCTATTTGAAGGTTTAAAAGCCCGCCTCGAGGAATCTCATATGTGGGGTGATTTTAACCAATCACAAAGCAATCTTCAAAAACGACTTGCCGATCGCTGGATTCTAATCGAAAGTTGGTTTAAAGGTCTTTGTACCCTACCCCAATATCAAAAACTATCAGACTATATTGCTGAAGCTTTAGTATTGTGTATGTTAGATAAAGAAAGTAGCATTACGCTGGGAATTAGCGAGCTTGAGCTTGATATTTCCGTCAACGATTTACTTGGCGATCATCCAAGTATAATTCAGGGAGTGTTGAATATTAATCTTGATGATTTCTTTAGTCGCATGCGTAAACAGTCCAGAATTATTATTCCGGAGTTTCAGCATTATCAAAGTCTTCGTCAGGAAGTACTCGATGAACAACGTGATCTTCTACATCTAGAGGAATTTAAGGCTAAACCATTAAGTTCGTTTGTGCGAAACAAACTCATTAATCAAGTTTACTTACCTATCATTGGTGATAACTTAGCTAAACAAATGGGAACGGTTGGTGAAACTAGACGTACCGATTTAATGGGGTTATTACTGCTTATATCTCCACCGGGTTATGGTAAAACGACATTAATGGAATATGTTGCTAATCGTCTTGGATTAATCTTTATGAAGATTAACGGACCGGCTTTAGGCCATAGTGTGTTATCTTTCGATCCAAATCAAGCACCGAATGCAACTGCCAAACAAGAGCTAGTAAAACTTAATCTAGCGCTTGAAATGGGAAATAACGTCATGCTTTATATTGATGATATACAGCACACCAATCCGGAATTCTTACAAAAATTCATCTCCCTATGTGATGGTTCACGCCGGATAGAAGGTGTTTGGAAAGAAAAAACTAAGACCTATGATCTCCGAGGTAAAAAATTCTGCGTTATTATGTCAGGTAACCCGTATACTGAATCAGGAGAAGTATTCAAAATACCAGATATGTTGGCTAACCGTGCAGATATTTATAATTTAGGTGAAGTTCTTGGTGGTATGGATGAAGTTTTTGCTTCAAGTTATATTGAAAACTGCTTAACTTCAAATCCAATTTTAGCACCACTTGCGCTACGTGACTTAAATGATCTTTATCAACTCATTGACCATGCACAAGGTAAGCCACTTAATAGCAATGAATTAAGTTATGCTTACAGCCAAGCAGAAATCAGCGAAATTGTTGCAGTACTTACTCACCTATTGAAAATTAGAGAAGTGGTATTCAAAGTTAACCAACAATACATCGTTAGTGCTGCTCAATCAGATAAATACCGTACAGAACCACCTTTCAAACTTCAAGGTAGTTATAGAAACATGAATAAACTTGCTGAGAAGGTTTCTTCTGTTATGAATGATGATGAACTTAATCAAATCATCAACGATCACTATTTGGGTGAAGCTCAACTATTAACTAATGGTGCTGAAGAAAATCTTCTTAAACTCGCTGAAATTCGTGGCGTATTAACTGATACACAAACTAAACGTTGGCAACAAATCAAAGCTGATTTTATACGCAATAAAACACTAGGTGGTGATGAAAGTGATACCGGAAACCAAATTGTTACGCAATTGGCTGACTTAGTGCAAAGTGTACAGGCTTTGCAGTTATCATCAAATAAAAAACCGAAAAAAGAGAAAAGAAATACAAAAGGTAAATAGCGAATTTTAATTATATTTTATTGTTAATAAAAAAGGCGGAAATAGACTTCCGCTTTTTTATTATTTAGGAAAAAGGTAATTAAAATAGGTCAAATCCACATTAATGATAAAAATCCGTATAATAAATAGGCAAAAATATAACAACCTATTGGTGTGATTATCAATAAAATACCTAATCTTCGCATAATTTTGGTTTTAGCGAAGCATAAAATTATTAGACCAATTACGAAAACTAATAAATAAACCCACCAAAACATAAATAGTGACAATAAAAAAAAACCTACTCCATTTAAATAAATCATTTAATTAACTCCATTAATTATTGTTTTTTCTATTTTTATCCTTTTCGAGTTATTTACCATAATTGACTAATCCGACTTTTATTTCAGAAGTTTAAGAAGACAAAACGATACTGGGTATTAATTCATCAAGTCCAGACAAATTAAATCAGAATATCCTTTTTCATTTTAACTCAACATTGCATAACTGGTTTATTGGTGAAGTTATTTGCCTAATCTGGGATAAAATATGGGGTAGTTTCTAATTGGGAAAGATTATGAACAATAAGTTCATCGGCATTATTACTCATAGTAATTTGTAATTAATATTTAGATAGTTACATTACTCTTTCAAAATAACCTGTAGTATTGAAGTCAAATTTTTTACATTAAAATTCAGTTATCGATAATCCTATTAAATTTTCGATTTTTATCATAATAATTTTTTCAAAAAATTCATTCCAGTGTACATGGAGAACACGAAAATGAGTTAATTTTACCAAATTGTATTAAAGAATATAATTCATGTATTAAAAATGCGTTCATTTTCACAAATATCCTTAAGTTTCACTACCAACGAAAGGCAATTGTAATCAAGCCTTATTATGCTGCCCATGCTTGCACCTCATTGAGTAGACATCACCTTGAATAATCTAAAAGCTTTTAAATTATCTTGCCATATTTCTATATACTTATCTTAATAATCAGCTTTTGTTAAACCGAAAGCCGTTAATTCACCCTTTGACGGCTCTGGAGTATATAAAGCAATAGCAAGCTCAATTCTTTTTTCGCTTTGACCTAACATCGCTTTATGAAATGTAAATGAAAAAGCTTGATCTGCTACAGTACAACTTAAAAGAATTTGGTGGGTAAGAAACGTTAAAATGGTTGAAATAACATAATAACTTGAATGCTATCCATTTGTGCAAATTTTAGATGTGATCACAATCTGTGTCGCAAAATGTAAATAAAGATAATCAAGACTTAAATATTTAACATTAAACCTATAGTTATATTTAATTTTAATGGCGTCCCCTACAGGATTCGAACCTGTGACCTACGGCTTAGAAGGCCGTTGCTCTATCCAGCTGAGCTAAGGAGACATCGATTGGATTTAGTGATTAAACGCTGAGTATTATATAAAGCTATTTTGATCCGTCAATGCTTTTTAATTGATTATCAATCTATATAGACAAAATATCGTCAATTTTGACGTTATCAGCAATAAATTCAATATTAATAATCAGAAAAAATGAAAAAATATTCATTTATTCGATCTCAAAAACCCCGTTCCTCAACTTTTTTTCAGTTATGTCGATAAATTTGTTTAATAATTTGAGCTGTAGTTAATTGTTTTTGATATATAGATAATTTATTTTGCGCTAGCTATTTGCGCTTTTAGCATCGCTAACCGGCTTTGACCTTGTTGCATTTTCTTTTCTGGTGATAGTTCATTACGCTGATCTTGCCAAGCTAAATCGTCTTGTGGAAGTTCGAGTAAAAAGCGACTTGGTTCAACATAAACTGTTTCACCAAATTGTTTTCTCTGCCGGCTGAATGAAAAGGTTAGCTCTTTTTGGGCTCGAGTTATGCCTACATAAGCAAGTCGTCTCTCTTCTTCGATATTGTCTTCATCAATACTTGTTTGATGAGGTAATACCCCTTCAGACATACCAACTAAATAAACATAAGGAAATTCGAGGCCTTTTGAAGCATGTAATGTCATTAACTGTACTTGATCTAGCTCTTCTTCTGTTTCATTTCTTTCTAACATATCACGTAACGTAAATCTTGCTACTGCTTGTTCTAGCGTTAATGCTTCGTCTATTTCATCACCCTGTAACATTTCATTCAGCCAGCTAACTAACTGTTCAACATTACGCATTCGCATCTGCCCAGCTGTTGGTGAGGTAGACGTTTCATAGATCCAACTTTCGTAGTGAATCCCATGTAATAATTCATGAATCGCGGCCATTGGTTCGGAATGTGATTTTTCTATTAGAGAATCGAACCAATGGATAAAGGCATGTAGGGTTTCCATCCTTTTGCCTGATAATAATTCGGTTAGCCCCATATCATGACTTGCATGATATAAGCTTACACCACGTTGATTTGCCCACTCACCCAGTTTTTGGATAGTTGCTGGCCCTATTTCTCGTTTTGGTGTATTAATAATGCGGATAAAAGCATTATCATCATCAGGGTTGGTTAATAGGCGAAGGTATGCCATTAAGTCTTTAATTTCAATGCGAGCGAAGAAAGATGTCCCACCAGAAATTCGGTAAGGTATTCGATACTGCATTAGCATTTTTTCAATTAAGCGAGACTGGTGATTTCCGCGATATAAAATAGCATATTCACCGTATTGGCTATTATTAGCAAAACGATGACCAATCAAGTCATTAACAACCTTTTCCGCTTCGTGTTCTTCATTGTCGGCGGAGATCACTTTTAAATGTTCACCATAACTGAGTTCTGAAAATAATTTTTTTTCAAAGATATGCGGATTGTTTTCAATTAAGATGTTAGCAACTTTTAGAATTCTTCCTGATGATCGGTAATTTTGTTCTAATTTAATCACTTCTAACTTAGGAAAGTCTTGTTTTAGTAGAATTAAATTTTTAGGACGAGCCCCCCGCCATGAGTAAATCGACTGATCATCATCACCAACAACCGTAAATTTAGCGCGGCTACCTACTAATAATTTGATAAATTCATATTGGCTGGTATTAGTATCTTGATATTCATCAATAAGCAGGTAGCGGATACGGTTTTGCCATTTTTCTCTAACTTCTTCATTTGTTTTTAGTAACAATGTAGGTAGTAAGATTAGATCATCGAAATCTAATATACTGCAAGACTTAAGTTGTTTTTCGTAAAGTTGATAGCAGTGAGCAAATAATTTTTCTTTGTTGGTTTGCGCCCTAGCCATTGCAACTGTCGAATCAACGATATCATTCTTCCAATTTGAGATGGTAGAGCGTAATTGGTTGATGAGATCTTTGTCTCCATCGAACCATTGTTGTGTTAGTTCTTTGAGTAGAGCAATTTGGTCGTGGTCGTCAAATAATGAAAAATTAGATTTTATACCAAGATGTTTATGTTCTCGTCGAACAATATCTAAGCCTAAAGTATGAAAAGTTGAAATTTTCAGACCTCTTGCCTCTTGCTTACTTAGCGATTGAGCAATACGTTCTTTCATTTCTCGTGCAGCTTTATTAGTAAAAGTCACGGCAACGATATGACGAGGTAAATACTCTTTGACTCGAATTAGATAAGCTATTTTATTAATGATTACCCGAGTTTTGCCCGAACCCGCACCAGCCAATACAAGGCATGGCCCCGAAACATATTCCACAGCTTGTTGTTGACTTGGATTTAAACGCACAGAAGAAAAGCCCTAAGTAAAATTGTTCGTTAGTATATACTGATTTATCAATCATGCGCAATCAGACGCATGACCAATTAAGCTAGACAAAATTCTTTATTGAATGAAAGTTAATGCGTGTTCAACAACTTCAATTCCCGCTCCTGGTTTATGCGCATTTTCGCTAAGGTAACGTCGCCACTGTTTTGCACCTTTTCTACCATTAAATATTCCTAAGGTGTGTCGCATAATATGATTGAGTTGTCCGCCTTGACTAAGTTGTGTTTCAATATATGGATAAAGAGTTTGTATTGCGACAATAGGATCGATAATTGGCTTATCATCTCCAAAAATTTGCTGATCAATCTGAGTTAATAATATTGGATTTTGGTAAGCTTCTCGCCCAACCATGACACCATCAACATAATTTAGATGATGTTTGATTTCTTCAATGGTTTTAATCCCACCATTTATGGAAATAGTTAACTGCGGATAGTCACGCTTTAGCTGGTAAACTCGCTCATAATCAAGTGGTGGTACTTCTCGATTCTCTTTTGGGCTTAGCCCCGAAAGCCATGCTTTGCGAGCATGAACAATAAATGTATCGGTATATGGCATCACTTTTTCAATAAATTCACATAAAAATGAATAACTATCTTGGTTATCAATACCTATGCGTGTTTTTACCGTGACAGGTATATTTACCTCTTTTTGCATGGCATCAATACAATTTGCGACTAAATCAGCTTTTCCCATTAAACAAGCACCAAACATACCATTTTGAACGCGATCTGATGGGCAACCTACATTAAGGTTAATCTCATTATATCCTCGTTCCTCTGCCAACTTAGCGCATTTAGCCAACGCTATGGGATCACTTCCACCTAATTGTAAACTTACTGGCTGTTCCTGTTCATTAAAAGCGAGATAGTCTCCTTTACCATATAAAATTGCGCCAGTGGTTACCATTTCGGTATAAAGTAATGTTTGTTTAGTTAATATTCGATGAAAATATCGACAATGTTTGTCAGTCCAATCGAGCATTGGAGCTATAGAAAATTTATTTAAGGTTGATTTCATTGATATACCGGTGATTAAAACTGTCTTTGTTGGTTATATTAAAATATTATTATACTTGGAACAACTTCATCTACACTCTTTAAACCTTCATTGTAAATACACTTTAGCCTCAATCAGGCATTAAGCAGCTAATTTTAAGATGTTTAAAGTCTTTTTCTAATATCATTCCCAGTGGTACTATTTTTTCATTTAATTGTCTTACTCAAATGCACGTTGGAGCTAGTCGTTTCGTTATTTCAGGGGTTTACCTTAGAATGATGTGATTAATATAAAAGTTAACAATGTACAATTCTTAAACAAATTTACCTCGACATAGGTAAATAACGTGTTATTCTGACTTGCATTTTTTTAAATATAATAATTGGTAGTGATAGGAATGGAAATGTTAACAGATAATACAGATACTATTTTAATTAAATCAACAGAATTGTTAAAAAGCCAATTGAGATTTATTGGAGTTATGCAACAAATCTTTGGCGTAGTAAATATTGTTATAGGTGCAATTAGCTGTTTAGGTATAATTACAGCTATTGTTGGTATTCCAGTAATAATCAACGGAGTTAAACTTTTTCAATCCGGTAGTGCATTTAGTCTAGCAGCAGCCCTCGGTAGAGGAGAAGACTTTACTGAAGCTATCAGAAATTTACATGGGTATTGGAAATATGTATTAATTGGAATTATATGTACAGTTATTCTTTTCTTTATTTACTTTTTAATCATCTTTTCAATCATTGCTTCTATAGCTAATCACTAATAATTTCCACAGTAATAATTTATCGAATTAAATAAATAAAAACCTCGCAGAATGACGAGGTTTTTTTGAAATTTTTATTCCGATTATTACTCTTCAGGGGCTTGTGGCGGACGTGAACTATTCGGTTGATCATCATCAGATTTTATATTAATTGGGTCTGAAATACCCTGTTGGTTCATCTCTTCTAAAGATAAAGAACCTTCTAAAGACGAAGTTTTAATATCAGTAACTATACCCATTTCATTAAAGTAAATAGCATAATTAATTTGGCTTAATTTTCCATGTTGAGGTTGTTGACGGAAAACATAGTACCAAACATTACCACCAAAAGCTGAAGTTAACATTGGCGAGCCCATAATAAATACGACCTGATCTTTGGATTGACCAACTTGTAATAATTCAATCGCTTCTGGAGAGATATAATTACCTTGATTGATATCAGGTCTATAAACTAAACGGTCAACAAGTGAACAACCAGTTATCGATATACTAGTCACAATTGCAAGCGGAATAAGTTTGAAAAACGACATCTAAATTAATCCATTCAAATATATAATGTCGCTTATTATCGCTGATATTTTGACTAAGCGCTAGATAAAATAAAAAAAACTTAAGTAATATGATATAAAATGTTTGCTTATATTGATGATAATTAACAACTGTTAATATTTTACTTTTTATCTCGAATGTTAATGCTCTATAATAAAAAACTATTCTCAACAAATGACAGGTAAAAAATGAAATTAGATACAATTGAGCAAAAAGCAAGTTATGCAATTGGACTTCAAATTGGCCAACAGCTAAAAGAATCTGGCTTACATAATTTAGAGTTAAATGCATTGAAACTTGCTATGGAAGATGTGCTAAGCGGTAATCAACCGGCTTTACCTTTACAAGAATTGCATGATGCCCTTCGTCATGTTCATGAAGAAGCAGCTAAAGAAAAAGCTAAACAAGCTGAAAAAATTGCCCAAGCAGGTAAAGACTTTTTAGCTGAGAATCTAAAAAAAGATGGCATCAAATCGACTGAATCTGGTTTACAATACGAAATTATTAAACAAGGTGATGGTGCATTCCCTAAAGCAACAGACCGTGTTCGAGTCCATTATACTGGACAGTTAATTGATGGTACGGTATTCGATAGCTCAGTTGAAAGAGGACAGCCAGCTGAATTCCCTGTCAATGGTGTGATTCGCGGTTGGGTTGAAGCATTACAATTAATGCCAGAAGGTTCAAAATGGCGTTTATATATTCCTCAAGAGTTAGCCTATGGTTCGCAAGGGGCTGGCGCTTCAATTCCTCCTTATAGTGCATTAATTTTCGATGTAGAATTATTAAAAGTGCTATAAGTTTATATGGGCGCATTCGCGTCCCTATTATCAAGTTCAATCGCAAATCAATTGCTTTATTTGATCTCTCAATATTTCGCAATAAAAAATGGATATACCAAGCAAGTATTATCTATAAAATAAGACAACGCTTTTTGACTAAAGTGTAAATTATCAGCAATAGGCAAAAATGCCCCCTTCAAATCAATCCTCTTAAAAATATGGTTAAAAGTGCCGTCTTATGGCATCCGTTATTGCTATTTAGTTTCGACTTAGTCACATAAAGCATGAAATGTATATCATTTTGTTTAAGTATATAACTTGAAAGTTTTCCGCTATAATAATTTGTTATAAATATCTGATAAAAAAGTTAAGGAAAGTTATATGGCTACAAGTATGATTCGTATCGCTATTGCTGGCGCTGGTGGAAAAATGGGGCGACAGCTTATTCAATCTGTGTCACAAATAGAAGGGGTTACATTAGGTGCAGCATTTGAACGAGAAGGATCATCATTGGTCGGTAGCGATGCTGGTGAACTTGCCGGAATTGGGGCCTGTGGAATTAAAGTGACTGATAATCTACAACAGGCAAAAGACCAATTTGATGTATTAATCGATTTTACTCGTCCTGAAGGCACACTTGCTCATTTAGCTTTTTGTACAGACAATAAAAAAATGATGATTATCGGTACAACAGGATTTGATGAAGCAGGCAAAAAAGCGATTGCAACAGCCGCTAAGCAAATTGCTATTGTATTTGCTGCAAATTTCAGCGTTGGCGTGAATTTAGTGCTCAAGTTACTTGAAAAAGCGACTAAAATTATGGGTAGTTATACTGATATCGAAATTATAGAAGCACATCATCGTCATAAAGTTGACGCACCTTCTGGCACCGCACTAGCTATGGGCGAAGCAATTGCTGATACTTTAGGCTGCGATTTAAACGACCGCGCAGTTTATTGCCGAGAAGGACATACCGGAGAAAGACCAAAAGATGCTATTGGATTTGCAACTATTCGTGCTGGTGATATTGTTGGTGAGCATACGGCTATTTTTGCCGATATTGGCGAAAGAGTCGAAATTAGCCATAAAGCCTCAAGCCGAATGACGTTCGCCAATGGTGCAGTCCGTGCTGCATTATGGCTTGCTGAGCAACCTGAAGGACTTTATGATATGCGCGATGTGCTTAATTTAAACAATCTATAATATTGAGTATGTTAGATGAAATTTGGATGCGACGAGCATTAGAATTAGCAAAACACGCAGAATCACTAGGCGAAATTCCTGTTGGAGCGGTTATTGTTGATGAACATAACCAAATCATTGGTGAAGGTTATAACCAATCAATAATTAATCATAATCCAACTGCTCATGCGGAAATTATGGCAATAGAACAAGCCGGTCAGCATAAAAAGAATTACCGATTAGTAAATACAACTTTATATGTCACCCTTGAACCTTGTATCATGTGTGCGGGTGCAATCATTCATAGTCGCATCAAGCGTGTGGTCTATGGAGCAAGTGATTTTAAAACTGGTGCGGCAGGTTCTTACATTGATATTCTTTCCCGAACAGGAATTAATCATTATGCTCAAATCATTGGTGGCGTATTGGCTGATGAGTGTAGTTCAATGTTAAGCGCTTTTTTTCAGAAGCGCCGCCAACAAAAAAAGCAAAATAAACAATCAATCCTCAAAACAATTGAAGATTAATTTAATATTTAAAAGAAAATTCTTTTAATCATTTCTTAATTATTTGATAAAAAATTAATTCTTTTTACCTATGAAAATTGTTAAAATCTGTTCTGATTTTTTTAAAGTACACTGAGCATTATTGATGAAAAAGCACACATTAGAAACGATGATATCGGCTGAAGATATCCAAACACGAGTAAGTAAATTAGGACAACAAATTAGCCAAGATTATGCTCAAAGTCAAAACGAGCTTATATTAGTTGGTTTGTTAAGAGGTTCGTTTATTTTTATGGCTGATTTAAGCCGTGCTATTACTGTCGGGCATGAAGTTGATTTTATGACGGCTTCGAGTTACGGCAATGCGGTGGTAAGTAATAGAGATGTTAAAATATTAAAAGATTTAGATGAAGATATTCGTGATAAAGATGTGTTAATTGTCGAAGATATTATTGATACAGGTAATACGCTTAGCAAAGTGATGGCAATACTTAAGTTGCGTCATCCGCGTAGTATTGAAATTTGTACATTACTAGACAAACCATCTCGGCGTGAAGTAGCAGTACCTGTTAAATATATTGGATTTTCCATCCCTGATGAGTTTGTGGTTGGTTATGGTATCGATTATGCACAACATTATCGCCACTTACCTTATATTGGACATGTGAAATTACTTGAATCTTAAACATTATCGAGGTGTATGTGTTACGATTTTCTCGCTCATTATGCTTACTTTTAATGGTTACGACAGCATCAACTTATGCAGATATGAAGTTATCCATTAAAGGATTGTCTGGAGAGCTTGAAGAAAATGTCGACGCACGCCTTTCTTTAATTACGCCAGATAAGATTAATAATACGCCAAATTTCAAACGTTATTTTGAGAGTGAAACGCAAAAAGCACTACGTGCTTTAGGTTATTATTCCCCTACTTTTGAATATGATGAAACCGATCCTAAAGTATTATCAGTAAAAATAACTCCTGGACAACCTGTTAGAATAAAACAATTAAATATCAATCTGAATGGTGAAGGGAAACAAGATAAAGATTTTCAAGAATTAATGGCGACACAATTACCTAAAATTGGTGATGTGTTGAACCATGGCACTTATGAGAATTTCAAGAAAGGATTACAAAGCATATCGTTAAAAAAAGGGTACTTTGACGCAGATATGCCTACTCATCAATTGGCGATAGCTCAATTTGATCATCAAGCTTTTTGGAATATAGACTTTAATACAGGTAAGCGTTACAAATTTAGTAAAGTCAATTTTCCTAATGCAAAAATCCGTCAGGATTATCTTCAAAATATTGTACCGTTTAAAGAAGGTGATGAATACTCTGCTGAAGATTTATCTTTATTAAATCGCCGTCTTAGTTCAACTAACTGGTTTAATTCTGTTGTGGTTACACCAGATTTTCCTCATCTTACAGCAGATAAAGCATTACCCATTGAAGTTGCAACAACACCTAGAAAAAGAAATGCAATGGACTTAGGTTTAGGCTTTTCAACCGATAATGGTGTGCATGGTAAAATTGGTTGGAATAAACCTTGGATTAATAGCCGAGGACAGAGTTTTCAAAGTAGCTTATCCCTCTCATCGCCTGAACAGATTATTACGATGAGCTATAAAATCCCATTGAAAAAAAATCCGATTGAACAATATTATACTATCCAAGGTGGTTATAAGAAAATCGATAATAACGATACCTATTCTCGATCTTATACATTTGGCGTGCTTCGTAATTGGGATAACTTTGATGGTTGGCAAACAGCATTAGGCTTAAATATGTTGCGGGACAACTTCACTCAAGGTGATGACAGTTACAAAACCAACTTATATTATCCATCAGTTAGTATTTCGCGTGTTCGTAATGATGGTAAGTTATTGCCTATGTGGGGCGATTCTCAACGTTTTTCAATTGAAGGCGGTGCTGATGCGTTAGGATCTGATATCAATTTAGTGCGTTTTCAAACGCAACAAACTTGGATTCGTTCAATAAATCAATCTCATCGATTCATTGCTAGAGGTAATTTCGGCATTATCCAAGCCAGTAACTTTGAACGAGTTCCGCCCTCTTTCAGATTTTTTGCTGGTGGTGACCGAAGCATCCGCGGATATAGTTACCAATCCATATCACCTAAAGATAAAAAAGGTAAATTGAAAGGCGCGTCAAAACTGATAACCGGTTCTGCTGAATATCAATACAATGTTACTGGTTCTTGGTGGGGAGCGGCATTTATTGACACGGGTGAAGCGATAGATAAAGTCGATAAAGCTAAGTTTTATACAGGAACAGGCTTAGGTGTTCGATGGGCTTCACCGGTAGGCCCAATTAAGTTCGATTTAGCAACACCTCTAAACAAAAAAGATAAAGGCTCAATACATCTATATATTGGTTTGGGAAGCGAATTATAAAATGGCAAAAAATCCAAATAGAGTAAAAAAAGCTGAAAAAATAAAGCGAATCCGAAAGTGGAAAAAACGCAGTATTGTCGTGTTATCCATTTTTGTTTTTCTCATCACCTTTATTATTTTGATGATCTATACCAGTTTAGGTGTAAAACTAACAACTTACGTACTTAATAAGTTTTTACCAGAATTAAAAATTGAACAAATAGATGGCACTTTTCATAATTTACACCTTCAAGGGCTGTCATTAGAACTTCCGGGCATTGATGTTAAAGTAAAAGATGCAAAATTCAAATTGAATGGTTCATGTTTGATTCAAACCAAAATTTGTGTCAAACAGTTTGATGCTGATGGTGTAAGCGTTATTATTGATACTGACAAAATCAATCGTTCACCAGATGAACCTATTCCCGAAAAACGAGAAACAATTAGTACACCACTACCAATTGATCTTAAGCAGACCCATATCACTAATGTCAAAGTAAAAGTCAATGATATGCAATTTGGCATGTCAGACTTTACCGGTAAAGCTAGATGGGTGAATGAAAAAATTTATGTTTATCCATCAGTTGCTATGGATTTATCAGCTATCTTTGCCGATACTGATGATAATAAATCAATTACTACTTCAAATGATGATTTACCATTAAATCAAAAAATTAACCAAATATTTAATCAACCTCTAATTACGTCACTACCACAAGTTAATATTCCATTAGATTTTGATGTTACTAGTTTAACCGGTAACAATTGGTTGCTACATATTGGTGGTCAAGATTACCATTTCAACCAGGTTAGTATTAAAACGGATATGATTAATAATCATATTATTGTAAAACAAGTTGAAACTGATGCTATAACACCATATGCCAATGGGCATGCTTTTGTATCAGGGCAGATTACCTTAGGCGATGATTGGCCTATTTTTGCTTTAGTGAAAGTGGATACTGAAAGTAATCATCTTAATGGACAGTTTTCAGGAAAATTATTAGGTCAATTGTCCACTTACACCAATATTACCGGATTGAATCAAATTACTATTGATGGGCAAATTAACTTTATTGAGAAATATTTACCATTAATGGCTAAAATCAATGGTAAACATATTCAATGGCCAATTGAAGGTAAGCCACAATATCAGTTAGATAATTTTGATATCGCATTAGATGGAAATACCGAAAAATATAATATGCTAGCCAAAGGCGATATTAAAGGTGAAGGTTTACCTGATACCAGTTTCGACGTTATTGGTAATGGAACAAATCAATCAGCTTCCTTTGATCATGCTAATATTAAATTACCTCAAGGTAGCATTAATATTACAGGTCATTTAGATTGGCAAAAAGCTTTAAAATGGGATACTAATATAAAATTAGATAATGTTGATCTTACTAAAGAATTACCTGACTACCCTATTCGTTTAGCCGGACAATTAAAAACCACAGGGGCATTCGATAAGGATTCATGGCAATTAAATATACCGGATATGCAGTTAAAAGGTAATATAAAACAAGCAAACTTTTTAGCAAATGGCAATTTGTTAGCTGATTCTAACCACTCTATATCAGCCAATAACCTTGAAATGGTTTGGGGTAAAAACCAAATTAACATCAATGGTTCTACAGATAAGGGAAATTTGAATGCGCAACTTAATTTAAGTGCTTTATCATTACTGGTTAATAATCTTAATGGTGCTGTTGTAGGTAATATTAAAATGACAGGAAATAGTGCTTCCCCTGTTATTAATACAAATTTAAATATTAACTCATTAAGTTATGAATCTATTTCGATAGCCAAGGCAAACCTAACTGGCAAAGTTCAATATACCAATCAATTTAGTGGTCAATTGAATCTAGTTGGTCAAAATATCGATATTGCAAGTGAAAGTATCAAAAAAGCTAACATAGAACTTTCAGGTAATGAAGCTCATCACACTTTAACCATCAATCTTGATGGTAGCCCTCTTTCCATGACAACTTCTGTAACAGGTGAACTTGATAAAGAACATACTATATGGACTGGAAATATACCACGTAGTTTAATAACATTAGGTGATAAGAGCCGTTGGCAATTAACCAAGCCGATCAGTCTTTCTTATGATATCACTAAAGAAATTCCAACTATTGGCGCTCATTGTTGGCGTGATAATATTTCAAGTATCTGTTTAGATAAATCATTTTCCATTGCGCCAAATAATGAAACATCAATTACATTAAAAGATATTGATCTGGCTAAGTTACCTATTCCAAATGATGGTGAAACTAAAATTGATGGTTTCATAAATGGAAAGGCAAATATTAAATTTGATGACTCAAGCAAAATTCCAAGTATCAAAGCAAATATAACTAGTAATAAAGTTTATGTTAAACAAATGATCACTAATCAAGCTTTGCCGATTCCATTTGATTTATTCAATATCAATGCAGAATTTAATGAGCAACAAGCTAAGCTAGATTGGCGTTTTAGTTTAAATAAATTAGGAAAGATCACTGGCGATTTATTAATTAAAGATCCTACCGCCAAAAAAGAGTTAAGTGGCCAATTGAATATTGACAATTTGGCATTAGCGATTGTGAATCCGTTATTGAGTAAAGATGAATATGCCAAAGGCGCTATCAATGGTAATATCAAATTCTCTGGCTCATTAATGGACCCAATCTTAAATGGTGGCATCAATTTAAGACATAGTGATATTAAGACTTATCAATTACCAATTGATGTAAAATCCGCTATGGTTGATATTAAATTTAATGGTAAATCATCAACATTAAAAGGTGTATTAGTAACTAAATCTGGAAATATCAATATTAATGGCCAAGCTAGTTGGAATAACTTTGAAAAATGGCAAGCTAATATAACTGTAAATGGTGCCGCTATGGAGGTTACTGTACCGCCAATGATTGTTATGTCTGTCATTCCAGACATTAAGATCGAGGCAACGCAAGATGAACTAACGGTACTTGGTAAAGTTTCAATTCCAAAAGGTAAAATTACGGTTGATTCACTTCCGCCTTCAAGTATTGATGTTTCTCCTGATGAAGTAATGTTGGATAGGAACTATAAACAAATTCAACCACAAAACTTTGGTATGAAAATTAATAGTCATATCGAAATCAATATTGGTGATAACGTCACGGTCGATGCATTTGGATTAAAAGCATCATTAAAAGGGAAATTGATCGCAACACAGACTAATAAAGGGTTAGATTTACATGGTGAAATTCTTATTCCTAATGGTCGATTCCATGCCTATGGACAAGATTTAATTATCCACAAAGGCGTTGTCACTTTTTCAGGACCAACCGATCAAGCTATCTTAGACATAGAAGCAATAAGAAATCCTGACTCAATGGATAATAGCAATATTACAGCAGGGATTCGAGTTAAAGGATCTACAGAAGATCCTAAGATCGAAATATTTTCTGATCCAGCTATGTCACAACAAGAAGCACTTTCTTATTTAATTCGAGGTCAAGGTCTTGATAGCTCCGATCAGAGTGACAACGATATGATGACGGCATTTTTAGTCGGTGTTGGGACAGCAAAAACAGGAAAATTCATCGGTGATATAGGTAATGCTTTTGGAATTAAAAATCTAACTTTAGATACTCAAGGAGCAGGCAATAATTCAAAAGTGGTAGTGAGCGGCTATATTTTACCTAATCTACAATTAAAATACGGTGTAGGTATTTTTGACTCATTAGCAACGTTTACCTTACGATATAGACTTTTACCAAATTTATACGTGGAAGCTGCTTCTGGTCTAGCGCAAACTTTAGATCTTATTTATCAATTTGAATTTAATTAATTTCAAACTCTAATTTAGTTTGTCAAAATTGGCAAACTAAATTAAGATTTACTGCCAATAAGCATTTCTCGCTTAACCCCAAATCCCTTATGTTTTTTGACATTAAAACCTGCATTGATTAAATTACGTCGAACAAAGCCTGCCGCAGTAAAAGTAGCAAAAGAACCTCCTTCATTCGTTAAGTCATAGCACTTTTTAAAAAGCGATTCCGACCACATTTCAGGATTCTTTGCAGGTGAAAAACCATCAAAAAACCAAACATCAATCAAACAATTTTGTTGTTTTAAAAACTTTGGATAGTGAGTGATATCGTCATAGCAAATAACTAAATGAGTATCATCTAAAACAATACTTTGAGACTCGTTTAAAGAATCTCTTAATTGTTTGGCTAGTAAACTCAAAGAATCATTACTGTTGATTATTTTACTATGAACTTTTGACATTTCTTTTTCAGATAAAGGATATTTTTCAACACTAAAAAAATCCAATCTTTTAAGGGGACTATTAGGTTTATTCTCTCTAAATTGTTTGAACATTTGCCAAGCAATTAAAAAACTTAGACCTGTACCAAAACCTGTTTCTGCTATAGTGAAGCTTTCGCGCTGATGTAGCAAAAAACGCTCATATAAACTATTTCCTTCAATGAACACATAACGAGTTTCATCGATTGCGCCGTTGGTATTAAAATAGATATCATCAAAATAACGAGAAATTGGGGTTTGATTTTCATCCCAAATGATTGTTGATTCGTGCATAAACATCCTTCAAAGCGATATTTAACAAACTGTATATTCTTATAGATTACGTATATAATACGCCAAGTTAACTTATGAGGTAAATTATGGTTTTTCTTTTTCGCTTAATCATCGTGTTATTTATTGGTATTTTAACTTGTGTACTAGGCGTTATTTTTTGCTTATTCAATCCTCGCAACCCCAAAAATGTGGCTCGATTTGCCCATCTTTTCAGCTTTTTCTTTAAACCAATATTAGGAGTAAAAGTCGATACTCGTAAATACCCCGAAATTGAAAATTTAGGTAGCTGTGTATTTATTGCTAATCACCAAAATAATTATGATATGGTTGTCGCTGCTGATATTGTACAGCCTAAAACAGTTACGGTAGGCAAAAAAAGCCTTGCTTTGATTCCATTCTTTGGTCAACTTTATTACCTTACAGGAAATATTTTGATTGACCGTAACAATAAATCAAAAGCTCGTGATACGATTAATTTGGTCGTTAAAGAAATAAAAAAACGTGGTATATCAATTTGGATGTTTCCTGAAGGAACCCGTAGTAAAGGGCGAGGTTTGTTACCCTTTAAAACAGGCGCATTTAAAGCAGCTATTGCAGCTGGAGTCCCTATTGTGCCAATTTGTGTATCGGATACAAATAACATTAAGCTAAATCGCCTCAATAATGGTCATATGATTGTCGAAATGCTCTCGCCTATTGAGACAAAAAATTTACGTAAAGAAGATGCAAGAACTTTGATGGAACAATGTTATCAACAAATGTCAGAAAAAATTGCTCAGATTAATTTAGAAGTAACTAAATTAAATAATAAATATGACTGTTAACGATCGTAATTTTGATGATATTAGCCATAAATTTGCCAAAAATATTTATGGTACAACTAAAGGCAAAATCCGAGAAGCTATTGTTTGGCAAGAACTTGAAAACATATTAGCCAAATATCCTAAACCTATCAACATCCTTGACGCTGGTGGTGGTCAAGGACAAATAGCGTGTAGACTTGCCAAATTAGGACATAATATAACTGTTTGTGATATTTCCAAACAAATGCTGGATTTAGCTAGCCATCAAGCGCAGCAAGAAAATTTAACCTTAAACTTTATTCATTGTTCAATTCAAAATCTTGATAAGTTTATCGATCAACCTTTTGATCTTGTGATTTGCCATGCTGTATTAGAGTGGGTAGCTGATCCTGTACAGATAATCCAATCTTTAAAAAGACATCTAAAAAAAGAGGGTTATTTATCTTTAATGTTTTATAACTATCATGGACTATTATTTAAAACGGTGACATTAGGTAACTTTGGATATACTCAATCAGGACTTGCTAAACGCAAAAAGAAAACCTTATCGCCTGATTATCCTCGTGATCCAAATCAAGTGTATCAATGGCTAATTGAACAAAGTTTTGAGATTACGAATAAAACAGGAATCCGAGTCTTTCATGACTATTTAACTAATAAGTCAAAAGCAGAAACTCATTTTGATCAGTTATTAGAAATTGAAAAACAATACTGCCAAATCGAACCTTATATTAACTTAGCTAGATATATTTTAGTTACTGCAAAATTATTAAATTGAAATTTATAGAAGATATTAAGGATAGCATATTCCTTTACGCTATCCTTTTTTATTTTAGAAGAAAATTGCATTAACAACTAATAATGTAACCGTTCCTGCAGCCCAAAGAACGGTAGTTGTCATACTCCAAACTTTAATTTGTTCTTTAACTTCTGTAACCCCTAATGAACGATTAACCACCCAAAAGTATGCATCATTGAAGTGAGAGAACATAAATGATCCAATAGAGCACCCTAACCCTGCCATAATTGGATTTACACCTAGTGTCCCAATCATTGGGGCAGTAATACTTGCTGCTGTAATCATTGCAACCACACCTGATCCTTGTATTAGTCGAATCAAAGTCGAGATTGTCAACGGTAACAAAATACCTGGGACTCCAATTTGAACAATATACTCTGCGATTATTTGCCCTGTCCCTGAATCACGCAACACCATTCCTAATGCGCCACCGCCACCAATGACAAGCAATATAATACCTGCTGATCGAATTGAATTTTCCATTTGATGTACAACATCTTTTCTTGGGAATGAATTGGTTAAGGCCATTATTGCGATTAATAACCCAATTCCAACAGCAACAATTGGGTGCCCGATAGTTTTTAACATAATAGCAATAGAGTTATCCCATTTCATTTCATTAACTAATGTCGCAGTTAATATCAGAATAATTGGAGTAACTATTGGTGCAAAAGATGCTAATGCGCTTGGTAATTGTTGGTCATCTTGTATATTTTGTGATGTAACAGTCAAGCGTTCCCGTGTGAAGTTTTCACCATCTTCAGTTGGAATTTGATAAATGCTACGACCCACATGACGAGTATAAATAAATCCAGCAATAGTAATGGGTATAGCTACAACCATTGCCCATAGCATATATTCACCTAGTCCAATACCAAACTGAGAAACAACACCAAATGGCCCAACTGCTGGCGGGATCATACTATGACTAATAACTAATCCCATTGCTAATGTTGAACCAAGTCCCACAACGGACTTACCTGTACTACGAGAAATTGCCTTTACAAGAGGTAATAGGACAATAAATGCTGAATCACAAAAAACAGCCAAACTAACTAATAATCCTATAATAACTAGGGCTAATTCTTCTCTTCCTTTCCCTAATAAATTAATAAAAACTTGAGCCATTTTTTGTGCAGCACCACTCATCTGCAAAACAGACCCCATCATAACACCAAAACCAATTACAATTCCGATGTTACCAAGTGTGTTACCAAAGCCTTTACTAATTGTTGCTATCATAAACTCACCAGGCATTCCCCCTAATGATCCCGTAATTACAGCAGATATAATTAATGCAGGAAATGCTTGAATTCTTGTTTTTAAAATCATAAAAAGTAATAAAGTTATTGCAACAAGCAAACCAGCTACCATTCGCCAGCTACTTTTTTCAATACTATGTAAACTTCCTAAATAAAAAACAATTAATCCTACAACCACTAGAATAATGCCATTTAATAAGACATAAGGATAAAGTGATTTTTTATTATTTTCTTTTTTAGACATATGCAAACCCTCCTTCGACAATGATAATCACTATCGAAAAATAAATAGTTATAAGTATAAATACTTACTAACGTTTGAAATTTGGTGCGTAAAGCGCAGCTAAACGAATTGCTTCAATCAAACTAACTGGATTGGCTATTCCTTTACCGGCAATGTCATTTGCTGTGCCATGATCAACTGAAGTACGGAGAATAGGCATACCATTGGTAATTGAAATAGTACGATGAAAATCAACCATTTTCGTTGCAATATGACCTTGATCATGGTACGGAGATAACACTGCATCATATCCCCCACCCATGGCAAAATGGAAAACACTATCTGCCGGTTTCGGACCATTAATATCAATCCCTTGTTGTTTAGCCAACTCAATACCAGGTAATAGGACATCATCATCTTCATGACCAAAAAGACCATGCTCACCACAGTGAGGATTTATTCCTGCAACGGTCATTTTAGGTTTATCAATACCTAATTTGATTAATGCTTCATTACAACGGATAGCATAATCACATACTCTTTCTGGTGTTAATGATTCGATGGCTTTGATAAGAGCCAAATGGCGTGTTAGGAAAAAGACTCGTAAATCTCTAACTTGAAACATGGTTAAAGGATCTTTACTGCCAGTAAGGTCTGCTAATATCTCGGTATGACCGATATAATTAACATTTCCTGCTTTTAACGACTCTTTATTGATTGGTGTAGTTGCTATAGCATCAAGTTTCTTTTGCATAGCAAGCTCGGTTATAACTTTAATATAATTAAATGCAGCTTGCCCACATTGGCCTTCAATTTGGCCAATTTTGAAAGTGTCATAATTTAATTGGCCACATTGAATAAGATTCAAAACATTAGGTTCATCTTGTATTTGTGAAAGATCAGTTATTTGATTGATATGTAAATTTACTTTGGAGAATTTACAGGCATCTTCTAATACTTTTTTATCACCAGTTACCACTACACATCCATATTTATACGTTTCTGATGCAGCGATACTTTTAACAACAATTTCAGGACCGATTCCTGCTGGATCGCCCATAGGCACGCCAATTAAGCTACGATGGTTCATGTCTTACTCCTTTAACTTTTTTCAGAATTTATTAAACTCTATTTTTATTTATTAACTAAATTAACTCAGGGTTATTAATGCTTTAAACTTTCATGTGATGAAATTTTTGTACTCAGATAATCGATACAATGAACTAAAGTATTATCATTACCAACAAAACCACCTTTAGTTACAATCGAATAACCATCGCATTGTCCTCCAACCAAATGCCCGTAAACTGTTAATGGTTCTACTTCATCTTTTAGCAAGAACCCACTACTGCCTAAGCGATTAACAACATTTACGGTTACATCACCTCCACTGGTATAAATGCCACGTATGATAGATTCAGGATGGAGTAATACCTGTGCAGTAATTTCAGCAATGGCTTGATTTAACGTGTTGCTAATTTCGCTCTTATTCATATTATGTTTAGTAGCGAGTTTACTTAAATCACAGACATGCTCAGGCATTTCAACTGTATCAATACCAATAACATCAAATTGTTCGACTTTTTCTAACAATTTATCGACGATAGGTTTAGCTTTCTTTGTGTCTTTTGCAATCTCAATTAATTCATCGACTAAAACTGTTTCTAACCAAACTTTCCGGTCATATCTCAATTTTTTAATTTGTCTTTGAGTAAGATCCGAAACACTTCCTATTGCAACAAAGACTTTGTTTGCCATTTTTTTTTCAGACGAATAACGAAGATCTGCAAATTGCGCAGTAAATGGTCCAGGATCTACACAAAAAACAGGCAAATTAATATTATTAGCTGCTTGAGCGATAACGCTTATATCCGTATCTGTTGTTGCGTCAAATATGACAATTCGTCCTCCCTGTTGATATATTTGTTTTAACCGTTGCTCAATTCTATCTTTGCCTTCTAAAACATCCTTTAGTGCAATATGAGAAACTGGATAACGGGATTGGCATCGAAATAATTCAATAATTGAAGACTCAGTCATCGGATTTTTAGGATCGTTACGCATCGCTGTATTTTGTAATGGAACGCCATTAACTAATAAAGAACCACCTACACAGATACGATCACTCGATGGGTAAACTGGAACAACTAAAGCCATTAAATTAGGATCATTATCAATAACGGCATCAACTTCTGCTCCTAGATTTCCTCGTAATGTTGAATCAATTCGTTTACTAATTAAAGGTTGATATTTACTAAATTGATTTATGCAATCAACAACACGCGAATATGCCTCTTTATAAGGTATTGAACGAGAATCTGTTGCAAACGAAATAACATCAAATTTGCTAAGATCTTCATTAAATTTTTCCAAACAAGTGATCGCGTTAAACCCTTTTTTGCTTAATAAAGCACATGTGGCATTAGCACCTGTTAAATCATCAGCTACAACGGCTACTTTCATATTTTTGCTTCCTCTCAAAAATTAAGTTCAGTTAATGAACTTTTTATACATCTACCATTAGGTAGTTTGTTACACGACTTCAAACATATATTTAATATCCTGTTTTAATAATTGCTTTTCAAAATTACTTGGAAATTGCTTTTCAGTTATAAGGTAATTAAAGCGACTCAAATCACAGATTTTAAATCGACATCTAAGTCCTAATTTACTGCTGTCAACAAGCAAAACAGATTGAATAGATCGGGTTAAGGCCATCCATTTACAGTCAGCTTTAATTTGAGATGTCGTTAATGCGCCATCTTCAAGATTAAAACCATCAGCGCCAATAAATGCCAAATCGATAACCTGTTCAGATAGATACTTCATTGATTGTGAGTTATAAATGGCTGCACTAGACGCTTGTATTTCACCAGGACAAATAATGGTATTCACTTCTGGATGAGAAGATAATTCAAGAGCAACGTGTAAATCTGGAGTAATAACTGTAATAGGAACATTGATGTTCAATGCAAATTCTCGCATTGTTGTGCCTGCATCAATAAAGATCACCATTCCTGGTTGCAATAATCCTGTTGCAATTTTACCTACCTTCTTTTTTCCTTCTGAAAATCGATTTTGCTTGATGTTATATAGAGGGGTACCATTTAAAAAACTCCTCTTTATTTCACCACCATAAGATACTTTTATTAGGCCTTTTTCTTGCAAAAGCTTTAAATCACGCCTAATACTCATATGCGAAACTGAAAATAGCTTAGATAATGAATTGATATTGGCAACATCATATTCATCTAAGTACTCTAAAATTCTTTTGTATCTCGGTAATTCTTGTTTCATAGTTAATTTCTCGATTAATTTGAGGGCATTGTAGTAATAAAATAATTCACAAAATGTTAATCTTTTAACACTTTCACAACCAAGTTTAACAATTGTGATCCCAATCAAACTTTCACTTT
Source organism: Gilliamella sp. B2911 (assembly GCF_026536965.1). NCBI lineage: Bacteria > Pseudomonadati > Pseudomonadota > Gammaproteobacteria > Orbales > Orbaceae > Gilliamella > Gilliamella sp. B2911. Next base: position 83,311 of record NZ_JAFNNA010000008.1, on the reverse strand, counting down.
TTCATCGTAAGTATTTTGTGAATCATCAAAATTATTTTTCATTTTATTAGTACAATTTCTAAACATGTTTAATTCGTTGTTGACAGAATTAATTCAATTAAATCAATTTATAAATAAGGATAATTGAGATATGACCACAAAATCTGCGAACCTTTTGACACTTAAAAGTGAAACTTTAAAAATGGCGAAACAAGTTTTAAAACAAGAAGCAGCTGCAATAGAGGATATTGTTGATACCATCAACGAAAGTTTCTTTAATGCTGTCGAGTTAATTTTGAATACGTCAGGAAGAGTTATCGTAACTGGAATGGGAAAGCCAGGATATATTGCTCGTAAGCTTTCAGCTACATTTATGAGTACTGGAACACCATCATTTTATTTACATCCAGCTGAAGCAATCCATGGTGACTTAGGTAGCCTTACTAAATTTGACACCATTATTGCAATATCAAATAGCGGAGAAACCGCCGAGATTCTTAATATTTTATCCACCATACAAAAAATTAACATTCCACTAATTTCAATTTGTGGTAATCCTTCATCGACATTAGCCCGATTTGCAACATATAATTTAGACGCGCATATAACTAATGAAGCATGCCCATTAAATTTAGCGCCAACTACAAGTACTACTGTCCAATTAGCATTAAGTGATGCTTTAGCAATTTCAGTTATGAACGCTAAAAAATTTACCAAAAATGATTTTGCTTTTTATCATCCAGGCGGAAGTTTAGGGCAAATTCGTTTAATGACTGTTAAGCAATTGGTTGAAAAACACAATAGACAGGTATCGATTACTGCAGAAAAATCTATTTCTGATGCCATTTTTGTGATGACTAATTCTGGAATAGGTGCAGTTGCAATAGTAAATAAGGAAAATGCATTACTTGGTATAATCACTGATGGCGATATTCGAAGACAGCTAAAGACTTATCCAGATTTATTAAATATCAATGTTACTCAGTTGATGATATCAACTCCTGTAATAGTTGAACAACACCAAACAGTATCAGATGCTTTAAATATAATGGAACAACACAAGCCAAGACCAATAACAGTTTTACCAGTACTTGATGTTAATGAAAAATTCATAGGTATGATTCACATAACTGATATATACCATTAAATCGTGTCATTTTTTATCATAAATTCATTAGCAACAAAACTAAGATGTAGAAATGAATACTCGAAAATTTGCCAATAAATCGTTATTATATTATTTTTACTAGTTAAAGGTTGTGATTATGATTGTTGTTACTGGCGGTGCTGGGTTTATTGGAAGTAATATCGTTAAAGGATTAAATGATCTAGGGCACAAAGATATTTTAGTGGTAGATGATTTAACTGATGGTACTAAATTTTCAAATTTAGCCGATTTAGATATTGCTGATTATATGGATAAAGATGAATTTATAGCAGAAATAATATCTGGCGAAAATCTTGATATTGAAGTTATTTTCCATCAAGGTGCTTGTTCATCCACAACAGAATGGGATGGCAAATTTATGATGGAAAATAATTATAATTATTCTAAAGATTTGCTCCATTATTGTTTAGATTTTGATATTCCTTTTTTATATGCATCCTCAGCTGCCACTTATGGTGGTCGGAGCGATAATTTTATTGAAGAGCGTTCCTATGAAAAACCATTAAATGTTTATGGTTATTCAAAATTCTTATTCGACCAATATGTCCGTGAAATATTACCACAAGCAAATTCACAAATTTGTGGATTTCGTTATTTTAATGTTTATGGTCCACGGGAAAACCATAAAGGTAGCATGGCTAGCGTCGCATTCCATTTAAATGAACAAATCAATAAAGGGGAAAAACCTAAATTATTTACTGGAAGTGATAATTTTAGACGTGATTTTATTTATGTTGGAGATGTCGTTGAGGTAAACTTATGGTTCTGGAAAAATAATGTTTCTGGCATCTTTAATTGTGGAACTGGACGAGCTGAATCTTTCCAATCAGTAGCTGATGCAGTTTTAAATTATCATCAAAAAGGTGAAATTGATTATATCCCTTTCCCAGAACACCTGAAAGGACGTTACCAAAGCTTTACTCAAGCTGATTTGACTAAATTTAGAAAAACAGGATGTCCAATTGAGTTTAAAACAGTTGCACAAGGTACAACTGAATATATGAAATGGTTAAACGAGCAATAAGAGGAACAACAATGAAAACCCTGATTATTGGTCCATCTTGGGTTGGTGACATGATGATGTCACAAAGTTTATATCGCACTTTAAAGCATCTAGAGCCAAGTATTGAAATTGATGTAATGGCACCAGCTTGGTGCCGTGCTTTATTGAATAAAATGCCTGAAGTCAATCAATCAATTGCTATGCCAATTAATCATGGGGAGTTTGCATTAACTAAACGTTACCAACTAGGAAAAGAATTACGTCAATACGACCAAGCAATCATTTTACCTAACTCATTTAAATCAGCACTGATTCCTTTCTTTGCTAAAATTCCTAAACGCACTGGCTGGAAGGGTGAGATGCGTTATGGTTTATTAAATGATATGCGCATACTTGATAAAAAAGCTTTTCCATTAATGGTCGAACGTTATGTCGCCCTTGCCTACCCTAAACAAGATATCCATTCAGCAAAAGATATTCCTCAACCAATTTTATGGCCAAAACTGAGTGTTGAAAAGGATGAGGTTGAGCAAGCATTATCAAACTTTAATATTCCTACAGATGTTCCTTTAATTGGATTTTGTCCTGGCGCTGAATTTGGCCCTGCTAAACGTTGGCCTGATTATCACTATGCTGCATTGGCTGATTTGATAGTAAAACAACATGCTAAAATTATTATCTTTGGTTCAGAAAAAGATAAAGCTGTTGGAGAACAGATTATTGCCAAAATGGCGCATGGTGATCAGTGTATTAATCTTGCTGGCCAAACAAAATTAGAACAAGCGATCAACTTGATTGCGGCATGTAAAGCAATTGTCACTAATGATTCAGGCTTAATGCATGTTGCAGCTGCACTTGATAAGCCTTTAGTTGCACTTTATGGACCAAGTAGCCCTGATTTTACTCCCCCATTATCAAATAAAGCAGAAGTCATTAGACTCATTACTGGCTACCACCGAGTTCGTAAAGGTGATAGTGAGCAAGGTTATCATCAAAGTCTAATTGATATAAAACCCGATCATGTTTTTGAAACATTGATGAAACTTATCGTTCGCTGTGAAAAGAGTAATTAATTATGCGTGTATTGGTTGTTAAAACTTCATCAATGGGTGATGTGTTGCATACTTTACCGGCTTTAACCGATGCCGCCAACAATCTACCAAATATTACATTTGATTGGGTAGTTGAAGAAAACTTTTCACAGATTCCAAGTTGGCATTTTGCTGTAGATGAAGTTATCCCAGTTGCAATAAGGCGTTGGCGAAAAAACTGGTTTGCTAAAACGGTTCGTCAAGAACGCCACCAATTTATAGAGCATTTAAGACGACAACAGTATGATTGCATCATTGATGCTCAAGGTTTAATAAAAAGCGCATTTTTAATTACTCGTAAAGCGCGAGGTATTAAGCATGGCTTAGATCGACAAAGCATCAAAGAACCCATCGCTAGTTGGTTTTATGATGTTAAACATCATGTCCCTAAACAGATGCATGCCATAGAACGTGTTCGGATGCTGTTTGCTAAAAGTCTTAATTACTTGCAACCTGATTCAATCGGTGATTATGCTATTGCTCGTCATTTCTTAACTGCATTACCTGATGATAACCAGAAATATTTAGTATTCCTTCATGCTACTACTCGCGAAGAAAAGCACTGGACAGAAGAAGCATGGCGAGAATTAATTAAATTAATTCAACCAACAGGACTAAGGATTAAACTACCGTGGGGAGCTCCTCATGAGCAAGAACGGGCTTTACGCTTAGCACAAGGATTTAATCACGTTGAAGTATTACCAAAGCTTTCTCTTAACGAAATCGCAACGGTTATTGCGGGTTCAAAAGCTGTAGTGTCAGTAGATACAGGATTAAGCCATTTAACAGCGGCACTAGATCGTCCTAATATAACTTTATTTGGAAAAACCGATCCAAACCTAATTGGAGGATATGGCAAAAACCAACACAGCATCATTTCAAAAGATAAAACGATGCAATCAATCACATCCAATGAAGTTTATCAAATGTTAACTGCGTTTATTTAAATTGTATTTGAGTTTCAATAAATAGGAAGATAATAATATGAACAAATATCATGAGCTAATTCGTGAAAGATATGCTCAAATTGGCAGTAATGATTTAGGTTATATTGAAGATGCGTTAGGTGCGGTAATGATGGTACTTAATGAAGTAGTCGATAATCAACTAGTACCGCAAGATCTAAGAGAAAAAGCCGCATACGCTGCAGCTAATCTCTTAATAAGTGATTATGATGTTAAATAACGGTCGGAAGATTGATTATAAAACGTGTAGACAGATCATCTGATTCAACATAAATATGACCTTTATGTGTATCGATAATCGATTTTACAATAGCCAAACCAATTCCGGTACCTGAGCTATCTTTGTTATTTCGATGACGCGATTCATCAACTCGATAAAAGCGGTCAAAAAGATGAGGTAAATGACGACTTTCAATCTTTTTACCAGGGTTAGAGATGATAATTTGAATTCGTTTTTGCGTGAGTTGACCCAATTTAATCTTAATTGTTTGATTTTCAGGGGTATAACGAATCGCATTGGAGATGATATTACTTATCGCCCGCCCTAACATCATTTTATCGCCTTGAATATGAGAACAATTACCTTCAAGTTCAAAAGTAATATTTTTCTCATCAGTCAAAGGTTCAAAATATTCACACATTAAACTAATCATCGAATGTAAATCTATATCGATAAGATTAGGTACTAGCTGATGATTATCGGCTTGTGCTAAAAAAAGCATATCCGAGATCATCTGAGACATTTTTTCATACTCTTCTAAATTAGAATATAAAATTTCTCGGTACTCTTCTGTAGAGCGCGCATTATTTAAAACAATTTGCGTTTGTGTCGTTAGATTTGTGATTGGTGTTCGCATTTCATGGGCAATATCTGCGGTAAAATTGCGTTGTCGTTCAAAGACATCTTCCATTCGATGAAGCATATTATTAAACGCCTTAACCAAACTCACATATTTTACAGGAACCGAAGCTGTTGAAATACGATAATTTAAGCTTTTCATATTAATTCGTTCAATTTTTTTAATTAAACGATTAATTGGTTTTTGTGTGTAATAAATGGAAATTAACGATCCAATCAATGCTAACACACAAGAAATAGCAATTAGTAAACCTAATCCATTTCTCAATCGATTTATAAATTCAAGCTGTAAATTGCGCGCTACTGCAACTATTGTCGTATATTGACGCCCTTCATCCAGTAGAACTCTGGAAGCACCGATACGATAAGATGATTTATCGATATTCCAAATCGCCGTACTATTTTCGGTAATCAATCGTTCAAAATCTTCTTGTGATAAAGCAATAGATAAATTAGGACCACGAGTGCGATACACAATTTTTCCTGAATCATCAATGATATAAACAAATAGATGATGATGACCGGTCAAAATGAGTAGTAGATTTTGAAAGAATTCATCTCGATTTTCATCGGGTGAATAATAGGTAAGTTCACGTTCAATTGAGGTAATAACTGAATTCAATTCCGAAACATTTTGCTGAATTGAAATTTTTTCAAACGTATGTTCAATAAGATAACTGAAACAATAAAGTAGCCCGCAGGTTAGCAGGCATACGATAAGTGGTATACGAAACGATATGAAGTTACTCTGCTTCATCCAAGACATCTAATTTATATCCCATTCCACGGACTGTATGAATTAATTTAGGTTCAAAATCGGCATCGATTTTGTTCCTCAATCGCCTAATTGCTACATCAATTACATTGGTATCGCTGTCAAAATTCATATCCCATACTTGTGAAGCAATAAGGGATCTTGGTAAAACTTCTCCGGGATAACGTAAAAAATATTCTAGTAATAAAAATTCTTTATTCGTTAAATCAATTCTTTTATCACCTCGGGTTACTGTTCGTTTAGGTAAGTCCATAATTAAATCAGCAATGCTTAATTGATAATTATTGACTTGTGGAACGTTTCGTCTTAATAAGGATTTAATTCTTGCTAACAATTCAGCGAAAGAAAAAGGTTTAACTAAATAGTCGTCTGCGCCTAAATTGAGTCCTTTCACTTTATCTTCAACACTTCCCATTGCAGTAAGTAAAATAATTTGAGTATCTTTCCCTGCTTCACGCAAAGACTGTACAATTTTCCAACCCACAATATCAGGTAGCATTACATCAAGAATAATCAGATCATAATCTTCAGTCATTGCTCGATGATAACCATCGAGTCCGTTATCAGTAAGATCTACAATAAATCCTGATTCAACTAAACCTTGACGAAGATATTCACCGGTTTTTTGTTCATCTTCAACAACTAACAATTTCATATTGAATATTCCTTAATGTTTTATCAGGTTATCGAAATTGCATAATGCAGTTATAGGATATATTAGGAAGTCAAATGACATCATGACATTTCAGTGACTATTTTGTAATTTTGCAGTCATTAAAACGTCTGTTTAGGTTTGCTATAGTAGCACCACAATGATTCATGAGGCTAGACAGTATTGTTTCATTGTTTTATTTCCTTTCATCCATTCCTTGCAATTTAATGCAGCCCTAGTTTATCTAGGGTTTTTTTTTGCTTTTTAAACCACTTAATATGAAATAATTGGAATAAAACAGTTAATTTGGCATAAAATTTATCTTATTTAAACCAGATTAACCGTTTTTGAATATTATTGATATTCCTTTTTACGTAATACAATACCTGTTTCAATATGATCAGTATAAGGAAATTGGTCAAACATAGCAAAATGTTCTATATAATGCGTTTGAGTAAGTTGTTGCAAATTATCTTTTAAAGTATAAGGATTACATGAAATATAGACAATTCGATCATAACTTTGAATGATATTAATCGTTTTATCGTCTAATCCCGCTCGAGGAGGATCTACCAACACAGTTTGACAATGATAATCATCTAAATTAATACCATTTAATCGATTAAAATCCCTCTCTTTCCTAATGGCAGAAGTAAACTCCTCAGCAGATAATCTCACAATAATTAAATTATCAATATTATTGATTTTGATATTATGTTGTGCTGAATAGACGGAAGCTTTTGCAATCTCAGTTGCTAAGACTTTATTAAAATTTTGAGCCAATGCAATAGAGAAATTACCGTTACCACAATAAAACTCTAGAAGATCACCTTTAGACTCTTTAGTTACCAAAACAGCCCATTCCAACATTTTTATATTGATAGCCGCATTAGGTTGAGTAAAACTGTTTTCAACTTGTCGATATTTAAAAGCCTTATCAAATATTGGTAAAACCTCATCAACATAATCAGCATCAATGGCAATTTTTTGATTACTTGCTCGACCAACCAGATTAGCATTAATTCCTAGTTCAGCTAATTGTTGTTTTAAACGCTCAGCAGCAATTATCCATTCGTCACCTAATTTTTTATGATACAAAAGTGTTATTAATAACTGCCCACTAAGTGTAGAGAAATAATCAATTTGAAAAAGCTTATGACGTAAATTATCGTTGTATTGAATTAAAGGTAAAATTGACTGCATTGCCTTGTTAATCAGTTTTGAGGCAATAGGAAAACTATCTATTCTGACTCTTTTCTTCTTATCATACATTATATGATAAAGCTCATCACCATTATGCCAAATTCTAAATTCAGCACGCATTCGATAATGACTAATAGGTGAAGAATAAGTCACTAACTCGGGTAATTGAAAATCAGATAATATCGTTTTTAAATTGATTATTTTATTTTGTAACTGCTGGTTATATTTATCGTTCGAAAAAGATTCTGTCATATTTATAATTCGACCATCAATTTTGATAAAGAGTGAATAGTATTTTATAATTTCTAAAAATCATAATTCTATCATAATCCCCAGCTTATGATAAGCTCATACGCCAGTAGTTGCCTATCAAATAAAGCGTCTGCAATTAAAACAATTTTTACTTTCATATAATATGATTGGTTGCTGATAAAGATTGTAGTTATAGCGATTGCCGTTATAATGTGGGGCAAAATGATAGATTAGAAGAGCACTATGACAACGCAAACTTTCTCTGATTTACAGTTAGATGATATTTTAATTGAAAATCTGCAAGCGCAAAACATTAACGAACCCACAGCAATACAAGCACAAACTGTCCCTGTAGCCCTAGACGGTAAAGATGTTCTAGGATCAGCCCCGACAGGAACCGGTAAAACATTGGCATTTTTAATTCCAGCGGTACAACATCTGCTTGATTTTCCACGTCGAAAACCTGGACCTCCAAGAATATTAATCTTAACCCCCACTCGAGAATTAGCTATGCAAATAGCTGAACAGGCAAAACTACTAACCAAGTCAACACACTTGAGTATAGCCACGATTACAGGTGGGGTTGCTTATATGAATCATGCCGAAGTTTTCAGCAAAAATCAGGATATAGTCATTGCAACAACCGGACGTCTATTACAATACATTAAAGAAGAAAATTTTGATTGTCGTGCAGTTGAAATGCTCATTTTGGATGAAGCCGATCGCATGTTAGATATGGGGTTTGCTCAAGACGTTGAAACCATTTCAGCTGAAACACGCTGGCGTAAACAAACATTATTATTTTCAGCAACGTTAGAAGGAGAAGGTTTACATAGTTTTGCTAATCGAATTCTTAACGAACCTATTGAAATCAATGCAGATCCTTCTCGAAAAGAACGAAAGAAGATTTTACAATTTTATTATCGTGCTGATGATTTAACACATAAAGTCGCGTTGTTAACTCACTTATTAAAGCAGAAAGAAGTTAAAAAAACTATCGTCTTTGTTCGTAAACGTGAACGTGTACATGAATTGGTTTCACTGCTGCATCAAGCTGGAATTCATAGTTGTTATTTAGAAGGAGAAATGGTTCAAGCCAAACGTAACGAAGCCATCAAACGGATGAATAACAACACGGTCAACGTACTGGTAGCAACTGATGTTGCTGCTAGAGGGATAGATATTAACGATATTACCCATGTTATAAATTTTGATGCACCTAAAACGGCTGATGTTTATCTACATCGAATTGGTCGAACCGCTAGAGCAGGGAAAAAAGGTACAGCAATTATGTTGATTGAGGCACACGATAATGAGTTATTACAAAAAATTGAACGTTATATTCGTGAGCCTATCAAATTAAGAACAATTGATGAACTACGCCCAAAAACCAAAGCACCTAAACCAGTAACAAAAAAGAAACCTTCGCAAAAAGCTAAACAGAAAAATGCGGCTAAAAAGCAAGAAGAGACTAAAAAGAAAAAGCTAAAACAACGTCACCGAGACATTAAAAATAAGGGAAAACCCAATAAAACGATAATTAAAACCGAATAATAATTTATTTACCATAGGTTAAACTTATGAAATCAATTGCTGATAACGACTTGGCGTATTGGCTAAGATTGATATAATAAAACGCATATTCAGTATATACATTAGCTACACAAGGAAAAAATTTTATGACATTAGTCACTCGTAAAGCACCAGATTTTACTTCAGCAGCAGTACTAGGTACTGGCGAAATTGTAAATAATTTTAATTTAGCTGAGCATATTAAAGGTAAATATGCCGTAGTATTTTTCTGGCCTATGGACTTCACTTTTGTATGCCCATCAGAAATTATTGCATTTGATCACCGTTTAGAAGAGTTCAAAAAACGTGGTGTCGAAGTAATTGGTGTCTCAATGGACTCAGAATATGTTCATAATGCATGGCGTAACACACCACAAGATAAAGGTGGTATTGGAGAAGTGAAATTCCCTATCGTTGCTGATATAAAGCATAGCATTATGCAATCTTATGGTGTTGAACATCCTGAAGCTGGTGTTGCTCTTCGTGCATCATTTTTTATTGATAAATCAGGCGTTGTTCGTCATGAAACAATTAATGATTTACCAATCGGTCGTAACATTGATGAAATGCTACGTATTGTTGATGCTTTCCAATTCCATGAAGAACATGGCGAAGTTTGCCCTGCACAATGGACAAAAGGAAAGCAAGGAATGCAAGCAAATCCAAATGGCGTTGCTAGCTACTTAAAACAACACGCTAATGAAATCTAAGTTGAGAAACAAGCTATTATAATTAGCTTAGAAATATTTTAAAAAACGCAAACCGGAGTACAACTCCGGTTTTTTATGTTCAAACGCGAACTACAGTCAGATAACGTTCAAATAGTATTTAAGTTATTATCAACGCAATATGTTTATATTAATGCCCGCTAACATTTGAAAATAGGTTAATAATAACCACACCAAATATAATAAAGCCCATACCAATTAACGCTGCTAGATCTAAAGATTGCTTCATAAAGATCCAAGCTATCAAACTGATAATAATAATCCCGATTCCCGACCAAATCGCATAAGCAATACCGACAGGAATAGTTTTTAAGGCCAATGAAAGAACATAAAATGACGCGCTATAACCAATAATAGTAATTATTGAATACATTAAATGCGTAAAACCGTTAGAAAGCTTTAATGAAGAAGTTGCAATCACTTCACAAATAATCGCAATAAAAAGTAATAGATATGAATTCATATTATGACTCATAAGTTAGTTGAAATAAAAAATGAAGACTCGCCATAAATCTTAGTGTAAAAATGATCTATACAAACTCAATAAACACACAATTCAGGAAAAAATAGAATAAATGCTGGGGTATGAGGGATCAGAAAAGAGCTATTAAAAAAATACCCATTAAACATATAACGTTTATCATCCACTCAATACCTTGATGTAATATATCACTCCTCAATAATAAAGTAAAAAGTTAAAAGAAAACGGATTACTTTTTAGTATATTACTTTTTGAGTGATGAGTCCCTTAAAGTAATTATCAATTTTCATTGATTTATACACTTGATTCAGAACTTTTTATAATCAAACTAAACTATTTAATAGGTTACTCAGCACGACAATTACTCATTATTTTTGATAAAATACAAATACCCAACTAAAAGATTTCGGTAGTCGATTCAATCTCATACATTGAAAAAATTGTTCAAGTTCAATTAAATACCTGCACTTCAATTAGCATTCAATACTCTTATCTTATCAGCATCATCTCAAAAAAGATTCAGCTATTAAGTAAACACAAAATGCTTAATAATGAAATAATTAAGCTAACAATGATAAATCCAATTAAAAATTTACCAACTTTGTAATAAAATCTATTTTTTTGATTTTCCCGCTTCTTTCTATTGAAACAAAGCAAAAAAATACCTATGAGAAGAATCGGTAAATAGATATACCAAAAATAAAACGGTGCAACTATTAACAGAATTAGAATTGCTTGGCCTGTAGTTAGTGAAAACATTTGAAATTTATATACTTAAATAATTATAACGTGTTATTAAGAATCATAACAAATTTATGATTCAACTTCATAAAAGAGAAATAGTATATGTAACGCCTTAATAAATCAATAATTATTTTCGAAGAAGAGTTATCATCTTATTGGATAAATCGGGTGAATGGTGAGTTGTGAGGGAATCGAACCGGCGACCAATTGATTAAGAGTTCTATGTACACACTTTGAAATTCAATAAATTACAAAATAGTCAATGAGTTAAAAGACTAATAAGCATTCATAAAATAATGTATAGATTAGCTAAACCGCCACTTTACCGCCATTTTAAATGTTATTAAACAGGTTTAATTTTATTGCATCTTAGAAGAGATCGGGGCAAAATGCGCAAATCTTATTGTCATTTTTATATCGGAATGTCCTAGTATTTTTTGTAATACTAAAATATTGCTGCCGTTCATCATGAAATAACTTGCAAATGTATGACGCAAAACGAGGAATAGTTACCGAACTGGTAATTCTATCTGTGCGCGTTTAATTGATGATCGGAAAGCTGAATAACATGGAGTAAATAATGCCCCTTTTCTTTTGTCGAATTCGTTAAATAATGTTTCATCGATGGGTATTGTTCAACTATTTAACTTTTGTTTTTAAATATGTAATAGACTGGTTTTTCAGCTGTTTATCTTGCAATGATTCGGCTTCGTTCCAGCGTGCACCGGTTGCTAAACAGATTCTTATGATCGTCAACAAATCCTTGATTTTGCTCTCTTTTGCTGAGGGCTAACAATTTTCTGATTTGATCGGGTGTTATATACCCCATTTTCTGCTTGTCAATTCTATATTTTCTAATGAGCTCGACTGGTCTTTATGTCTATTAGTCCAACCTGATCTGTTCGTTAAACATCGCCTTGACGTAGGTTAGCTCTAAGTTTAATGTCTGTTATGAATCTGTCTTAACTCGCTCACTTCGATAAATTTCACAGCTTAGTCTTTTAGATCTGTGTTCTGTAAAGTCTTTAGCGGCAAAATTTGCGGCTATTGGATTATTTATACTTTCATCAATAAATAATAGCGTTTTATAGACATTTTCACCGTCGCTGAATGTTTTTCCATGCGCGTTGTGCTACAGCTCGATCAGATCTGACAGCCTACGCCTATCTTGCTTTTCATCAATCCAAGGTTTGGTAGCTACTTGTTCTTCGATATAGCCTTCATATGCCAACGCTTCGCCCTTGGATGCGAACGTTTTACGAATACGCCTACCGCCCTTTAAATATTTTTCAAATAGCCATTTTCCGACAGATCCAACCATTCCACTAAGCCCCCAAGAACGCCACAAAAACGTAGCCGATTAACATTTGATTAATTTAGAAAATTTTTGATTCTGCTAAAAATCGAGACAACAATATTTTTATCAGGTAATGATTATAGCATTAGTAACAGGCCAACGACGATCTGATATAGTTGCTATACAGAGGTCGGATATAAAAGACGTGTACTTGTTCATAGAACAATACAAACCGGTGCAAAAATAGTGTTGCCCCTCAATTTATATTGTGAAAAATTAGATATGACATTAAAACATGTAATAAACAACATTTGTACGGGTAAAAAACTTTTAATAAAAATAACAGAAAACAAGTTAAATTGTTTTCGCTAACTCAATATTTTTCAGAATTTAGTAATGAGTTTTTTTATGACCGAAACTATTGGATTGGCACCCCTCCCTCATATCATGAGATCAGATCTCTATCAGAGCGGTTGTACCGTGCACAGGGTGTTGATACAATGAATTTGTTAGGTCACAAATCCCAGCAAATCACAAATAAAAATAATGAAAGCAGAGGCAGAAAATGGCGGTATCTGAGAATCTAAAAACATATAGAATCTATGTATTAAAACAACGCCGAGGAGGTAGTGATATTCTAATAGAAACTAGAACAAATACTACCAGTTTTGAAATAGCAAAAGCGGCATTTTGGCAATTATACAATCAAAATTATGATAATAGACATTTGTTACTAATGACATGTAATAGTAAAAAAATTAATGTATACCGTTACCAATCAAAACCTGATGACGATTGCTATATCAATACAGATTCAGAGTTAAATTATGAATAGAGAAAAACAACGCAAAAATGAACAAGCATACAGAGATAGGAATGCGGGGCGTCCTCGCCTGCCGGGCACATATTTAACCGAAGATGAGTCTGCGCTATTAAAAGAGTTGGCTATAATCTGTGGCACTCAGAAAGCAGCAATATTTGAAGGTCTAAAACTTTTAAAAGAAAAATTAAAAAAAGTAAAATAATCGCTGACTAATGGCGCGCGTTATTGCATTATATATCCAGAGTTAATAAGCAACTCGACTGCCCCAGCAAATTCCGGACTTACTTAAAAGGTAAGTTCATAAAAATTTAAATTTTACTATTTCGTTTCATATATAGCACTAAATAGCATATCAATAGTAGCATCTTGCAATGTTGACAAAACGATCTACAAATTAGTTGAACAAGAAAATGGCTCAAAAATTCATGGCACTAATATTGTTGAATTAAAAGTAAACTAAAACAAAGGGTTGCCGAACAAGCCGTACAATTCAACTGAGATTTTTGCATGTTGCTTCGATATGTGGGATTGATTTTCATTAAACAAAAAGGCGCGGTTACCAGCCTTTCTTATACTCAATAAATAAAATCAACCGCCATTTGGTTTTTTATGATAATTTTAACAGAAGTGATAAATTACGTAATGAATTGATTATTAATGATAAAAATGGTGGGTTGTGAGGGGATCGAACCCGCGACCAATTGATTAAGAGTCAACTGCTCTACCGACTGAGCTAACAACCCATTTAGTTAGTGGGGATATTCTATATAACTTTATATTCTAATGCAAATCCTCTATTCTCAAATTAATATAATTGTCAGAATGAAAACTCATTTACAACTAAACGGTAACATGTAAACCAACGATACCGATAATAATCACACTCAGACCAAATATTCGAGTGAAATTCTTCGGTTCATTGAAGATAAGCATATTAGCCAAAACCGCACCTGAAGTACCTAACCCTACCCACACTGGATAAACTATACTTAAATCTAGATACTTGAGTGAAAAATAAAATAGTATAAATGAAACAAAAAAACCGCCCCAATAAAACATTAATCGCAACAAGCTTTTTTGTTGCGAGTATAGCTTAAGACCTATCGCGCCAATAACTTCGAAAATTGCAGCAGTTAAAATAAATAACCATCCCATATCTCAATCCAAATTTTAGTTAATTAGCTATCAGCTCGTTTTAATTGCACAACACCAATGATAATTAATGCTACAAAAAATATTTCAATCAGTTTAATTTGTTTGCCAAATACAACCATATCAATCAGTAATGAGCCAATCGCGCCAACACCAGAAAATATTGCATAGACAGTGCCTGTAGGAATAGTCTTACATGCATTAGTTAAAAACGTAAAATCAACAATAATGACTAATACAACAATCACCCAATGCCACCACTGGCTCGCAGTAGTAAAACCAAATACCCAACACAATTCAAAAAAGCAGGTGAGAACAACAAATACCCACTCTTTATTCCTGCTGTACATAATGACCTCATTATTTTTTTATTTTTTGTTTATATTGCTTAATTTTATTATTTCACTAATGTGCTTAATGAAAACAAAAGACGGTTCGCAAACTAAAACATTTGCCACCTAAAGATTATGATGTTTATGCAGAGAAACAGTTCAACCTTATATATAATATCGATAGTTTCTGAAACACTTTAATGCTATTTCTTACTATTTATTAACAATTCTATAATGACGGATGAAAAATGGCAAGCCTAGAATTATTGATAATTGTATGCTTTTAAATAACTTTCTCAAAAATTGAGAAAAAATCCGAAATAAAATTAATCCATTTAACTTAAATCAATTACCAAAAATGATAACTTAATATAGCTTAGATCCTATCCTTAATCCCAGCAAATGATCAATCTTACTCAACGCGTAATTGACGAATAAAATCTATCTAATTTTAAAAAAAAGTTGAGGAAAGGGGTTTTTTTTCAATTAAATCAATATAGAATACGTCGCTTAGTATTTTAATTCATTTTAAATCAAAATAATTCAAGTACTTTAAGTGTAACTTATTTAATATTTATATTAGAAAATAAGTCAGATAAATCAAAAAGGAATAGACAATGTCAAATAAATCGGACAATGAGTTTAAAGTCGGAATAAAGGCCTATGTGTCACTAGTTGTTGCCATACTGTTTTTTTCCGGGCTATTTTATAACGTGGATGGAAAAGCTTGGTTAGGTGCATTTGATTTTACCAGCTTAAGTGGTAAGTTTGGTACGATGCTTCACCCTGAAAAAAATACTTTTGTTGGTGAAGGTGGAAATAGCGCCAGAGCCGGCTTTATTTTTGCCTTATCACTAATACCGACAGTTATGCTTGCGTTAGGTGTTTTAGAAATTTTTACCCATTACGGTACAATTCGTGCAGCTCACAAACTATTAACTCCCCTTCTTAAACCTATTTTAGGGGTTCCTGGTAAAACGGGTCTTGCGTTAATTACTGATTTACAAAGTACTGACGCTGGAGCCGTATTAACTAAAGAGTTGTATGATGAAAAACAGATCAGTAAAAAAGATCTTATCATTATCAGCGCCTGGCAATATTCAGGAGCAGGCTTAATTAATAACTATTTTTCTATTGGTTCTGCGCTTTTCGCTTCAATGACTGTCGCAATATTTACACCATTAGTCATTATGATTGTATTGAAATTCGTTGGTGCGATTTTAGTACGCATGATTTTAAATTCAGTTTATAAAAAGGATTTTATCAATGAATAACTCAACCAATCAAAAACAGACTAACAATCCATTAGATATTTTCGTTATTGGTGCACGCAAAGGCTTCAATATTGCAATAAACAATTTAATGCCTAACATTATTATGGCATTTGTTATCACGGAAATATTAAAAAGATTAGGTTTGATGCAATTAATCGGTGAAGTATTTGCTCCCGTTATGGGGCTATTTGGTTTGCCGGGTGAAGCTATAACGGTATTGTTGACCGCTTGGCTATCAGCTTCAGCAGGTACGGGTGTTGCTGTAAATTTAATTTCTGGCGGTATTTTAAGTGGTGTTGATATCACGATCTTAGCACCAGCTATTTTCTTAATGGGCTCACAATTACAATATATGGGACGTTTATTGGGTGTTGCTGATGTACCTAAAAAATATTGGCCACTATTAATGCTTAACAGTATAGTTAATGCTTTAATTGCGATGATCATCATGCGATTTATAGTGTGATAAAGGAGATATCTATGTCTAATGTACTTGAACATTACCACTATTTACATCAAATTCCTGAGTTGGGTTTTGAAGAATTTAAAACCTCAGCCTATATCGCGGATAAACTTGAAGCTGCTGGCTATAAAGTAACACGAAACATTAACAATACCACAGGAATTGTTGCTGAATATGACAGTGGAAAACCCGGTCCAGTGTTAGCATTACGAGCTGATATGGATGCTCTAGGTCATATCATTGATGGTGAACACTGTGCGAGACACACTTGTGGACATGACGGTCACTCATCAATGTTATTAACTGCAGCCCAAGAACTCATTAAAGAAGGTAATATAAAAAAAGGAAAATTAAAGCTAATTTTTCAACCTGCTGAAGAGTTAGGTTCAGGTGCTTTAGCCATGATAGAAGGCGGTGCTATTGACGATGTTGATATGATCATTGGCTTACATGTACGTCCTAAAGATGAATGCCCAAAAGGCTGTGCATCAGCTGCCATGTTTTATTCAGCCTCAACGACAGTTGAAGTAAATATTCATGGTATTCCTGCTCATGGTGCAAGACCACATTTAGGCGTAAATGCATTAGATGCTGCAACTATGGCAATTCAAGCTGTGAATACTATTCATCTAGCGCCTAGCTTAACTTATAGCGTGAAAGCAACGCGTTGTATATGTGATGCAGGTGTAACGAATGCTATTCCATCAGAGGCCTATGTTTGTTGGGATTTAAGAGCCCCAACTAATCCTGCTATGGATGATTTAAAAGCAAAAACACTTAAAGCAATCGAACTCAGCGTTGCATCAATTGGTGCTAAAGCTGATATCAAAGTATCAAAAGAAATACCAGCAGCTGAAATTGATGATGAAGTCACAAAAATTATTGCTGAATCTATTATAGATGTGCTTGGCAAAGATGGATTAAAAGATCCTATTTTTACCCCAGGTGGAGAAGATTTCTTCAATTATCCTCGTGAAAGAGATGTAAAATCAGGTTTTTGGGGATTGGGTGTTGACTTAACACCAGGTCTACATCATCCAGATATGACTTTTGATACATCAGCATTAGAAAATGGTGTAAAAATCACTAAAACTTGTGCTTTAAAAGTTTTAGGTTAAGTAAATTATTCCGCCGAATATTTCGGCGGTTTCTTGAAAGGCTTATAATGATTTACGATAGGCCACAATATCATCAATTGTAACTACTGGTAACTGATGCTTTTTAGCAAATTCGACAACTTGTGGTGCTCTAGCCATGGTTCCATCATCATTCGTTAATTCACAAATTACAGCGGCTGGTTTAAAGCCTGCTAATGAAACTAAATCTACAGAGGCTTCTGTATGACCTCGACGACTCAAGACGCCATTCTCTTTTGCGACTAATGGAAAGACATGGCCTGGATGATTTAAATCACTTGGTTTTGCATTATCTGCAACCGCAGCTTTTACCGTAGTGACTCTGTCCGCAGCCGATACGCCAGTTGTTACGCCTTTCGCAGCTTCAATAGTAATAGTAAAAGCGGTCTGGTTTTTACTGGTGTTGTTAGCAACCATCATTGGTAACTCTAATTTATCGCAATAGGATTGTGGCATACATAGGCAAACTATACCACTTCCATATCGAATCGTTAGCGCCATTTGTTGGGTTGTAATTGTTTGTGCTGCCCAAATAATATCGCCTTCGTTTTCGCGATCTTCATCATCTAGCACTAATACGCCAGATCCAGCTTTGATTGAAGCGATTGCTTTTTTGACACGCTCGATGGGTGTTCCAAATTCATTTAAGTTAAACTGATTCATGGTAAATACCTATCCTGTTTTATTAAACTAATTATATTTATTCTTAATTAATTTGAATTCATTAAGTTATAAATACATTAAATACCAGAATCAGGGCAAGTGCTTGACCATAGTGATTTTGCTATAGCGCAAATATAGAAAAGATAAGCTACTCTCTTTCATCCAGACTTTAACTGTCGGCTTTGGAATCTCACCAAATCTGCTTGTCCTTAATAAAATCTATTTTATTAAGCGCTCGTGGGCTATACCACCGGTGGGGAATTACGCCCCGCCCTGAGAATTTTTTGTCAGTGAACTGACATCAAACACTATAATATAATTCAATAAAAAAAACACGTATATTTTATGAGGATAAATAAATTGCCGCATAAAGCGGCAATTTTTGATGAGGCAATTAATGCATTCGAATTTCACGCAAATGCCGTTTTTCAGCTCGACGCATCCAAAGCCATGAAATGAAGCCAATAATACCAACAATTAATAAAATAATTGTCGCTAAGGCATTAACTTGAGGGTCAACCCCTAATCGGACTTTAGAAAATACCAGTTTTGGTAACGTCATCGCACCTGGCCCTGTCACGAAATTAGCGATAACCACATCATCAAGTGATAAAGTAAATGCCAATAACCAACCAGATACAAGAGCTGGAGCAATCATAGGTAATGTGATAATGAAAAATACCTTTAATGGATTTGCACCCAAATCTAATGCAGCTTCTTCAATTGACTTATCTAACTCTCGTAATCTTGCGCTAATAACGACTGTCACATAAGCGGTACAAAATGTTGCATGAGCGAGCCAAATAGTAATTGCACCTCTTTGTGTTGGCCAACCAAGTACTTGTCCCATTCCAACAAATAACAATAGTAATGCCAAACCGGTTATTACATCTGGCATAACTAGTGGTGCCGTTGTCATAAACGAAAACAAATTAGATCCTCGGAACCGTCTATATCGTATTATGGCGTAAGCAGCTAAGGTACCAAGTACAATTGCTAATGATGCAGCACCAGCAGCAATAGAAAGGCTCAATCCTACCGCTTTAAGTAAGGCTTCATTGTGGATCAATTCAAAATACCATTTAGTTGAAAATTCAGACCAAACAGTTACAAGTCTTGAACTATTGAAAGAATAAACAATCAAAATGATCATCGGTATATATAAAAAGGAAAACACTAATAATAGAATTAATCCTTTTAAAAATTTACCTAGCAATGATATCGTTACAATAATTGTCAAAATAAGACTGAAGACAAAACATCCCACATATAAGCTACTACTACTTAATAAAGCAAATCCTGAAATCAAAACCGATAGCACCAATGAACCTAAGAATGCGGAGATAAAAACAATCAATGCTGATCGCACGATTAATGGTAAATTATTCATTTATTTACCTCCCATTTGTCGGTTTTGGAATTTGTTAAAGTAATAGATAGGGACAATTAATATCAATAACATCACTGTTGCGACAGCTGATGCAGCTGGCCAATCGTGATTATTAAAGAATTCAGCCCATAGTTGAGTACCAATCATTAGACTATCTGAAGGCCCTAACAGTTCAGGGATTACATATTCCCCAACCGCTGGAATGAATACCAACATGGCTCCAGCAATAACACCATTTTTAGTTAATGGTACGATAATCCTAAAGAAGGTTTTGATTGGCTTACAACCTAAATCTAGAGCTGCTTCAATTAGGGTTGAATCGACTTTACTTAATGATGTGTAAATTGGTAACACCACAAACGGTAAGTAAGAATATACAATACCGATATAAACAGCTAGATAAGTTTTCATAATGATTAGCGGTTGATCAATAACACCTAACCACATTAAGAAATGATTTAACAAACCATTAGGATTCAATATTCCAATCCACGCATAAACACGAATTAAAAATGATGTCCATGATGGTAATATAATCAACAATAATAAAATATTTCGAGTAGATGGTTTGCATTGCGATATAGCCCATGCTAATGGATAACCAATCAAAATACATAATAATGTCGAAATTGCAGCCACTTTTAATGACTGTAAATAGGAGTCTAGATAAATAGTATCAGCTAATAAATTTAGATAATTACCAAAATTTAAAACAATATTTACCAGCCCATCTTCATAACTAAAAAGTTCAGTATAAGGAGGAACGGCTATCGCCACTTCCGAAAAGCTGATTCTAAATACGATTAAAAATGGTAATAAAAAGAGTAACAGCATCCAAAAGTAAGGAATCGCGATAACTAACAAACGACCATATAATGTCATTAAGTCGGAATCATCACGTTGTTGTCGCATCTTTTTATAAGCATAATAGATAGCAACCAAACCGACTAATTCAGGTATATATAAAATACTACCAGCTATTATCAACCGATAAGCAAATTTAGATGGTTTATAATGCGCTAAATATGCACCTAAACATGATAATAAAAAGCTTAATACCATTGATGTAAATAACGCATCTAAAAAAAGATTGTCAAATGCATTTGTTGTTACAAAACGTAAATAAATACCGAGTAACACCAAGGCATTTAATAACAAACCCCATATAATGGATCGCATCAATATATCCTCTTGTGTTTATTCAGTAAGCACAACACAACTATCGATTTCCCAACTAAGGTTGACAATATCACCCCAAGTAGGCATACCTTTACGATAGCGATGTTCGTTTTGTAGCTGTGCAATAATTATCTGACCACTTTGCAATTTTACGTGATAAATTGAAAGATCGCCTAAATAAGCAATTTCAACAACTTCACCAGTTGCAACGTTATAGGCATCCTCAGCAATTTCATCACAAAGTTTGATTTTTTCAGGTCTTAAGGCAACTTGAATTGGAACACCTTCGACAGCGGGTGAATCATAATCAACTTTTAAAGAGTGCTTAATCATAGGACAACTAATAATTAATCCATCTTCTAATGTTTCTTGTAAAATGCCATCAAATACATTTACTGAACCGATGAACTCAGCGCTATAACGACTATTTGGGTGCTCGTAAATCTCTTCAGGCTCACCAATTTGCACAAATTGACCTTTGTTCATAATCGCGATGCGTCCTGCCATTGTCATCGCTTCTTCCTGATCATGGGTTACCATTACACAGGTCGCACCAACTTGTTCTAAAATGCTAACCACTTCAAGTTGCATACGATCACGAAGTTGTTTGTCCAAAGCGCCCATCGGTTCATCTAATAATAGAAGTTTTGGTCTTTTGGCTAGACTTCTTGCTAAAGCAACGCGTTGTCTTTGACCACCAGATAATTGATGAGGTTTACGTTTACCAAATTGCTCCATATGCACAAGCGCTAACATCTCTTCAACACGCTGTTTAATGTCGCTTTTAGCTAATCTATCTTGTTTAAGACCAAAAGCAATATTTTGCTCAACCGTCATGTGAGGAAAAAGAGCATACGATTGAAACATCATATTAATTGGACGATTGTAAGGAGGAACTTGCGATAAATCCTTACCATCTAAAATAATTTGTCCGGATGTTGGTTGTTCAAACCCTGCAAGCATACGCAATAAGGTCGATTTACCACTACCCGATGCACCTAATAAGGCGAAAATTTCCCCATCATAAATGGTTAAATTTACATCATCGACGGCATAATAGTCGTCATTAAAAACTTTAGTTAAATTTTTGATCTCCAATAATGGAGTTATCATCTTTTTTTTAGGCTGTACCTGATTTGTTGTTTTATCGTTCACACTTTTTTCCTCATAACAACAAGCCAAAAAAAACGAGACGGAAAGGTTATTAAACCTCTCCGCCTAGAATATATAAGTCAATAATTTGACGTTCAAACGGCTATTTACCCGTTTTAAGTTTTGTCCATGTGCGAGTAATCACACGTTCAAGCTTAGGATCTTTTACTGTAAGGGTAAATAATTTTTCCATAACCTCTGGTTTTGGATAAACCGCAGGATCATTTTTCACTTCTGGTTTTACAAACTGATCGTTAGCAACTTTATTTGCACTAGCAAAGTTAACATCATTAGTTACCTGTGCAGCAATTTCTGGCTTCATAACGAAGTTTAAAAACTCGTGAGCTTCATCAGGATTAGCTGAATCTTTAGGAATAGCAAATGTATCAAAGAATACTAATGCACCTTCTTTAGGAATATGGTAGCCAATATGCACACCATTATTTGCTTCGTTAGCTCTATCACGAGATTGTAATATATCGCCTGACCAACCTAAAATTACACAAATATCACCGTTAGCTAAATCAGTTATATATTGTGATGAATGGAAATAACGAATATTTGGTCTTACTTTCTCTAACAACTCGTAAGCGGCACCGGTATAATCTTTCGCATCAGTACTGTTCGGATCTTTACCTAAATATTTAAGTGCACTCGCAAAGATTTCAGTTGGCGCATCTAAGTAAGCAACACCACAATCTTTAAGTTTTTCCATATTTTCAGGTTTAAAGACTAGATCCCAACTATCAACTGGAGCATTATCACCAAGACGTTCTTTAACTTTATCAATGTTATAACCAATACCTGTCGTCATCCATACATAAGGAATTGCATATTTATTATCAGGATCATGGTTTGCCATTAATTTCATCAAATTAGGATCAAGATTTTTCCAATTTGGTAATTTACTTTTATCTAATGGCAGATAGATATCAGCTTTGATCTGTCTTGCTAAAAAACTATCAGAAGGTGAAACGACATCAAAGCCAGAATGACCGGCCATTAATTTACCTTCAAGTGCTTCATTAGAGTCATACACATCATAAACTAATTTGATACCTGTCGATTTTTCAAAATCAGTGATAGTATCGTTACCAATTTGACCTGCCCAATTATAAAAATGCACAACGCGATCTTTAGCTATAGCAGATTGAGATAATGCTAGTGAAACACCAGCTATGATTGAAAGAATTGTTTTACGTTGAGTAAACATGCTCACCACTTCTCCTCTAGTTAGGGATATTACATGTTAGACACAAGCCCATTGTGAAACACAACGGACCCCCAAATTTTACCATTATCTAATTAACGGCGAAACCGAGGTAATCAGGCAATTACAAGTCATTAATTGAATTAATGAGCAAGTAGAGCTAACCTTGCATTACGAGGGATAAAATACCTTTTTTTTTACAGATGTCTACATAAAAAATCAAATAAACTTAGATTAAGGACCGAATGATTATATTTTAATCAATCAGCCCTTTGTTAGCGAGCTATTAACAATTAATTAACGTTTTTTATTCGGCAGTGGCTTGCAAAACTTTTGAATCTGGTTGCCAAATTCTATATTTAACTGTTACATCATTTGGTACATAAAATACCAATGGTAACTGACTGTTATAATTTAATAAACCTAAATTATGTCTGATTGTAACGAACTGGTTTTTGTTAGCACTTTCAGGGCAAGCCATCATGGTTGAAAGCGTTCCTTTAACTTCTTCAACTTCGTAATAAGAATATCCCCATCCTTTAAGCTCTTTTTCTTTAATTACCCCACCTAAATTATGTGCATTACAATCTACATTCATATCTTTACCAACTAATATTTCTACTTTTGCGTTAGCTTCATCTTTTAAGCTAGGAAGATGAATCACATAACGCGTAGCACCGACTTTAGCGTTAGGATATGGCGCGATTTCATTCAATTTTTGCGCAACTTGAGGGGCTTTTTGTGTGTTTGCACACGCTGATAATGTTACACCCATCAAAACTAACAACATTAATTTTTTCATTTTATATCTCCAAGAAAATTGTCTAATTGATACGACATCGTATGCTTTTCAAAACATAATGCGTATAATAACATTATCTAGATTAAAGAATATGAGGTAAAAATGCCAGCAGAAAAAAAAACCGATGATTTACTAAAGCTAATTTTAAATCTATTACTGATAGGTTTACTTATAACAGTAACTTATCGAGTGATAGAAGTATTTTTGTTTGGCTTTTTTTGGGCTGTTATGGTGGTTATTGCTACTTGGCCATTAATGATAAAAATCCAACAAAAGTTGTTTAATAAACGTTGGTTATCACTGTTAGTTATGGCATTAATATTGGCATTTGTTTGTGTCATTCCTTTTCTTCTCATCATTAGTAGTGTCGCTCAAAATGGGCATTACCTTATCGAATGGGTTAGAAACCTATCTCATAGAGAATTACCTACTTTTGACTGGTTAATAAACGTTCCTATGTTTGGTGAGGAGCTACACCAAAAATGGCTCGAAATTATTAAAACCGATGGGTCGGAATTAGTATCTGATATTCAACCCTATATTGGTACAATGATTGGCTGGCTATTAGAACAAGTCACCAACATTGGCGTTTTCATATTCCATGCTGGTGTGATGATTATATTTAGTTTATTACTATTTCTTAAAGGTGAAAGCATTACTAAATATGTTTATGTTTTAGCTAATCGTTTATCTAAACAATATGGAACAACTACCGTTACATTAGCCGGTCAATCTATACGAGCGGTTGCATTAGGCGTGGTTGTCACCGCCATTACATTAGCTTTAATTGGTGGCTTAAGCTTTATTATTACCAAAATGCCATTTCCAGGCATATTAACCCTCATTTTATTCATCTGCTGTGTTGCTCAAATTGGACCAGTTATCGTAATGATTGGCTGTATTATTTGGCAATTTTGGGATGGTCATATCGTATCAGGTATTGTATTAATTGTAGTTGCCATCATATTAACCACACTAGATAGCGTAATGCGAGCATATTTGATAAAAAAAGGGGCCGATCTACCTTTCTTACTTATACTTTTTGGTGTAATTGGAGGTATTCTGGCTTTTGGTATTATGGGACTATTTATTGGTCCAGTCGTTCTGGCATTAAGCTATAAAATTATTCAAACTTGGGTTAATGAACAATCTTAAATTTTGAGTTAATAGACTGAATAAAAACAGATTAATTTAAACATAGGATAACCTATGAAAAATAGGAGTGTTATTTTCTGACATAAATTGTGATATTCTACACTTTGTGTCAGTTTTAATGATATTTAAATCATGCGAATACCATTTATTAAATACAACCATCAAAAGCATCTAAATGAATTAGCAAAACTTCAGCAAAATGCTGAGCAATATCATATTGTATACGATCCAAAATCTTATCGAATTACATTGCTTGAGCATATCATGAAAGCTAAGCACCGTATCTACATTGTTGCACTTTATTTAGAAAAAGATGAAGCCGGCCGTGAGGTACTTGATGCACTTTATCAAGCAAAAACAGCGCGCCCAGATTTAGATATCAAGATTTTTGTTGATTGGCATCGTGCTCAACGTGGACGAATAGGTGAAGATAAAGCCCAAACGAATGCTCGGTATTACTATGATCTAAAACAGCAACATCCAAATATTGATATTCCTATTTATGGTGTCCCCGTTAATCGCCGTGAAGTACTTGGTGTACTACACTTAAAAGGTTTGATCATCGATGACACCGTGATTTATAGTGGTGCGAGTATCAACAATGTATATTTACATAAACTGGATAAATACCGCTATGACAGATATCACTTTATAACCAATAAAGCGCTATCTGACACCATGGTCAATTACGTCAATGATAATTTCCTTTCTGCTGAAGGTGTGCAACGTTTAGATGTTAGTGAACATAAAACTCGCAAACAAATTAAACCAGAAATTAAAGCGTTACGTCAAAATCTTACCGACGCAAATTATCAATATGTGGCAGATACGGATAATGATACATTATCGGTTTCTCCAATAGTTGGTCTTGGGCGAAATAATCAGCTCAATAAGGTCATTCACCATTTAATAAATGTCACAAAACAAAAAATTATATTTTGTACTCCGTATTTCAATCTACCCAATATATTAGTGCGCGATATTATTCGCCTCCTAAGAAAAGGAAAACAAGTTGAGATCATTATTGGTGATAAAGTTGCTAACGACTTTTATATTCCAGAAGATCAGCCATTTAATATTTCGGGTGGACTACCCTATTTATATGAAATCAACTTAAGACGCTTTGTTGAACGCCTTCAAAATTTCATAGACAAAGAACAGTTAATCATTAGATTATGGAAAGATGGCGATCAAACCTATCATCTAAAAGGTATTTGGGTCGATGATAGTTGGATGATGATCACAGGTAATAATCTTAATCCTAGAGCATGGCGTTTAGATCTGGAAAATGCAATATTAATCCACGATCCAAAACACGAATTACAAAAACAAATCAAACAAGAACTCGTCGCAATTCGAGAAAAAACGACTTTAGTTACACATTTTCAACAAATTCAAGCTAGCGTGTTCTATCCTAAAAATGTACATAAATTAATTAAACGATTAAGCCGAATTCGGGTTGATAGAATTATTAAACGCTTATTATAATTAACAAAGTGATAATAAATAGCTACATTGTTACAAATAGCTTATATACAACTTAAATTTTATTTAGGTTCAACACCATCCTAGCATTTGAAGCACTAGTAGCAATAATATCAATGACACCAGAGCGAAGCGCACCTAAAATTGCTGTCGCTTTAGTGTTTTCTGATGCAATGGCAATAACACAAGGAATGTTACGTAACTCATCAATACTTAAACCAATTACCCGATCATTCATGGTTGTATCAACAGGATTGCCATTGATATCAAAAAAACCATAACCTGCAATATCACCAACTACCCCTTGATTCAAAGTAGCATATGTGACTTCTTGCGGGGTAAACCAGCCTAACTGTACCATGTAACAGTTTTCATTCATATCACCAATACCAACTAAAGCAATATCAGCTTTACTCGCGCGTTCGATCGTATCTTTAATAACCCGATTTTGCATAAACGCACGTTTCAGTTCACGATTCTCAACATAAGCTGGCGCATACAAAGTTTCGCTACTTGCGCTAAATTTTCTCGCAAGGCTACGGCTGATATGATCGGCATCAATAATCTCTCCAACTCGCTGAGTACCACCAATACCACAGATAAATTTACACTGTTTTTCAGGAAAAACGCCTACATGACTAGCAATTGCAGCCACATTACGCCCCTGTCCAACCGCTACCGTCATACCATTTTTCAAAGTGCTGGATAAATAATTTGAAACAAGTGCCGCCACTTGTCGTCGTTGCTCATCCTCATCTTGGTGATCTAAAGCAATTAACGCTCTTTTAATACCAAAATTATTAACGAATTGCTGCTCAATACGCGAGCTAAAAATCGGGTGATATTTGACATTAATCTCAACAATCCCCTCCGCTCTCGCTTTTTTTAGCAAACGCCCTACTTTAATACGTGAAAGACCAAATCTCTTGGCAATCTCTTCTTGCGTTTGTTCATACTCATAGTAAGCAACGGCAATTTCAGTAAGTAGTTCTGACTCTTGTTTATCTTCAAATATATCCATTAGGCTTGCCTTTCATTATTAGCTTAGCTGATTGTTAATATATTACAAAATCCTCTAGCTTGCCATTCTCCATGTCTAATAAATGATTTCGCAATGTTTAGTTTATCGATTAATAATCTTTAATTTTCGAGATTTGCACTATCTTTGTATAGTTAAATTATTAAAATTATTATCAATTTAATCAATGCAGAACATAATTTAACATATATATTTTTCTTCATTAGGATGAGAAATAGATCTTGTTTGGTAATGGCAAATTGGTTGATGAGCTATTATGACTTAGCTAACTTGTATTTTATAGAAATAGAATAAAGCTACCTTCATTTATATAACAGTGGATTGAGCTTAGACATCATTTTTCTTTAGCACTCTCACCATTATATACAAATGGAATAAAATTAGATTTTAATAAAAAATATTCACTTTTTTAAGTTCAAAAACCCCGTTCCTCAACTTTTTTTCATAGTTAAAGGGTTGTCATGCAGATTAATCAAACCCATGCGATGATTATCACATGGGCCTATATCTAATTGAAATTATGCGTTCTTACCAAGTTTCTTTACAAACTTCAAACGTTACTGAGAAAGGTGCACTAGGCCAAGGATTGTTATAAGCTTTAAAAATTCCACCATTTAACATAAATACAACACGATGTACTTTTCCTTGCGGCTCCATAGTGAAATCAGAAACCCATGCATGCCGTTGGAAAGTACCATTAATTGCACCGGATGTAGGAAACCCAGATTCAGCATATCTATCAACTGTTAACTGTCCCCATTCACCACTTAGACCACCATTCATTTTTCTGGTCATCGCATTTCCGGTTTCTCTAAAACTTGCGTTAGTATTTGGGTTGGTTGCTTGAGGCGTATTAATCCAGTCAGTAAGTGTTAATTGATTTTGAATTCCACCACAAAGATCATCTGAATATGTTAATTTCTCTTCTCCGGGTATTGCCCAGAAATTTAAATCACTCCAAAATACAATCCTATCAGATTCTCCATTTGCATCTTTAGGCCATGCAAAAATTTGGATGGTTCTTTTTTTAGGTTTGCCCTTAAAAGTTAAAATACCAAGTTTATCAATTGAAAGATTCTCATCATCTGTTGAAAACAAATAATCTTGCTGATGATTACTCATCCAAAGTTGGAATGATGCCCCTTTAAACGCAGTATGAGGAAAACGATTATTATGCCCAGCACTGGTATTGAGTAAAAATCCTAATTCTGGATGCCACTCATCTTTATTATAACCACCACCATGTTTTGGATTAGGTGTAGGATCTATTGATGCTCCCCAACCATAACCACTAGGCTCATCATTATTATATTGAATCCAAGACCATTTAGTTTTATCCAACATTGGATAAGGCCGGGCATAACACACTTGATTAATTTTGGATTTAAAATAATATGTTTTAAAAAGATCGTTATAAATATGTTCTGACTCATTTGGCAGACCATATTCTGTTTCTACTTTTATATTTTTAACTGAAAGCTCTAATTTATAAGGTGCTTTGCAAGGATCTATTGTTTTAGTTAACTCATTTTCAGGTACTTTTTTATAGTCCTCTAGCCCTTTTTTATTACCATTATAACCACCAGGAACACTATAATACCAAGTCGCCGTTAATACGCCATCAGGAATACCTGTATCACCATCTTGATCAAAAATACTGATATTGAGATTATTGGCGATATCCATCAAATTGACATCTTGACCATTGGCCTCAATAACTTTTTTTACTTCATTTGAACCCTCTTTTCCTTGAATTACCCAACTTATTTGGCTAAGAGTGGTATCCGGTTCCAATTTAAAATCGTTAATATCACTTTCTGAAGTGCGTAACCGACCATCAGGCATACTAACAACACTCAATTTTTCCTTAAAGCCAGTTGAATCAACCATTTCATCATTGACCGCTATCATTGGTGAATTACCATGAACCAATTGAGTCGCTGAGACAGGAAGTAATGCGTTAATATTATTAACAAATGACAATAGCAAGATGACCAATAAATAATTTTGTTTATTTTTGAATACTCCATTGCCTGATATAGAAACTGAATTAAAGTTTCCATTTTTTAATATTGCTAACCAGTTCAAGCTAAATCTCCTTTTTATTAACATGCTGTTGCAAATAAATCTAATGACACTCCTTTATATGTCCTCTTTTAATACACGACATCAAACAGCTAAACTGGATATGATTTATACAGCTTGTTATATGAAATTGTTTCTTTAAAGATCAGACATTAAAGCTTTTAAATTTGAAAACGATCAAATTATTGATCGAAACTTCCGATCAATCAATAACCATTTGATCGTGACTGGCTATCAAATGTACAAATTAAGCTTTAGAAGTTTAAAATAAGATAGGAGTTGATTTAGCCTACAATTTTACAAAAATTATATTTATATGATTAATAATAATTAATATAGAATTTTTATAATAAGATCATAAGTTAATAAAAAGAATTAAAAAATGTTTAAGAAAGGTTAAGAAAGGATAATTTTAACTATTTGATCAATAAAATAAATAAAACATAATTTTTAGTTAATCAAAGATCATTTTGCAAATATCAATAAAGAATAATTTCAAAAGAGAGTTAATTAATTAAAAACGATTAATAAAATAAAGAAAGAAGAGTTATTAAAATTTCAAATCGGTTTTATTATGGATTAAATAAACAGTTTTACCAAGTAGCTATGAAGTATAGCTACTTGGTGAGAGTTAAATATTAAAAATTAATTTCTGTTCCAATAAAGTAACGACGCCCTTCTAATGTTTTACCAAAGTCATCGTTTGAAACATCTTTGTCAAACAAGTTATAAACGCCACCATATACTTTAGCATTTTTGTTTATTTGGAAAGACGCACCGACATCCCAGAAGGTATAGCCTGGATATTCAATTTTCTTACCACTGCGATCTGTGGTAGTTTCTACCCCGTAATAAGCAACCTTAGTCCATAAATCCAACTCTTGAGTGAGATTCCAATCAAGTTGAGTATTGAATTTTTGTTTTGGTGTACGGTTTAATGGTTTACCTTTATTTTTACCCGTTTTTTGCTCTGTCTCAGTCCATGAATAGTTCGAGCTTAACAAGAAATCAGTAAATAATGGCGTTTTAAATGTAAGCTCAATACCTTTAAGGTCTGCTTTATCTACATTTTCTCGCCCTTGAATAAAATCAAATTCTTTATTGAAGTTTTTATATTTACATGTTCTATTTGGAATCTTTCTAGTATCACATATATAGTAGGATTGAATTTTATCTTTATACTTTGTATAAAAGGCTGTTGCTGAAGCATCAATACCATAATCATTGGTATAAGCCAAACCAATTTCAAAATTATCTGATTTTTCTGGTTTTAAATCTGGGTTACCAACAACTACACCATTGGAAAATCCACCACCTGTTACTTGTCCCCAATCAGAAACAACTTGACGTAGTTGTGGTGTTGCAAAACCGGTAGAATACCCACCCTTCATAGTAAAGTTATCATCAATATTCCAGACACTATAAATTCTTGGATTCCAATTACTACCATAATTTTCATCTTTGTTATAACGTAAACCAGCCGTTATATTCCAATTATCGAAAATGCTTATCTCATCCTCTGCATATAGCGCATAATTCCAACGGTCAATTTTAGTAATATTACTATTAAGTTCATTACCTTTATCATGTAATTCTTGATAATTATATTTACCACCCACCGTTAACATGTTAATCGAAAAAGGTATTGTTGCATGTGTATCAACATCAGTATTCTTGATTTTCATTTGCCTTGCAGGATTATTATTCTCTTCATAGGCAATAAACGAAGTTGTTGAAACATCGCCAAACATACCATTATGAGTCAATGCAAAAGTATTTCTCGCATTATCTCGCTTATAGTCATCCTTTCTGCTTTTATCTCTAGTTTTACCTCTAGTTGAAGTACTATTTTGTAAAGAACGACCAAAATCAAAATCAAATTTTTGGGTATCAGTAGCATTAAGCGATATTTTACCGTTTAAGCTTCTTAATTTTTGGCCTGAATGACCATTCAAGAATCTATCTTCGTGTCGATTTGTATATTGACCATATAATTGAATCCCCAAAATATCATCAATAATTGGTCCCATAGTTGAAAAACTACCTACATAGGTATTTTTTTCATCTGAACGATAAGGCATGATTGATTCAACTCGAATACCGCTATGCCATTTATTTGAAACTTTCTTAGTAATGATATTGACGACCCCACCCATAGCATCTGAACCATATAACGATGACATTGGTCCTCGGACAACTTCAATACGTTCTATAGCAGTTAAAGGCGGTAACCAGCCTTGTTCAAAACCAGAATTATCACTATTAGGTCTGGTTTCACGAGTGCTAACTTTTTTACCATCAATTAATAATAAAGTATATTTGGCATCCATACCACGAATACTAATATCAGTTGAATCACCGCCACCAGTTATCGTGATCCCAGGAATATCCTTAAGCGCATCAGTCACATCACGATAAGGTTTTTTGCTGATTTCCTCTGGCGTGATTACCGAAATTGTTGCTGGAGCTTCTTTAATTTGTTGAGAAAATCCTGATGCTGTCACCACCATAGTATCAGTATTTTTATCAGTGTCTGCTATCGCTAAACCAGATAATGATAATAAAATACTTGTATTTATGACATGTGTTGCCAGTTTAATTTTAGTATTCATGTTTTATAACCTTATTATTTATATTGATATTTTGCAAAGCAAGCCGTGCGTTACAATAACCTACGTGAGAATAATTATCAATAACTTTTCGATAATAATTATCAATATCTTTACGAAAAATTATTTATATCTAGACATTTCACACTATTTAAATAATAATGGTTATCATTTTCATCAAAGCAAAAGGTATCAATATGAATAAAAAAATATTATTAAGCACTCTAATAGCTTTTACTTTAGGGTTATCAGGTTGCCAATCATCAATCACTGTGAATCCAGATAATAAACAAACCGTTGTTGTTCCTAAATCACCAAGTAAAGTGGTAGTAATGAACTATGGTGCTTTAGATACCTTAGATGCATTAGGTAAAAGTTCTATTGTTGTAGGAACACCTCTTTCCGTTCTTCCTTCTTATCTTGAACAATATAAAAGTGTCTCTGATACAGGTAGTATGAAAGAACCAAGCATCGATGCAATTAAACAAGTTAAACCGCAACTCATCGTTATTGATGGTCGTCAAGCTAGTCGAACTGAAGAATTATCGAAAATTGCACCAGTAATTAATTTAAGTGTTGACGCGAAGAATTATCTTGAATCAACTAAAAATCATATCAATGTTCTAGCAGATATAACTGGAACTGAAAAGAAAGCTGAAGATTTGATTCAATTGCTTGATACAAAAGTGACCAACGCACAAGCTGTTGCACAAGCCAGTCACAAAAAAGCAATAGTTGCTATTCATAATGATGGAAAAATGATTCTTATTAATGGCAGTTCAAGCGCAGCATTAATTCATGATGTGTTGAAAGTAAAACGGGCTGTACCATTAACACCACAGCCTAGTGTCAAACCAAAACCGACCTTTATTGATAACAGCTATATTAGTAAAGTAAAACCTGATATTGTTTATGTGGTTGACCGAAGTAAAGCTATTGGTCAATCAGCAATGAAAAACGACTTTTTAAATCCAAAAGTATTAGCGAAAAGTAAAACTGAGGTTATCTATTTAACACCCGATCTTTGGTACTTATCGGGTGGCGGTGTCGAAAGTTTGGATCGTCAAATTGATGAAGTCATTAATGCATTGAAATAATTATTTATCATAATGTAGGCCCTTATTTCAGTAAGGGCTTGTTTCTCGTTTCTCTCCATATTCATCACTGCAAATTAAAAATTTTTATTTCGACTAATTTAATTATGTTAGAATGCTCACCTATTATTTTAATCTAAATGAATAAA
This sequence comes from Gilliamella sp. B2911, assembly GCF_026536965.1. Lineage (NCBI taxonomy): Bacteria > Pseudomonadati > Pseudomonadota > Gammaproteobacteria > Orbales > Orbaceae > Gilliamella > Gilliamella sp. B2911. The sequence goes on along the minus strand of NZ_JAFNNA010000008.1, from coordinate 49,350 downwards.
CTTTTAGATTCTCGATAAATACCTCAATAAATTTTAAATTACTATGAATATGTCATCCCCTACTATTGGATTTGTGAGCCTTGGTTGTCCTAAAAATTTAGTTGACTCTGAGCGAATTTTAACTGAACTACGTACTCAAGGTTATCAAGTAGTGCCAAGTTACGACAATGCTGATTTGGTTATTGTTAATACTTGTGGCTTTATTGATAGTGCTGTACAAGAATCATTAGAGGCCATCGGTGAAGCCCTTAATGAAAATGGCAAAGTTATTGTGACAGGTTGTCTTGGTGCGAAAGAAGATCAGATACGTAATGTTCATCCTAAAGTTCTAGAAATATCAGGACCTCATAGTTACGAAGCTGTTCTTGAACATGTTAATAAATATGCACCAAAACCTAGCTACAATCCATTTACAAGCCTTGTACCGGAGCAAGGAGTAAAATTAACACCTAAACATTATGCTTATTTAAAAATTTCTGAAGGTTGTAACCATAGCTGTACATTTTGTATTATCCCATCATTACGTGGTGAGATGGTTAGTCGTCCTATCGGTAATGTTCTTGATGAGGCAAAACGTTTAGTCGATAGTGGCGTAAAAGAGCTTTTAGTTATCGCACAAGATACGTCTGCTTACGGTATCGATGTCAAAAATCGTACAAACTTTTGGAACGGTATGCCATTAAAAACTGATATTCATACCCTTTGCGAGCAATTATCTACCCTTGGTATTTGGGTGCGTCTACATTATATGTACCCTTATCCAAGTGTCGACAATTTGATTCCATTAATGGCTGAAGGAAAAATATTACCTTATCTAGATGTCCCTTTACAACATGCTAGCCCTAGCGTTTTAAAATCAATGAAACGCCCAGGCACAATTGAAAGAACCTTAGAGCGAATTCATCATTGGCGTGAGATTTGCCCTGAAATTACCTTACGTTCAACGTTTATTGTTGGCTACCCTGGTGAAACTGAGAAAGATTTCGAACTATTACTCGACTTTTTATCTCAAGCGCAATTAGACCGTGTTGGTTGTTTCCCTTATAGCCCAGTGGAAGGTGCTGCAGCAAATCAACTAGCTGATCAAATACCAGAAGAAATAAAGCAAGAACGCTTCCACCGTTTTATGCAATTACAACAATCGATTTCAACACAAAAACTTCAAAATAAAATAGGTAAAACATTATCTGTATTGATTGATGAAGTTGATGAAGAAGGTGCTATTGGGCGAAGCATGGCCGATGCGCCAGAAATAGATGGTGTTGTCTATCTAAATGAAGAAAAAGATGTTAAAGTCGGCGATATTGTTCAAGTAAATATTGAACATTCAGATGAATATGATTTATGGGGTACTGTAAAACAGTAAATAAATCCAATGAAGCAACATTATCGACACGAAATAAAAAACTTAGTTACGTTGGCAATCCCTGTCATGATTGCACAGATATCTCAAACCGCGATCACGTTTGTTGATACCATTATGGCAGGTAACTACAGCAAAACAGCACTATCGGGTGTAGCCATAGCTGTATCAATTTGGTTGCCTACTATTTTATTTGGACAAGGCTTATTAACGGTATTAACACCGATAATTTCCAATTTAAATGGTGCGGCTAAACGTGAACAAGTTGCTGATCAGACTCGTCAAGGTGTTGTGATTGCTTTAATCTTATCCATAATCATGATGCTAGTTTTGTACAATTCGGACAAAATAATTAGTTTTAGAAGCTCAGCTGACCATCCAATCGATCCAGAAATGGTTGATGTAGCGGTATCATTTTTACGCTCAATTATGTGGGGTGTACCTGCTTTCTTGCTATTTTTAGTTTATCGTAATCAATGTGAAGGTTTATCTAACACAAAGCCTGCTATGGTGATTATATTTATTGCATTACTTGCTAATATCCCCATTAATTATGTTTTAATTTACGGTAAATTAGGATTGCCAGCATTTGGTGGTGTAGGTTGTGGTATTACCGCAGCAATAATCTTTTGGTTAATGTTTGCTTTGATTCGTATCTATACATTAACGACAACTACTCAACGGGATATTCGTAAAACACCACTAACAAAACTGATTGATTTTGCTATCATCAAAAAAATAGTTGTATTAGGTACTCCCCTTGCTTTAGCCTATTTTTTTGAAATGAGTTTGTTCGCGGTAGTTGCATTACTTATTGCACCACTTGGTCAAATAACTGTTGCTGCACATCAAATTATCTTCACGATTAGCAGTTTAACGTTTGCAATACCTTTATCTTTAGGGGTAGCAACTAGTATTAGAGTTGGTTACCTATTAGGTAAAAACAAACCCATATTGGCCAAACAAACAGCTTATGTAAGTTTAGCCATATCATTCATGATAGCCGTAGTGGTAGCATTAATTCTGGTGTTATTCAGGTCACCAATTATTACCATATTCACCCATGAGATTGATGTTATCACTATTTGCCTACAACTTATTATTCTACTCGCTATCTATCAAGTATCTGATTACTTACAAGTTGTAGCAAGCAATGTATTACGTGGTTATAAAGATACTAAAAGTATATTTTTTATTACGCTTATCTCTTATTGGGTAGTAGGGTTACCTGTTGGATATATCTTAGGATTAACCGATCTTGTCATACAGCCAATTGGTGCAGCCGGTTTTTGGATAGGAATTATTTTAGGACTAGCTGTAGCAGCGTTCTTACTTATCGGTAGAATGATCTACATTCAAAAACAACCGCAAGATATCATACTGAAAAGAGCTTCACGATAATAAAAATTTCTCGCCAAACTTATCAATAAACAGAGTGAGTTTGGCAATATTTTATTTAAAATTGTTAATATCTATACTTAATCTAACTTAATAAATATAAAAGTCATAAAAGAAATTAAATTGTAAATAAATTTATATTGCTTAAAATTTAATTACTTATATAATTTTTGACCTCTTCAATGGATTGTTATTAATATAAATTTGTAATGTTAAAAAAAGAATTACTATCGCATGTTATTTGTATTTGTCTTTCAGTAGTATTGGTTTACTTATTAGGTTACCCGCTAAGATTTGATAGGATACTTCTTACTTATTTTTCTCTAATTTTTTTAGCTAGATTCACTTTTTTCCGTTTCTTATTCGGATTAACATTCGTCATAGCTGCACTTTATTTTCCAATAGGATTTTATTATGGATATCCCAATGTTGCTGTAATCAGTGCCATATCAGAAACTGATATCGATGAAATGCAAGAATTCTGTTCGCAATTACCTCTCTATTTTTATTTAATACCATTCCTATTAGTAATTTTCTTTATTCTTTTTTTTAAAAAGTTTAGATTTCCTAAAATAAAAAATTATTATGTTATTGCAGTAGCATTAATGATTTGTTTTTATAAACCGGTTAAAAGTGCCATCAAATATCAGCCAACTACTTTATCTTCGATAACAACTTTAATAATGAATAACTTCAAATATCCCTTATTTGAGTTTTGCTTCGATTTATATTCAAGTGCAAAAATATATCAGACTGAAAAGGCTGAACAACTTAGACAAATACAACAACCCAATACCATACCCATTGTTTCTGTCAATCCTAAACATAAAACCTATGTTGTTATCATTGGTGAAAGTGTTCGTAAAGATTACATGAGTGCTTATGGCTTTAAATATAATAATACTCCTTTCACCAATAAAAATGCCTCAGTGATTTGGGATGGATTAATTGCTCCTGCATCAAATACCCAATCCTCAATTCCACATTTAATTAGTCAGTCTAGCTATTTAGATGATAATGAAGTCAATGCTCAATTAAATAATAATATTATTGCTATTGCTAATGATGCTGGATTTGAAACCTATTGGCTATCTAATCAAGGAAAATTAGGTAGAATGGAAATAACTGTACCAAGAATTTCCGCTTATAGTAAAAATATCTTTTACACTAAAAAAGGTGAGTACAATGGTAAATCAACTCGTGGTAAATATGATACTTTACTATTACCAGAATTTGACTCCTTATTATCTAAAAAGCAAGATAAGCCAAAACTTATTATTATGCATTTAATTGGCTCACATCCTCATTTTTGTAAAAGATTACAATTTGATATTCAGTTCGATCTAAAAAACGAAAATATATCTTGTTATGTCAGTAGCATTAAAGAAACCGATGACTTAATAAAATCTACAATTGATATATTGAAAAAACACAATGAAGATTACTCTGTAGTCTACTTTGCCGATCATGGGCTTTCTCACGCTGAGAAATATCAAGATTTAAGGCATAATTGGGAATACCAAAATAGTTATCAAGTGCCATTAATATTTTTTGATTCATCAGAAAAAAATCAAATTAAAATCAATAAACAAATTACCGGATATCAATTCGTATATCTACTAAGTCATTGGATGGGGATTGACTTAAACGTTCACCATGATTATATGCAATATAATCTGATTGATATCCCCGAACAAAAAGATATTCAAATTAAAGATTGGAAAAATAAGTTATATCCATTTGATAATTTGAAGAAAGATCCTAATCCGTATTAAGTATTGATGTTTACTGATTAAGATCAATTCACCATCACTAAATTAATAGTGATGGTTTTTCAAAATTTGTTGAATCAAAAATAATAATTATTGTCTACAAAATGGATAAATTCCTAGCTATTATTCAAAACAAATATCATCACCAATATTTAAATCAGGAAAAACAGCAGGTTCAACTTCTATTGCACCTGGCAAAATGCCATCATCACTTTGTTTAAAATAAATAGAAATATGACCTAATTCTTCAAAGTTTTTATTTGCCTCACTGCCAACCTGTTTAATGGTATATTTATGCTTACCTAACGTAAACTCTTTACCTTCAACCAATGTTTGATTAGGCTTTTTATGAAATTCATGAATAACACAAATTTCACGTAAATCAGGTGTTGCCATTGGACCAAATAGAATGATAACTTTTTCTTCCTTGAATTCTGGAACAATTGAACCGATTTCAGTAATGATACTTTTAGCCATATTTAACCCTTTTTTAGTTTAGTACATTCCAATACTCATAACCCATGCAATAACAACAGCCAATATTCCAGTTATCATACGACTATACAATACTGCGGGTACACCAAATTGAACTGTTTTAGGTTTTGCTTCACCTAAAGATAATCCAACAGGAATAAAATCACATCCAGCCTGAGCATTAATAGCAAATAACGCAGGTAATGCATACGCAACTGGAATTGCACCAATTGCAATTTGCGAACCAATCAGAACCCCAATCACTTGCGCTATAACTGCTCCTGGTCCAAGAATTGGAGATAAAAATGGTAAGCTACAAATAAACGCAATAACCATCATCCCCCATATTGAACCTGCCAAAGGTGACAATGTTGTAGCTATAATATTACCAATTCCTGTGTAATTAATAATCCCTATAAGCATACTAATAAATGCCATGAAAGGAATAATGTTTTTAATTAACATATCTGTCGAATCGCGACCAGCTTGATAAAAGATCCCCATTGCCTTACCAATACCTCGTGATAATTTAATCAACAAGCTTTCCTTTTGATTTTGGGAATGTTCTTTCTTTATTTGTGCATATTTTTCTTTGAATTTTTCGCGATCCAAAATTGGATCTTCAACCGTTTGCTGTTGTTGATCCTGCGAAGATGTCGTCGTTGATTGTTCATTATGACCTTCTGATAACATTATGTTTTGAGGTTTAACGCCTGAAACAAAAACATCTTCAGTAATATGTTTTGCTAGAGGACCAGTTGGCGCAGATGGAATAACATCAATGGTAGGAATTTTTTTCATTGGATAAACACCAATTCGAGCTGTACCACCACAGTCAATAATTGCACACAAAATTTCATCTTCTGGAATTGCATTTTTAAAGCCATCTACAGCCTCACCACCTGACAATTCAGCAATTTTTTGGGCTACTGGATGAATACCACCACCAGTAACAGAAAGTATTTTATGTTTTTCAGCAGTTGGCGTTAAAGAAAAACCTTTTCCCCAGCCACCTTGGCCTTTCTCGATAAAAATTGTTTTATACATCGTGACTCTCCCCTACAGATTTTCTTTACGCATCAAAAATTTAGTAATCATTTCGGTAATAACACCACGCATTAAAATAATAATAACACCAGCTAAAAAGTACCGAACAGAAAGACTCGAAATGTTATAACCCGCATCCATAACACCATTTGCAATACCTAGAAATACAAATAACTCACCTGCGTTTGCATAAGGAAACAAACCGGTCACTGGGTGCAAAAAAGAAACAACCGAATCATAAAAAGCCGGTTTTTGCTCTTCTTTAACAAAGCGACCAAAAGTATAAGCCATTGGGTTAGTTAACATTAAAACTGAAAGTATTGGCATTAAACTGTAACGCAATAACATATTCTTAGCAGAAAATTGAATAGCTTTAGTGACTCTTTGTTCACCAATAAAAGCAATTAAAGAATAAGTAAATGTCAATAGCACAATTAAAAGCGGGACAATTCCAGTCATAAATCCAACAAAGACTTGCCCACCAGCCTGAAACAACCCAATAAAATGGGTTCCAAACCACTCAATATATTCCATTATTATCTCCTTTAAAGTTGTAATAACGCTTTTATTAATGTTTAATCAAATAGGAACTTGATTTGTTCCCATTTTTATAATTGCTTTTTCTTCAAGAGAGAGTCTTCTAGTTCCACTCTCTTCTTGTAAATTAGTTAAAATTTGTGATAGATAGCACCCATTAAATTTTGGTAAAGGTTTAAATTTGGCAAATACAGATTTTCCTTTTAAAATCTGACAATCCTTAATCATATTATTTTCATCAATTACCATAACCACAATCGCACTTGAACCAAACCATTTACGTTCAATAGCTGTATAAAGATGATAATTTTTAGAATTTGAATATTGTTGAGTTATTTTGTATATATATCTTTGATAATACTTAATTTGCATTAAGCTCAATATAGACTGTAAAACAAAAATAACAGTGGCAATTATTACAATATTCATATTTTTCAACCCTATTAAATCTAGTTAACACATCGCTTTAAAAACTGCTGAGCCTTATTGCTCAGCAGTTCTTATATTTTTAACTAAAGACTTCATCTTGAAGTTTACGTAATTTCCAAACTGTTGTTGTTTCATCTAAAACAACATCATCTTCAGTTAAAAACTTACCATTTGGAATATCTCGTTTAGCAACAACATTACCGCTGATAAGACCAATTGGAATATTTTTGTTTTTCTTCATATCTGCATGTGTTTCAATAACACCGCGGACACAAAAACCACCAATACCATCAAGTTTCTCACCTCGTTTAATATTCTTTTTAGCGACCGCAACAGTTTCAGATACAGGAGCGCCACAAGGAACAATGGCGGTATCGTGATTTAAAATCGCTTTAGCAATCGTCATTGGTGTTTCAAGGCTAGCTAAGTGGAAAGGACGATATAAAATATGATGATCCCTATCACCTTTTTTCATCAAGTAATTCAATTCATTACTAACATTTGGATTTTGTCCTTTAACAATAACAAAAATCCCAGGTGCTAAACCATCTACATATTCAACAACGCCAAATTTATTAAGAACACCACCGTTTTCTTTAAGGTTTAAATCTTTAAGAACAGAATCTAAATCACCTTTAACACCATGCATACCCACTACATCTGGAATAAATCCCATTGCATTAGAAAGTAAATTCATTTCTGCCATCGTTTTCGTACCATCTTGGAATGCTGCTAACATATGAGATGACATATGCTTTGAATCAGCTTCAGCTTGTGCAGTATCAGGGTTTGCCTCGATTTTTAATTTATTATTTTTCCCTTTACCTACAACTAATACTTCCATACCCATTGATTTAGCAAATTCGTACATTTCAAGAGTTGCAGCTGGTTCATCACCATCAGAACCGGTATAGATAAGATCTGCAGCACTAAATAGTTTATGCATCAAAGGACCTATCGTGATATCAATTTCAACATTAAGAAGAACTAAATGTTTTTTGGCCAATAATGTTTCTAAGGCAATTTTTGCACCTACTTCTGGCACCCCAGTAGCATCGACGATTATTTCAACATCTTTTGATTGGATCACTTCTTTAAAATTTTTAGAAACCAGAATACTATTTTTCTTACTAGCACTAGCCTTATAATCTTTCGCTGCTTGTTGTGCAGCTTTTAAATTAATATCACTAATTCCGGTTACACTCATTCCAGGAATGGTTGCTATTTGCGCTATCATTCCTCTTCCCATTTGACCAGCACCTATAACACCAACTTTAATCGGGTTGTCATTTTCTTCTCTTTGTAACAATTGTTTATATATGGTCATTATTATGTTCTCCTTATTAATTTTTTTAATTAAATAGATATACTAACTATTTATCATAAAGATAACATAACAAATCATAACTACAATTAGGAAAGTAACGTTATGTGACTTTTGTCACAATAAATGACATTTGTCACCAATTACAAATTTAGGACATAAAAAAGCCTCTTTTATAAAATAAAGAGGCTTATTAACTAAAATTAATACTATAAAATTATTAATGATTAATATTTAAAACATATTCTGCCATTTTGTCAGTCATAACGATAACATCAATAATCTTAGAATTTAAAGCTGCAACGACCGCTTTTTCTTTATTTTCACCAGAGACAATTGCAACTACTGTTGGAATTTTACGTAAATCATCTAACCCTAAACCTATAATTCTATGATTTATAGGGCTTTTCGATTCATTCCCGTCAGAAGTATAAAAACGTGAATTACAATCTCCTACTACATCGTAATAACGAAACTCCTCAAGATCTTTGTTATTAATATAACCAATCTCTTCCATAGTACTATTATGATAAGGATTAGAAATACCTACGATTGCCATATCAACCGTTTTACCTTCATTGAGAACTTCATTTATATATTTATTTTTGCATAAATCTTTTTTCATTGTTTCGTCTTCAACCAGTGCGGGGGCATAAAGGTATTTACATGTACATTGCATCTTCTTCTTAAGATCATAACAAATTTGATTTGAATGTAAGTCTACTTCCTCGGCGCCCATGCCACCAATTAAAGGTACAATAACAAGCTCTTTATGAGTGATATAAGGGAACTCGTTAACGAATTTCCTAATCGTTTTTCCCCATGAAATACCTAAAGTTTTAACTTTCAAAATTCGTTTATTCAATGCGTAAACTGCTTTTTTAGCTAACCAATTGGTAGATTCCTCATAAGATAAATCATGCGTAGCAACAACAATCGCTTCTTCCAATTTGAATTTACTTTCAAGTTTTTGCTCTAATTCAACTGTATATGCTGTTTCATCCTTGATAAAAATTTCGACAATACCCAATTCTTTCGCATCTTGTAATTTTTTAGAAATAATTGATCTCGAAATACCTATCTTCTGAGCTATCTGAGCCTGAGTCCAACCGTATTGGTAATACCAAGTCGCAATCTTGACTAAATCTCGCTTTTCTTCCCATCTCATAAATCACTCCTATAATTAACAATAGTCAGCTAATATAACAAATGTTTTACCCATAGTAACATAAATGGAAAAAAATCATATATTAGGTCAATTTTCCTCATGAATATAATTCAAAATAACTAAAATATAGTTTAATAAAAATAGTTGTAGTCAATTGAAAATAAATAATTTATAAAAATAAATCATATTAAAAATAAGTTATAAAAAGAATGTTATAAATTGGTTATGGAGTTATTAGCGACAAAAGTAATAGATAAAGGGGGATTTAAGAATTGGGATCTAAAAAATATAAAATAGAAATATAAAAAAACTTCGCTAAAGTTATTAGCGAAGTTTTATTTTGTTAATGAAACTATGATTTATTTCAATAGGCTTTTGGCTTGGTTTAAAACATTTTCAACCGTGAAACCAAACTTAGCAAATAGTTGTTCTGCTGGGCCTGATTCACCGAAGGTTGTCATGCCAATGATTTTGCCGTTTAAACCGACATATTTAAACCAATAGTCACTAATACCAGCTTCGATAGCGATACGAGCTGTTACTGAAGATGGTAATACTGATTCTCTATAAGCTTGATCTTGCTTATCAAATGCATCAGTTGATGGCATTGAAACAACTCTTACTTTTCTACCTGCTTCGGTTAATTTGTGATAAGCCTCAACAGCTAGCTCAACTTCTGAACCTGTTGCAATAAGGATAAGTTCTGGCGTACCGCTACAATCATTTAAGATATAACCACCACGGTAAACATTAGCTAGTTGCTCAGCTGTACGCTCTTGTTGTTTAAGATTTTGTCTTGAGAAGATAAGTGCAGTTGGACCATCTTTTCGTTCAACCGCATATTGCCAAGCAATGGCTGATTCAACCTGGTCACAAGGACGCCAAGTACTTACATTTGGTGTCACGCGTAAGCTTGCCATTTGTTCTACTGGTTGGTGTGTTGGGCCGTCTTCACCCAATCCAATTGAATCATGAGTATAAACGAATAAAGAGCGAATCTTCATTAATGCTGCCATACGTACTGCATTTCTAGCATATTCCATAAACATCAAGAAGGTTGCACCATAAGGAATAAAGCCACCATGTAAAGAAATACCATTCATAATTGCTGACATACCAAACTCACGCACACCATAATGAATATAGTTACCAGCAGGGTTGGCTAAAATTTCTTTAGAACCAGACCACATGGTTAAATTACTTGGCGCTAAGTCAGCAGAACCACCTAAGAATTCAGTTAATACTGGAGCAAATGCTTCAATTGCATTTTGTGACGCTTTACGAGTTGCAATTGTTGCTGGATTTGCTTGTAATTTATTAACAAAATCTTTGGCTGTTTGTTGCCAATTACTTGGTAAGTCGCCATTCATACGGCGTTTAAATTCTTTCGCTAAATCAGGATAAGCTTTAGCATAGGCATCAAAACGAGCATTCCATTCATCTTCACGTTGTTTACCTTTAGCTTTTGCATCCCATGCATCATAATATTCTTTTGGAATTTCAAATGCAGGATGAGACCAACCTAATGCTTTACGTGTTGCTTCAATTTCAGCATCACCAAGAGGAGCCCCGTGACTTTCATGGCTACCGGCTTTATTAGGCGAACCAAAACCGATGACAGTTTTACACATTAATAATGATGGTTTATCAGTTACAGCTTGTGCTTGTTCGATAGCTTCAGCTAACGCTTTGGCATCATGTCCATCAATACCGCGAATCACATGCCATCCATAAGCTTCAAAACGTTTAGCAGTATCATCAGTAAACCAACCTTCAACTTCACCATCGATTGAAATACCATTATCATCGTAAAAAGCGATAAGTTTGCCTAATTTAAGGGTTCCCGCTAAAGAACAAACTTCATGAGAGATCCCTTCCATCATACAGCCATCACCCATAAATACATAAGTATTGTGGTCAACAATCGTATGGCCAGTCTTATTAAATTGAGCAGCTAATGTTCTTTCAGCTATTGCCATACCCACTGCATTAGCAATACCTTGACCAAGTGGACCTGTTGTGGTTTCAACACCTGGAACATGACCAAATTCAGGGTGACCTGCTGTTTTAGCATTTAATTGACGAAAGTTTTTTAAATCATCAAGCGTTACGTTATAACCAGTCAAATGTAACAAGCTATAGATTAACATTGACGCATGACCGTTGGATAACACAAATCGGTCACGATCTGCCCAATTTGGATTGGTTGGATTATGTTTTAAAAATCCACGCCAAAGTACTTCAGCCATATCAGCCATCCCCATTGGTGCACCTGGATGACCTGATTTTGCCTTTTGCACGCCATCCATACTTAATGCTCTTATCGCATTTGCTAATTCGCGGTGGGATAGTGTGGTTGCATTCATGATAATGATCTCCAAAAAATATTTAATAATTCATTGATAGTCTGCGATCAGCAGACAATTAAAACAGGTTTGTAACAAAATTAAAAAGGGGAACTCTCTCCCCTTTTATTAATAATTAAAGCAGTGCCCCGATCATATCTTCGAGTTTACCTTGATCGACCGCAAAGGCTCGAATGCCTTCAGCTAATTTCTCAACTGCCATTGCATCACTATTATGTTGCCATCTAAACTCAGCTTCAGTCATTAACGATGGACGTTCTACAATTGTTTGATTCGGATTCAATTTGCGTTCTACTGGCGCATTTGATTGTTGCATTTCCGCTAATAAATTTGGTGAAATGGTCAAACGATCACAACCCGCTAACGCTAATATTTGATCAACTTTACGGAAACTTGCTCCCATCACAATTGTTTTATAACCATGCTGTTTATAATAGTTATAAATATTACGAACAGATACTACGCCCGGATCTTGATCGGCAACATAAGGTTCTATTGGTTTCTTTGCTTGATACCAGTCATAAATACGTCCAACAAATGGTGAGATTAAAAATGCATTAACTTCTGCACAAGCTCGCGCTTGAGCAAAGGAAAATAATAAAGTTAAATTACAGTTAATACCTTCTTTCTCTAAAACTTCCGCTGCTTTAATTCCTTCCCAAGTTGAAGCGATTTTGATTAGAATTCGCGATTTATCAATGCCTTTTTGTTTATATAAATCGATAATTTTCCTAGCTTTTTCAATACATCCCTGTTTATCAAACGACAATCTAGCATCGACTTCGGTTGAAATTCGGCCTGGAACTGTTTTTAGAATTTCGGCGCCTATATTCACCGCAACTTGATCACAAGCATTAACCAATTGTTGTTCTTTACTGCCACCTAATTTTTTAGCAGTATCAACAGCTGAATCAATTAAAGAACGATATTGAGGAAGTTGAGCTGCTTTTAACACAAGCGATGGATTCGTCGTTGCATCTTCTGGAGAAAACTGTTTAATCGAATCAATATCACCTGTGTCGGCAACCACGACAGTTAATTTTTTAAATTCATCTAATTGGCTCATACTTCAAATTCCTCTACTACATGTTTTTTAAACATAATTATAATAACATTTATTAAGTAATAAAACGACAGGATAAAGTCGTTTCAGTTCAGGCTATTTTTATCAAAAATAGTATAAAAACAAAGCAAAATTAAAAGTTAGCAAGCTCAAGCAAGCTAAATTTAAGCGTAATTCAACAACTCGTTACTTTAAAACTCATCGTAATAAAAAACGTTCTACTTCTTCAGCAAATAGACCACTTTTAAATTATGATTTTTATCTCAGTTGAATCAATTTTTAGCAAATTCAACCCTTTTCCATCCATTGCCATAATGTGATCACTATTTTTCACGGCGGATAATCTATCACGGCATTATACTGTATGTATTTCATGACCTTATTTAAGCAATGTAACCTAAAATACTGTTTTAATATGCTACAATGCTTTGTCTCACTTTACATAAAGCATCATCTGCACCAATAGCTTCATGTTTTATATTTTGTGTTTCATCACACCAAAATGAACATGCGTTCATATTAATATCATTTGTTACTTTGAGGTATAAATAAATTCAATTTTGTGATGTAAGTCTCGAAAAAAGATATTGAATAAAAAATATATTGACCTTTTTATTTAAAAGATAACAAAAATAGGCAAAAATAAGCGGTTAAATTTTTAAAAAAGTGACAGGGTTTAATCAAAGGTTAAAGATTAATACATTTGATACATTTAGTCTATTTAAGGCAGATTAACCTGATTTAATTAATTAAGATTGTTAAAAGAAGATAAATTATTGAACCCAAACATAATTGGGATAAACGGCTAAATTACAACTAATACATGCAGAACACTGCTTACCAGCACAAGTTAATAAATTATTATTTACTAATTTAATGACTCCTTTATTTACCCAAAAATCAAGCATCGGTTCAACGGCGCTTTCAGGTAAACGAAAGTGACGAGCCACATCTAGCAAATTGGCTCGCCCTCGTAATTGAACATAATCTCGGATTGATGTTATAAGCATAAAAATTAAAGTCTATTATTCACAACAAGCCGATTTATTGTGTGAGCGTGGTTTAGGTAACTGATAATGATTAAAGCATGGCAGATTCCCAAGTTTACGCATAACAACAAAAGTCAGAATAATAAATCCCCCTATACCAGTTAGCCAATATGGTGCAAATGTTGAATGACCTAATAAACTAAATTGGTAATAAATCGTTGCACATAACCACCCAATAACAAATGTCCAAACTGCAACAAAGATCATCCATTTTAGCCCTGCCTCACGATAAATGGTGCCTAATGCTGCTGCACACGGTGTGTATAGTAGAATAAAAATGAGATAAGCAATGGCAGAAGTTGAAGTAATGAAAGAATTGCTTATTTTAGTTATCGTAATTGAATCAACAGATAATTCATCTTGTCGGCTATCTTGATTAACGAGCCCGAGTGGATCGCCAATTGAGTTTGCTAAATCAATAAGATGAGCAGGAATCGTGGAAAAAGCTGACTTAATTCCACCATAAAATGAAAACTCTTCTTGCTCATGATGATCCATTGAATAGAGTGAATTTAAAGTTGCAACCACTGATTCTTTGGCAAAAATTCCGGTAAAAATACCCACGGTAGCTGGCCAATTTTGTTTATCAATCCCCATGGGTGTAAAAGCTGGCGTCACTTTTTGGCCAATAACAGATAGCATAGAGTCATTCGAATTTTCATGCCCAAACGAACCATCAACACCCCATGAGTTTAATATGCTAAGTACTGTCACCATCATTACGATTGCTTTACCTGCTCGTAAAACAAAGCTTTTTAGCCGTTGGCAAGTTATTCGCAACATACTGCGTAAAGTCGGAATACGATATACCGGCATTTCCATAATAAATGGTGTTAATTCGCCTTGTAGCAAAGTATTTTTTAAGACAAAACCGGTCAGCATCGCCACAAAAATACCAAGTAAATACAACATAAAAACCACAACCGATGCATAATTAGGAAAGAATATCACAGCAAACAATGCATAAACTGGCAAACGTGCACTACAAGACATAAACGGAATTAGACAAATAGATAAGAGACGATCACGAGGGCTATCTAATGTTCTTGTCCCCATAATAGCTGGCACCCCACAACCAAATCCCATTAACATTGGTACAAAGGCTTTACCGGGTAGTCCGATACATCGCATAAAACGATCTACAATCATCGCAGCTCGAGCTAAATAACCTGAATCTTCCAAAAAAGATAAAACAAAAAACATCGCCGCAATAACTGGAATAAATGTTGATACAGTCGTGATCCCATTACCAAGCCCGTCAGCTAAAATAACCGTTAACCAAGTTGGCGCATGCAGCATATTTAAAAGGTAATTAAAGCCATCAACAAAAATCGTACTAAAAATACCTTCAAAAAAATCAACAAAAACGGAACCAAAATTAATCGCAACCAAAAACATGGCATACATTGCAAACAAAAAGAAGGGAATCCCAGTAAAACGTCCTAAAGCTAATTTATCCAATTTTTCAGTAAGATTTAAGCTGGCCTCACGAGGTTTATCGACCACCATTTTGCAAACCATATCAATCGTATCGTAACGTATAGAGGCTAAGGCTACATCAACTTGATAATCAAAATTAATCGATACCAAACGACGACAAGTCTCTAACTTCTCATTTTCAACTAAATCAAATGAGGGATCAGAACCATTAAGCAATGCTTCTATTAATTGCCACCGGTTAAATTGATGGATTTTGCTCGTCACGGGTAATTCATGCAAATAGCGATTAAAGATCACTTTTGAATCCCAATTTAAGGTATCTATTGTTGGTTTTGCTATTTTCAGATCTAGAGTGCTAATTTGTATTTGCTGATAAAATTGTGTTAATCCCGTCTTTTGCGTAGATGAGATAGCCACAACTGGGCAACCTAATAGTTTCGAGAGTTTAGCGATATTTAATTTTTCCCCCATCACAGTGAGAGCATCAACCATATTAAGCACAATTATCATCGGCACTTGCATATCAATTAGCTGAAAAGTTAAATACAAGCTACGTTGCAAATTGGTTGCATCAATAACATTAACAATCAAACTGTCTTTGTCTGTTAACAAAAACTGACGAGTAATAAATTCATCTTGAGCGGTTGAATCTGACTCAATGGAATAAGTTCCAGGCAAATCAACAACATCATACTGTGTATTTTGATAATCAAATGAGCCTGACTTATGCTCAACCGTCACACCAGGCCAATTACCAACACGCTGCTTTGAGCCAGTTAACAAATTAAATAAGGTGGTTTTACCACAATTGGGATTACCAATTAACGCAATTTTCATGCAACTACCTCAACTTCGATGGCTGCGGCTTCACGTCGACGCAAACAGAGCAAAAAACCTCGAAGGCTTATTTCAATCGGATCACCTAGTGGTGCAATTCGCAATACCTTCAATTTACATCCAGGCGTCATCCCCATAGCTAAAAGTTTGCGACGAAAAGGTAAAGAGTCAGGTAACAGACGTTTAACAACAGCCTCGTGACCTATAGAAAGGTGTTCAAGCGTAAATATCATACTTCCTATCAAATACGGTTGTATTTCAATAAATGGCGATATTTTAAAAGATAATCATTCGCATTTTTAGTGTTTAACTGCGAACAAATCGCAAAGAACATCTAAAATAAGTGAAAACAATTGAATTTATAGGCAAATTAGAAGATAACCCTGACAAAAGTTGATAATTCAAGGCTCAAAAACCCCGCTCCTCAACTTTTTTTTGCATTAGAAAAGCGCTTTTCTACAAATCTCTTCAAAATCGTTTTTAAGTTTTTATTAAGATGCTTGATAGCCATTATAGGGTGATAAATCATCATTCTTGGACCAGAATAACGCATGACTTCTTTTATTCTCTGCTTGTAGTCTTTACGGTAACAATGTTTTAAACAGAGTTCGCAGGTAGTTTTAGACTCGCCAAATCGGCACATAGTCAATCGTTGCATAGCGTACTGTAATAGATCATTACACTCATCGCATAACTGGTTTTTTGAAGTATGGTGTTTTTGGTGACAATAAAGATATATCATCACTTTTACTGTGTTTTTTTCCTGATTTATTTTGGGGCCAGTGTTGTTTGCAACCATAATTAAATATATATCGGTCAAAAAGATGCTAGAATACTAAATTAATTAGTATGATCACAAGGATTTTGGTTAATGGCAAGAATTATCAACAAAGATACTACTGTTTGTATGTCACTTTCAGCTAGACCAAGTAATTTTGGTACTCGCTTTCATAATTATTTATACGAAAAATTGGATCTAAATTATATCTATAAAGCCTTCACCACCAATAATTTGAAAGATGCAATTTATGGTATTAAAGCATTATCTATTCGTGGTTGTGCAATTTCGATGCCTTATAAGCAAGCTTGTATTGAATTTATTGATGAATTAGATGTATCAGTACAATCCATTCAAGCAGTGAATACGATCGTTAATACCGACCACTATTTAAAAGCGTATAACACCGACTATATTGCTGTAGAAAAACTAATTAAGGCCAATCATATTAACAACAACACGCCATTTGTTTTAAAAGGCAGTGGAGGCATGGCTAATGCGGTAATTGGCGCTTTTTATGATGCTGGTTTTAAACATGGGATTGTATGTGCCCGAAATCAGATTAAAGGCGAAGCTTTAGCTGAGCGTTACAATTATAAATGGGTTAAGGATGAGTCAACCATTACGCCAGAACAAGCAAAATTAATTATTAATGTGACCCCTATTGGTATGCAAGGTGGCGTTGAAGCAGATCAACTAGCATTCAGTGAAGCCCTGATTAATCATGCCGATATTGTATTTGATGTGGTCGCCCTACCAATTGAAACACCACTAATTAATTATGCAAAAAAATTAAATAAAACTGTGATTACCGGTGCAGATGTTGTTGTGTTACAAGCCGTTAAACAATTTATTTTGTATACCGGTGTTACGCCTAGCGATGAACTCATCAATCAAGCTGCTGAGTTTGCCAGACAAGGTTAATCTCATTGATAACATAATTTGTAAAGCACACGCTAAAAAATCTCTTGATTCGGACGTTTATTCCTTAATGAAATACAGGTTAAAACGTCCAAACTTACCTAAAATCTGTTTAATAGAAAAACTCGAACCCCCCTTTTTTACTCCAAAAAAAGTTGAGGAGCGGGGTTTTTGATGTTTGCAAACCTTCTATAAAATATCATTAATTAAAAATAGGGAGTAAAATGCTTACTAAACGTTTTACCTACTCGATTGATATCAACCAAGTTTGGCATAGCGCTTCGCCCTCTTTTTTGCTGGTTAACAGCAGCAACTGATAGATTTGCAAATAATAGGGTCTTTTCTAATGGCCAATCATAACTAATGCCGTAAGCAAAAGCGCCCTGAAAAATATCACTTTCGGTCATCTTATCAATCGATTGATTTTTAAAACCGGGAATAATGATGACTTCTTGACGATCAAGATATGCACTTCCCTTTTCACCCATGCGGATGATGACTTTACCGCGAGTTAAACTACGCAATTTTTTAAATGCGTCTTTAATTGTTTTCTTATCACTAAAGGATTTTATTTTTAAAAATGCACACGCAAATTGTTCAGTTACAATGACATAATCTGCATGTTGAGCTAGGTACAGACTCGAATCAGACAGACTATCTATACTCATAATAACTTTCGTTTTAGGTAAATTCTTGATGATATATTCACTTAATTCGGCTTCATATCCATCCACTAAAATAACAATATTGTAGCCACGAATGGTTTGCATAAAGTGATTGAGTTTATTTTTTTCATCATCAGTTAATTTTGGTGGCGTGGTTAATCGGTGCGATATAATGGTTTGCATTCCGGTTTGTTCATCAATGGTGATTGCTTCTAATGGGGTGATCATGTTTTCTGAAAAAATAAATTGCTCAGTATTCACGCCTGCATCAGTAAGTTCAGAAACAATCTGATTACCATAGGAATCATTATTTAAATGACTAATGTGATAAATAGCTTCGCCCCAAAGTGCGAGCAAATAAGCCGTATTAGCACAAGAACCACCTCCACAACGGACTATATTATCTGGCGGGATAACACCGTTTTTTTCTAAATTAGGTGAAGTAAAACAAACTAGATCTAAACAAGCAAAACCTACGGTAAGAATTGTCATCATTTAGCCTCAATAAATGGATTAATTTAAAAAAACTAAAAATTGAAAATTTTTGACTTAACTTTGTTCGACTTGATTTAAATAATTATGCCAGCGTTCAAACTGCTAGAGAGAAAATGAAAAGCAATAAGGGAATCTACTTATTGCTTTTAGAAAAACGATGCCTCAAAAAGGCTTTATCATATAAAACTATAATATATTATTATAGAACAACCCGTTTAAGGATTCATTTTATGCTAAGTGAATTTTTTAAGTTTAGTAAGCATAAAACTTGAATTTTGTGACATAAGTCTCAAATATAGTCCTTTTATCACTAAATATCAAATTCAAATGTACATAAAATCATCAGCAAAGACGGTTTAGGTTTATCACTGATGATGAATACTTTCTCTTTAAATAATGATTTATCTTAAAAAACAGCAATTTTACATGGTCTGCTTTAATTTGTTGTAGACCTCTAAAAGTTTTTGATGCATCACAAATTGATCCATTGGATGATTATGCTCATTGCTAATCAAATCAGCGAGGCCAAAAAACTGTTTTTTGCCTGTTGCATATTGCCACATTTCGTCAACGCAAGTTTTTCCATACATTTTATTGAATGCATTTTGGTAATCACTAAATTGGTTTTCGCCTCGTTCAATAATAAAATTCACTAAGGTTTGCAAACAACGATAAGCATGGTTACGTTCAGACGTAAAGATGGATTCGTTCATTTCAACCGTCCAATCGATCCACAATTTTGCTTGTGGTAAATCACCAGCGGCTAATGCCAGCATAGCTTTTAATTCACCAATTCGTAAAGTCAGCCATGCATTATCTTTACCTGTTGCAATGCCAAGCAGTTCACGAACACGAGCAAAATCATCTAAACCTTCATCATCGAACTGTTCAATAATTGCCAGCAACTCTTTTGCTGTTCGCTTTTGATGAGGAAGCGATAAGATCAATTCGCGTAAATGGATCGCCATATTATTGTTTGCGATCAATAGATCTTCAGGCGGATAGATTTCTGACATGCCGACAGCTAAAATACGGCAAGCATAAACCCCAAGATGTTGGTAATCCATGATCAGGACTTCAATTTGATGACGATTAAAAATTGCCATTAAATTGGCAAATTCTTGCTCTGTCGATCCTGAAAAATCCCAATCCACAAATTCATAATCCGATTTTTCATTAAACAGATCCCACGAGATTAAGCCACTTGAATCGATAAAATGCGTTTCTAAGTTGCTTAAATCGGCAACATCATCATTATCAAAACTTGGTGGTGAAAACACATCCAAATCTTTAAGACTTCGTCCTTGTAAGAGTTCGGTAACGGTTCGCTCAAGAGCCACACCAAAATTAGGATGCGCACCGAAAGAGGCATAACAAGTACCATTTTGAGGATTAAATAAAACAACACAAATAACGGGGAATTCGCCACCTAATGAGCCATCAAAGCAGTAAATCGGGAAGCCTTCGTTTTCTAGAGCGTCGATTGCAGCTAATACTGCTGGATAACGATTGAGTACTTCGACAGGTATGGTTGGCAGACTGATTGCCTCAGTAATAATTCTATTTTTAGTGTAACGTTCGAATATTTCTGACAGACCTTGTACTCGTGCTTCGTTTGGAGTATTGCCTGCTGACATTCCATTAGAAGCATATAAATTAGCTATTAAGTTAACCGGTACATAGATGGTTTGACCATCGGATTGTTGTACAAACGGTAAAGCACAAATCCCACGTTCACCATTACTTGACTGTAAATCAATTAAATCGGTAGCAGTTAATTCATGATCCGGATCATAAAACTTGAGTAATTTTGGCGATAATAATCCTTTAGGTAAGCTATTATCTTTCGGTATCGTAAACCATTTTTCAGTTGGATAATGAACAAATTCACTATTGCCAGCTTTTTCACCTAAATAAAAATCAGAAAAAAAGTAATTGGTTGAAAGTCTTTCAAAATACTCACCAAGAGCAGAAGCTAATGCCGCTTTTTTGCTAGCGCCTTTACCGTTAGCAAAACAGAGTGGACATTTAGTATTTTGAATATGTACCGACCATACGTTAGGTACAGGATTAAGCCAAGATGCTTCTTTAACAACTAAGTCAAATTTTTCCAATTGTTGTTGAAAATAGTTAATCGAATCTTCAAGTGCTGCATCTTTACCGGGGATAAATGTTTTCATTAAAAAACCTTTTTAATATAGCTTGAACAATTTATTTGTCATTAAGTTCACTTAATGGCCATCTTGGTTTGACTTCTATTGCCAGATCAGCAAATTGTGAGGATTTAAGGTGGATCATACCTGCATAAGCAATCATCGCACCATTATCTGTACAAAATTCTAATCTCGGATAATATACCTGCCCTTTTCGCTCAGCCATTAGTTGAGCTAATTTACGGCGTAACGTTTTATTGGCGCTAACACCACCAGCGATAACTAAACGATTAAAACCGGTGAGATCTAAAGCTCGACGTGATTTAATTAACAACGTATCGACTAATGCATCTTCAAATGCTCTAGCAATATCAGCTTTGCTTCGCTCGTCGAGGTCTTGCCCTTGTTGATGAATAGTATTTGCTGCAGCCGTTTTTAGACCGGAAAAACTAAAATCTAAACCCGGTCTATCTGTCATCGGTCTTGGAAAATGAAAACGTGACGCATCGCCTTGCTCAGCAAGCTTAGATAATTTAGCGCCACCAGGATAATCCAATCCTAATAATTTTGCTGTTTTGTCGAACGCTTCACCTGCCGCATCATCAATCGATTCGCCAAGTAACTCATATTCGCCAACACCAGTAACTTTAATTAATTGAGTATGACCACCGGAAACGAGCAAAGCAACAAAAGGAAACTCGGGCGGGTTATCTTCTAACATAGGCGCGAGTAAATGGCCTTCCATATGGTGCACCGCAACCGCAGGCACATTCCAAGCATAAGCAAGCGAGCGACCGATAGATGCACCAACCATTAATGCACCAATTAACCCAGGCCCAGCGGTATAAGCCACGCCGTCAATATCACTGGGTTTTAAATTTGCTTCTTTCAATGCAGCTTGAATGAGCGGTACCGTCTTACGAATATGATCGCGCGAAGCGAGCTCAGGTACGACGCCACCGTAATCAGCATGTAATTTGATTTGTGAATAGAGTTGATTGGCGATAAGACCTTGCTTGTCATCATAAATAGCAATCCCCGTCTCATCGCACGAGGTTTCAATGCCTAAAATCTTCATTAATGTTTACTCATCAGATCAGAAATTTCGTCTTCACTCCAAAGATCTTGTTCAGAAAGTTCTTTATCAGCGATGCGATGTTCTTCTGTGGCCCAATCACCTAAATCAATCAATTGGCAACGTTTACTACAAAACGGACGATATGGACTTTTTTCAGACCATTCAACATCTTTTTGGCAGGTAGGACATTTTACAATGGTATTTTTATTCATTTAAACGCTCTTAAATTCTATTTGACTAACAACATGCAAGTTCAAATTCGATTGCATCAATATTGTTATTATCGCCAGCATAAAGGGGTAAAAAACGAATACTATAACGAGACATGTGACCGGATACTTGAGGATAAACATTTTTATCCAAAGCAACACGAATTCGAATCAAACTCACATCACCATTGGTTTCTTGGAAGAAATTGTTGGTACAAGTGAAAAGACTAAATTCGCCTAATTGTCGAATAAATTGTAAACAAGCTTTCAAAGGCTCATCAAGTACCGCAATATGTTTTAACCACTCATCAACTTGTGAATTGCGTTTTTCTTGTGTTTGATTTAACCATAAATGAAATGATGGTAAATCAAAACTACAACATCCACCTGGGATCATCAAACGCTGACGAATTGCCGTAATAAAACGGTCATCTTTCAAAGCTTGTCCTAAGCGTAAACTCGAATTAAACTTTGTTAAAAAAAGATCATATTTTTTAAGCATATCGCCAAGTAACTCTTTATCTACACCATCAAGTTCAATCCAAGATAGTATTTTCTGTTTTTGAGCTTCGATCTCTTTAATTAAATCGCCTTTAACATCATTACGCTCAACGATTTCTAATAACTCTGATAATGCATGAAAAAACAATAATGCATTATTTTGTGAGAAATGGCGATGTAAATGTAATTGTTTAAGTAAAAACTCAATACGTAACCAAGTACGCATTCTTTCATTTAATGGATGTTCGAAAATTATGTTATTCATAGCTATTCTTAACTTTTAAGTTATGTAGATATTGCTTATGCAAGTTATCTACTTGAATTTTCAGTGACTCTAAATCACCATCATTCACAATAATATCATCGGCAAAGGCTAAACGATCGGTCAAACAAACCTGTGTTGCAATCATTTTTTTTGCCAATGACTCACTAATTCTATCTCGATTAATCAGGCGTTCTAATTGTAACGCTTCTGGAATATCAATCATTAAAACGCGATCAGCCAGCTGGTGTAAATTGTTCTCAATTAATAAAGGCACCACCCATATCACATAAGGGTTGGTTTGCTGAGCAAACTGTTTTTGCGTCTCTTGTGCAATAATCGGGTGCAATAAATTATTTAACCATAACCGTTCATGATCATTGTTAAAAATGATCTCTCTTAATTGACCGCGGTCTAATTCACCATTTTCTAACAAGATTTCTTGGCTAAAATGTTTAGTAATTTGCTCCAAAGCAGGCGTACCTACTTCAACCACTTGGCGAGCAATAATGTCAGCATCAATAATTGGAACGCCTAATTGAGCAAATAGATGGGCAATGGTACTTTTACCACTTGCAATGCCTCCACTAAGAGCAACAATATAAGACATAAATCAAATTCCAACTAAAATGACTATATTAAGGGATTATATCATACAACTGGGCAACAGAATATATCGCATCTATCCCTAAAATAATTTTAATAATTGCCCGCAAAAGGTCCCACATAAAACATTTAAATCATCTCTGTCAGAATATCATCAATAACGCATTTTGATGAAAAAATGCCGCCATATTTTGTGATTTAGATCAAAAATAATACTTTTTGTGTATTTTTTAATGTCCAATATCAAAAAAATTAGATAAAACAGTTGTTTTGTTCGTATAGCTGTATATAATCACATGTATCTGTATATAAAAACAGGAATAAACCATGAGACCATTAACCGAACGCCAACAACAAATTTATGATTTAATTAAAGAAAACATTCAAACAACCGGTATGCCACCGACTCGAGCGGAAATTGCCCAAAAATTAGGATTTCGATCCGCCAATGCAGCTGAAGAACATTTAAAAGCATTAGCTAAAAAAGGGGCGATTGAGATGATAGCTGGCTCATCTCGTGGAATTCGTTTATTACTTGAACAACCTGATGACGCATCCGATTTTGAAGGCATCCCTTTAATTGGTAAAGTAGCTGCTGGCTCACCAATTTTGGCACAAGAACATATCGAAAGCCATTATCAAATGTCACCAGCATTATTCAAACCACAAGCTGACTTTTTATTAAGAGTTCAAGGCATGTCAATGAAGGATATTGGTATTTTAGATGGTGATTTACTTGCCGTTCACAAAACTCAAGATGTAAAAAACGGCCAAGTGGTTGTTGCGCGCATTGATGACGAAGTCACCGTAAAACGATTATCGCAAAAAGGAAGGCATGTAAAACTTCTAGCGGAAAATCCTGAATTTGCGCCAATCGATGTTGATTTAGAGCAACAAAATTT
The DNA here is from genome assembly GCF_026536965.1 of Gilliamella sp. B2911. Classification (NCBI taxonomy): domain Bacteria; kingdom Pseudomonadati; phylum Pseudomonadota; class Gammaproteobacteria; order Orbales; family Orbaceae; genus Gilliamella; species Gilliamella sp. B2911. The sequence goes on along the minus strand of NZ_JAFNNA010000008.1, from coordinate 24,513 downwards.
TGCCATTGAAGGTATCGCGGTTGGTATTATTCGTAATGGTTCATGGATGTAATCTTAAAGTTAGTATAAAATATCCAATAATTGTTGCTTAGGAGATAACAATATGTGGTTATTTTGGGTATATGAATTTTTAGGATTTGTTGGCGTTATATTATTAGTCTTCGCTTACTGTCGTATTCGTAAGCAAGGATTTTGGTCTTTTTTGTGGCACAATTTAAAATGGATTTCGATTGCCGTAGTTTGTGTTTGGTTACTAATAGCACTCATTTGTCGAAATGATTTATACAGCGCTGCAAAATGTTATTTCCGAGGTGAAAGTATGCACGCTAACACCAAATATTCTATTTTTTGGAGTGAGTGCCAGATCGAAACTTCAAACGGTAACTTTTTACCAATTGACCGCACCCGAGCACTGCCTGGCGCCAAAGATGGTGGTGATAGTCATGGTGACGGAGTGCCTGCTGATGATTTAATCATCAATTAAATTGGTTGATTCTAAAAACAGGCAATGCAAAACGTTGCCTGTTTTTTTATTTGGTAAAATTCTATTTGATTGACTTTTTTATATCACTTTTTCATTAACCCGCATGTAAGCTAAGCAATGTTTTTCAAGTTGTTTAAAGCCAAAAATCAGAACAAAACTCACACACAAATAGATCACCGCTGCAATCCCAAAGGCATGAAAAGGTTGATAGGTTTCAGCATAAATATCACGGGCAATCTTCATCACATCTTGAACCGTCACCGTAAAAGCTAATGCGGTTGAGTGCAACATAAAAATCACTTCATTGCTATAAGCAGGCAATGCAATTCGAAAAGCTCTTGGTAAAATAATATAGCGATACAATTGCCAGCGATTAAAACCAAGTGCGGTAGCGGCCTGAATTTCACCACTTGGTACATTACGAATCGCACCAGCAAAAACCTCAGTAGTGTACGCGCAAGTATTGAGTGTAAAAGCTAAAATAGTACAATTTAATCCACTTTGGAAAAAGTCACTTAAATACTTATGTTCGCTAACAAAACTCAATGTATATATGCCGGTATAAATAATCAATAACTGCACATAAAGTGGCGTCCCACGAAAAACATAAGTAAACAAACAAATCGGCCATTTAATGTAGATATGGTTAGCATTTCGCCCCACCGCTAACACTAACGCTAAAATCCCACCTAATGATACGGACAGAATCAAGATCCAAAGCGTCATTGCCAGACCTGTAATATGGTAGCCATCCGACCATAATAGAGCTTTCCAATAATCTTGAATGATTTCTAACATAATATGGCTCGATTATAATTTTGCTTTAGTGACACCGGCGGAATAATGTTTCTCAAGCCACCATAAAACAACATTAGATATAGAAGTAAAAAATAGATAAAACGCTCCGGCTAGTAAGGCAAAAAATAGCGGTTGATAGGTTGCCTCGCCAGCGGTTTTGGTTGCTTTTACTAGATCGAACAATCCTAATAATGATACAAGTGCCGTGGCTTTTAAAATGACTAACCAATTATTAGCAACTCCGGGAAGAGCATAACGCATCATCAATGGGAATCGCACATAGATAAAAACTTGACGCTTATTTAAGCCTAATGCAGTAGCAGCATCAATTAATGTTTTGGGAACCGATTGAAAAGCACCGCGGAAGGTTTCGGTAAAATAAGCACCGTAGATAAATCCTAAGGTTATAATACCTGCCACAAAAGGATTGATTTCGATCATATCAGCTTCAAAAAAATCAGTAATGCTGTTTAACAAAAATTGCAAACCGAAAAAGATCAGCATCATCAAAACTAAATCAGGCACACCACGAATTAATGAGGTATAAGCCTGACAAAGTAGTTGCAAAATAGGCTTTTGAGATAATTTGCCAAGAGCACAAACTACCCCCATCATTATGGCAAGAATTAGCGAACAAATCGCTAATTCAATTGTAACTAGTGCACCTTGTAATATTAATGAACTATAGCCTTGCATATAATTTATTTTTTATTGCCATAAACGCTAAAATCAAAATACTTATCATTGATTTTCTTATAGGTGCCATCATTTAAAATTTCAACAAGTGCCTGATTAAACGCTTCACGAAGCTCATCATCCTTTTTACGGAATCCTAGCCCAACACCAACATCAAAATAGCCTTTATCACTAAGCACATCACCAGCGAACGCAAAGTCTTTACCTTGAGGCTGTTTTAAAAAGGCGTAGCTACCAGTAACCTCATCTTGCAATGCCGCATCTAAACGCCCCGCTGCTAAATCCGAAAACACTTGTAACTGATTTTGATATGGCACAATCACTACACCATTTGGGCGCCACTTATCATTAGCAAAATGCTCTTGAGAAGTCCCCTGCTCAACGCCAACCCGCTTACCTTTTAATGACTCAATGGTTGGTAACAAATCAGAGCCTTTTTTTGCGATTAAGCGAGAATTAGTAATAAAAATTTCGTCGGAAAAAGCTATCTGTTTTTTACGTTTTTCCGTCATCATCAATGAAGAGGATATCATGTCGATTTTGCGTGACAATAAAGAGGGAATTAACGCATCAAAATCAGTAGTCTGAAACTCACACTTGATCTTGGCTTTTTCACAAAGTGCTTTGGTGATTTCGATATTAAAGCCACTGATTTCACCATTTTTATCAATAAAATCAAACGGCGCGTAGGATGTATCCGACCCAATTTTAATCGATTCAGGCACTTTGGCTTGAATTGTCCAAGCACAACTTAACAACATCGCTACCGAGGCAATTTTAAATAAACGCTTCATGATTTAATCCTATAAAATTTTTGAACGCATAATATAGCGTGTTATTAAATGAATTAATAATAAAAAAAAATTATTAACATGCGGGTGAAAATTGAGTAAAAGTTATAATTAACATTGTTAAAAGGCGAATTTTTAGGCCTCAAAAACCCCGTTCCTCAACTTTTTTTGCTTAAAAAGTATATCTTTCATTACTTTTAAGTCTGATTTGATATTAATAAATTTACTTTCGCTAATTATATAGTATGCTTTGCATTATGATGTTAACTCATTTCAAACACTAAATAACGTGCATTCTTTTATCTTATCTTTGCGTAAAGTTTTTTATAGCAGTAATTTGCTATTTAGTATTCGTATGCTGGTTAGTTTGACTGGCTCTACGCTCGTGCCTTGGTATTTTGGTTCAGTTTCGTTGGTGATTCCACTCACTTTAGGCGTGGTTGCCGCAGGCCTGACAGAGATTGATACCCGGTTGCTCAGTCGCTGTATTAATATTTTACTTACGTTAGTTTGTTTTGCGATTGCAACGTTTTCGGTCGAGTTGTTGTTTAATTTTCCTTTGTTATTCATTGTTGGATTAGTTAGCTCGACGTTTATGTTTATTATGCTTGGTACGCTTGGACAACGATATGGCGTGATTGCTTTTGGTTCGTTATTGATTGCTGCGTATACCATGCTGGGCCACAATCTGTTTGATGATAACTATACTCTGCCTTGCTTTCTACTATTGGGTGCACTCTGGTATAACATTGTTTCATTAATTGAATCTATAGTACAACCGATTCGTACAACTCAGCAGACATTAGCAAATTGCTTCTTGAAATTATCACTTTATCTTGATGCCAAAGCAGCGATGTTTGATCCTGATGAAACTGATGGCTTTAGACGACAAACGCTTGAATTAACAGAATGCAACACTCAAGTGATTAATGCGTTTAATGATACCAAGCGTTCGCTATTTAATCGTTTAAAAGGCTTTCGTGGACAATCTTATATTAGAAAGATGCTTAGTTATTATTTTGTGGCCCAAGATATTCACGAACGAGCAAGCTCCTCTCATGGTGATTATCAAGCACTCAGTGAACACTTTAAGCATAGCGATCTGTTATTTCGTTTTGCAAGAATTTTGAATTTACAAGCTAAAGCTTGTGCCAAATTAGCGGTATCGATTAAATTAAATCAAACTTATCACCATGATCCGCTGTTTGCTCGTTATTTTGCTTATTTAGAAGAGGCAATCATACAATATCAACAGCATCCTAATGCCAATATGTTATTTATTAAATCGTTGCAAAATCTCTATCAAAATTTGCAAGCCATCGATTTATTATTGGCCAATATTGATACCGAGCAACACCTATCTAAAATACAAGAAGATAATCAGTTGATTGATGAGGAACTAACTCGCTTTCATGATATATTTTCACGAATTAAGCAAAATTTAACTTTGAAATCATCATTATTTCGTCATGCTATTCGTATGAGTCTAGTGCTTTTTGTGGGTTATATGGTGATTTTCTTCTCTCATCTTTCACATGGCTATTGGATTATTTTAACCAGTTTATTTGTTTGCCAACCTAACTATTCCACCACTAAATACCGCTTAAAATTGCGAGTAATCGGGACAATTTTAGGGATCATCATCGGGATTCCGTTAACCTATTTATTTCCAAGTATTGAAGCACAATTAGTATTGATTATTTTGACCGGCTGGTTATTTTTTCTATTTAAGAATTCGCAATATGCCTATGCGACTGCTTTCATTACTTTATTAGTATTTTTTAGTTTTAGCTTGATCGGTGAAAGTAGTATTTCGGTGGCAATATCACGTATTATAGCAACGTTAATTGGATGCTTTATTGCATGGTTTGCGGTCAGTTTTATCTGGCCTGATTGGAAGTTTAGAAACTTACCTAAATTACTTGATCGAGTCTGCCATGATGATAGTCACTATTTGGCGCTAATTGGTAGTCAATACGTATCAGGTAAAACCAATGATCCTAAATACCGTGTTGCACGGCGAGCTGCACATGATAGTAACGCCGATTTATCTTCACTTATCAGCTTAATGACCAAAGAGCCTCATGTAAAACCCGATCTGATTGAACAAGGTTTCCGATTATTAACACTTAATCATACATTTATCAGTTACTTGTCAACATTAGGGGCGCATCGTGATAAAAACATCTCGCCCCACACGCTTGAACTATTTGATGATGTTTCGCTTTATATTATTACCATTTTGAGCAATAAGAAGATCGACTCTGAATATCTTCCTTTAAAGAAAATGGTGGATGATCATCTTGAGATTGTGTCCGATGATGATAAAGATAATGATTTGCTGGTCATGCAACAGTTAGCTTTGATTTTGGATATTCTTCCTGAAATCATCGATTTAATTACCTCAATTGAAGAAAAAACTAATTGACCAGCATGCTTATTAATTTAACTTCGTTATTGAATAAATGGGTTTTGTTCACCAATGTAGACTAAGGGTTGTTCGAAGTTGTTAACTTTATCAGCATCAATTTCAAAACCATATAAATAATCTGATTCGAAATATGGACCTTGGTTTTGATTCGGTTTAATCACTGCTGATATTTTGAGATCTTTAATATCAAATGATACTGATTGCTTAGTGGCTTTGTCATAAATAAATATTGACGAATTTGGTAAACCTATTTTGCCAAGAAAAATGTCGTGGTATCTGCCGTCAATTGAATAATAGGGTTTTGAATATTGTGCATTGACAGGATCTGAGTGAGTTCGTTCTTCATCTGGTATCAAAAAGAAAGCCTCAATTGATTTATCGCCATGAGCAAGTAAATCTTCTGTCACAGAAACGAATGCAAATCGCTTTTTATCTTTTATATAATCAATAAACGTTAGTTGATGAAGATTTACTTTTTCAGTTGATGGTGAATGATTCACTGTTTTTGGATGCACTGATGTTTGAGAATAAGCACCAAAGCTTATTAAAGAAATAATAGATACAATTAGTATTTTTTTCATTGTTTACCTACTCCTTAAGTACATATCCACAAAATTAATCTGAATTTTATCTTGATCTATGATCTTCCTGTCGATAATCAGATTTTATATCTAAACGTCTAAATTTATATATTGGATCAATATAATAAATATATGAATACGGAAATATCATTGATTCAAATCCAAATGCCACTAAAGGTTGATTTTTAAACAATTTGCCAGTCCATTTGTCTTTATTCATTTCATTAAAATCTTTCTCAGTTAGACTTCCAATCCTTGAACTTTCAGTATGGAAATATTCAAAATAAGTAAAAATGTTTTTTTCATTATCAGCTATTACCAATTTCCTATGATAGGTCCCAGTAAAGTTGTCATGCTTAATTATTTCATCTTGAAGATAGTAATTTAATTCATTTAATTGAGCTAAATAGCTTTGAGTAATGCTATTTTGAACAGAAGTATCGTTATTATTCGAGACGTTTGGAAAATCTTGATTGTCAATTTTTTGCCAGTCTATTCGCGTTAGTTGTTGCATAGCAAACGGACTTTCCTTACCGATATAAACAAATGTATTTTTAGGATTTAAGTTGGGTAATTGCTTAAGGTTCAGTTTAAAACCAAATTGATAACTCTTCTCATCATGATGTGGTGCTTTACCGATACTATAAATATTTATGATTGCAAAAGCTTCTAATTTGCGAATAGGGTAAGTAAATAGTCGATTATGTTCGTAATCATAAAGATAGAAATTATCGTCTTCAGATATTCCAGCTTCTTTCAAAAAACGTTGTCGATAGATTTTTGTTAATTTATAGCTATCTTTCTTATAATTACCTATTTCATCTGGAATTAAGTGTGGAACGATTCGAGTATTTCCATTTTCATCATATGAGTTAAAATTAATTTTTTCTGATACTGAAGTAAAATAGAAAATGGGGTTATCTTTTTTCTCAACAATAAAAATATCTAAGTCTTTTATAGTGTTATCTGAATGATTTTGTATTTCCTCGTTAGCATTTACAAAACAACTCAGTAATAATAATATTAATAACTTTATTTTTATTATTTTCATTATTTTCATTTTTCCTGCTCTTTTAACCACGCTATTTCTTGTTTCCAAAGATCCGGATCGACAGTTTCGAGGATGAGAGGAATTTCATCGATTCGCGAGTCTTGCATAATAAATTTAAATGCCGTTTCGCCGATGGTTCCTTTGCCTAAGCTATCATGACGATCAACATGGCTTGCCAATTCACTTTTAGCATCGTTTAAGTGCATACCTCGTAAGTATTTAAAGCCAACAATTTTTTCAAATTCGTCAAAGGTCTCTTTACAGGCTTTTTCAGTACGTAAGTCATAACCGGCAGCAAACGCATGACAGGTATCAATACAGACACCAACACGACTTTTATCTTCTATTTTATCGATGATTTGTGCAAGATGTTCAAATTTATAACCAAGATTAGACCCTTGCCCTGCGGTGTTTTCTATCACTGCGACAACATTTTTAGTTTTATCTAAAGTGATATTTATCGATTCGGAAATACGCGCCAAACACTCATCCACCGAAATTTTTTGTAGGTGACTACCAGGATGAAAGTTGAGTAAAGTTAACCCTAGCTGTTCACAGCGTTGCATTTCGTCTAAAAAAGCTGTTCGGGATTTATCGAGTTGCTCACTATCAGGGCTACCTAAATTGATAAGGTAACTATCATGCGGTAGGATTTGTTTACTAGTAAATCCATATCGTTCACAGCGTTTTTTGAAACTATCAATCACTGCTGATTCAAGCGGTTTTGCATGCCACTGGCGTTGATTTTTAGTAAATAAAGCAAAAGCCGTTGCACCAATTTGATAAGCATTAATTGGAGCATTATCGACACCACCAGAAGCACTCACATGAGCACCAATATATTTCATAATTTTTTCCTAGTTTGAGCCACTGTTTCGTTGAAGTTGGTCACGTAAATTAGGTGGAACACCTTTAATCACAAGTGAGTCAGTTTGCGGGTCCCATTTGATTCGTTCGCCTAATAGATCAGAATCAAAGCTTAAGGTTAATCCACCACCGCTACCAGAGAATTTTTTAAGTTGGCGTAGTGCACTACGATCAACGGGGAAAGTGTCCTCCAGATCATATTCACTATTTTTGACAAATTCCATAAAATTATTCTCGTCAGTCGCTGGCAATTCGTTAGCAAGATTTTTCAGTTCAATTTCTTCACCTGCTTGTAATTGCGCTTGGCAATAATTATAAACATTTTCACGGGCATTATTCTTGTTGTCAAATTGCATTTCTTGACAATAGTCATCAACCGCTTTAACAAGTGTTTTATTTTGCGCTTTAGCATCTAATCCTTCACTCGCACCTAAATAATCCATAAAGAAGTCAGAAACCTTACGCCCTACTCGTCCTTTTAGGAAAGTTAGGTAACGTTTTGAGTCAGGAGCCGTTTCCCATTCGGTTATATCTATACGAGCAATGATATCGGCATGGTCAATATCTAAATACTGGGTTTCTGATATATTGAGTTGTTCGTTGACTAACATACTTAAACAGCTATTTAATACAGCAATAATAAGGTACTCAACAGCTAGATATCGATAATGGCAAAAAATAACGGTGCCACCTTCAGCAAATGGATATTTGGCCAGTTCATTACGTAATTGTTTGGTAGATTCTTGACTAAAATTAAGGAAGTCTTGATTCCCTAAACGTAATTCTTTAAGCGACTGTTCAAAAAGGCTTTCACTATTAAATAGTCCATAAGCTTTACTTTTGTTGTTATAAACGCGGTTTATATCTTCAATCAAGTTGGTTACCGCTTGTTCATTGTTCAGTAGTGAGTCACGAAGTTGTAATTCGATTTCCGTATCGCTTTTTCTTATTAATTTATGTAAAACAACGTTTTCTATTTGTACACTCATGAAAATTCCTATTACGCTAGACGATTTGATAATCGACTATTTTATCAAAGCACTAAAAAAGTGCTATCATCAATTTTTATCTCTGTTAAACTAGTTATGATTATTCAAGTCAATTTTATACTTTTACGTATATTCTAAAATTCTTAGCAACTTTAACTTTTTTTCAATGTGAATAAAAATGACAAACTCACGCGATATTTATGATGATTTTAAACATAAAAAAATTAGCCTAATATTTTGGCAATATGCGCTACCATCAATTATTGGGACAACAGTAAATACGCTTTACAATATTATTGATGGAATTTTTATTGGTCATTGGATCGGTCGCGAAGCGTTAAGTGGCGTTGGTATTATTTTGCCTGTGATGAATCTTGCTGCCGGCATTGGTATGTTGGTCGGTATTGGTTCGGCAAGCCGTATTTCGATATTTTTGGGTCGAGGCGAGATTGATAAAGCCGAAAGAGTAGCAGGCACATCGTTTATGTTAACTGCCGTGCTTAGCGGTATTACTTTAGCATTATTACTTTATTTTATTGATCCGGTTTTACACTTTATCGGTTCAAGCCCCACTAATCATATTTATGCACGGGAATTTTTAGAGGTATTTTTACCGGGTAGTATTTTTATCACACTAACATTTAATTACAACAACATGATGCGCGCCAGTGGTTATCCTTTCAAAGCCATGGTAACGATGTTTATCAGTGTGATTGCTAATATTATTCTTGCACCAATTTTCATTATTGCTTTAGGTTGGGGAATGCGTGGTGCAGCGTTTGCAACTACGCTATCGATGTTTATTAGTTTTTTGTTTGTAATGCAACACTTTATCAGCAAAAACAGCAATATTAAATTATATCGTCGCAACTTTAAGCTCGATTTTACTTATGTTAAATCTATTTTATCGATTGGTATGTCACCGTTTGCTATGCAGGTGGCTGCGTCGGTTGTTGTGGTATTTATCAACTGGCAGTTAACCCATTATGCACCAATATCACATGTTTCAAGTGATGATGCAATTGCCGGCTATTCTAACGCTAACCGATTAATTACACTGATTATTATGATTGTTATTGGCGTAAACCAAGGTATGCAACCGATTATTGGTTATAACTACGGTTCCAAAAATTATGCTCGGGTTAAGGAAACGTTTATTTATGCGGTTAAAATTGCCACCGTCATTACTAGCGTTGGTTTTATATTAGGTTGTTTTATTCCTGATGTGCTGGTTAGAGCATTTAGCTCTGATGTTGATTTAATAGAAATATCTGCAATTGCACTACGTTATACTACATTTTCTTTTGCGTTTGTTGGGTTCCAAATGGTAACTACCAGTTTCTTCCAATGTATTGGTATGGCAAAAATTTCTATTTTGTTGAGCCTTTCAAGACAAATTTTAATCTTGTTACCAACACTTTATATTCTTCCATTATTCTTTGATTTAGATGGTGTATGGGCAGCATCACCAACTGCTGATTTGTTATCGACGGGGATCGCTTATGCTGCGTTATATTGGTACTTTAAATCAATTAAAAATCGACACTATCCTAAAAATCACCATTAAAAAAGGGACATCAGTCCCTTTTATCTTTCTTATTCATTTATCTTTTTTACCAATTTATATTTCTTTTTCAAATAATGCATCGGTTTTGTTATCGATATAGGCATCTTGGACTATAAATCCATCACTAACACCTTTTAATTCATACTCTTTTTTGTCTTTTTTCAATAATTTCTTCTCTATGGTAAGAATGCTTTTCTGACGACATTTTGGGCATTGGCAATATTGATATTCTAATACATCGATATTTCCTGCTGATTGATCGACTTGGTTAACTATTCCTTTTGTATCAGTATAAAAAGTTGTTTGCGATAATACATCGGCATAACTACCAGTTAAATTGGCAGAAAGTTTAGTTTCTAGGCTTTCATTACTTAATGAAAAGAATTGATATTTTTTGTACCATGCTTGGCAATCTTCACAATAATAATCGTCAATATGAAATGAAACGATTAATGGATAGAAGAAAACAAGTAATTCAATTAAATAAACAACACCCAACATTAAACCAGAAATGTGACTTGTATTCGATTTTCTGGTGATGGATATTTCACGGTATGGAAGAATTTCATCAAACATGATGTCAACGACAGTGAATGGTGAAAAAAACAGTTCAATATAATCTGTAAAATCACCCGAAAAAAGGCCTACTTCAAATCCACATACACTTGAGTAGTAAGCAAATAAACAGATAAAGAATGCCATAAAAAAATTAACCATGGTATTTCTTACTTTTGCTGCTTTTGCAAGAAATGAAGCAAGATAGGCTAACGTCAATCCCATTACAACGACTAAACCAATATCAATTATGACAAACGGCGAATAATAAGAGATGATTGAATAGATAATGCCCAAAGCAATTGCGACAAAAATACCTATTAAAGTAAAGATAATGGTTAAAAGCGGATTAAATTTTTGTGACAACTGATAATGACTAACTGTAGAGCTCATTGTTTTATTCCTTATTATTCCTTAAAAATTATAATACTAATAAAAAAACTTCTAGCTATGTTTAAATGATAATTGTCAATTTTTGTTATTTTTTCCAATAACTAGGACTGAGTTATTAATTTGACTGGTGCATTTTAAACTTGCTCTATGAAAAGTAAAGTTTATTAGGCTAGATAAAAGTAAAGATTTTTATTTTTTAATTAAAAATAATCTTTGAAAAAGCAATTCATAATATCTTGATATAAAAAAGGGGCATTGCGCCCCTATTGTTAATTTAATCTACATTGATTGTTTTTTAGAGTAAATAATAAATCAGTCTGTTAATCGATATAAACATTTAAGACTATATTGAGTGAAGGACTTTGCCGATGACAAAATACTTGCTCATTAAATTACTCGATATTTTGTACTTGCTCTCGAATCTGCTCAATCAATACTTTAAGTTCAATCGCACTTGCAGTTACATCCGCATTAATTGATTTTGAAGCGATGGTATTTGATTCACGATTAAATTCTTGCATCATAAAATCAAGTCGGCGCCCTACTGCTTCGTTTTTCTTTAAGATTGCATAAGTTTCTTTAACATGAGTCATTAATCGATCTAACTCTTCAGCCACATCAATTTTTTGTGCAACCATCACAATTTCTTGTTCAAGACGTGAGCTATCTAGTTCAATATTGGCTTCGTCTAGTTTGCTTTTTAAACGCTCTTTCTGCCAATCTAAGATTTGTGGCATCCAATCTCGAATTTTATTAACTTCGAGAGTTATTGCGTCTAAGCGTTGAGTAATTAATTCGCTTAAGGCTTTACCTTCACGTTCACGAACAGTGATAAATTCATCGATTGTCTTTTCAAGTAAAGCTAAAATTTCTTGCGAAATTGCATCTAAATTTTGTTCTTTACTCGACATCACTCCCGGCCAACGTAACACATCAAGCGGATTGATTGGACCGGTTTGGTATTCACGTTTAATCCAATCACCTGCATTTAATATCTGTTTAGCTAGCTCAATATTTAATGATAACTCTTGGTTCTGAGTAGCGGGATCAAGTTCGAAGCGTAAGTTACATTCAATCTTTCCGCGAGTTAATCGAGCACGAAGACGCTCACGAACGATCGGCTCAAGTGAGCGAAACTGTTCGGGTAATCGAATATAGGTTTCTAAGTAGCGTTGATTGACCGAACGCAACTCCCAAGACGCATTACCCCATGATTGGTTCAACTCTTTTCTCGCATACGCGGTCATACTAGAAATCATAATAGGTTCCTAAATTTATAAAAACTTAGTGTGCATTGTATCACAAATTCTGTATAATGTGCCCTTAGCTTAGGCTAAACATCGACGCTTTCTTGTTGATGTCCCCCTAAAAAATTAATTCGAAGATAAAATAAACTGCTGGAGAATTGCATGCGCCCGTCTGGTCGATCTGCGGAACAAGTCCGCCCAATCAAAATAACCCGTCATTACACTAAGCATGCAGAAGGTTCTGTATTAGTCGAATTTGGTGAAACCAAAGTACTTTGTAATGCAACAATTGATGAATCTATACCCCGCTTTTTAAAAGGTCAAAATCAAGGTTGGATCACTGCTGAATATGGCATGTTACCTCGCGCAACAAATTCAAGAACACAACGAGAAGCTGCAAAAGGCAAACAAACTGGCCGAACAATGGAAATCCAACGCCTAATTGCCCGTTCACTGCGCGCGATGGTTGACCTTGAATTATTAGGTGAATACACCATTACCCTTGATTGTGACGTTATTCAAGCCGATGGTGGCACAAGAACTGCATCGATTACCGGAGCTTGTGTTGCACTCGTTGATGCAATAAACACATTAATTTCTAATGGCAAAATCAAAGAAAATCCAATTAAATCTTTAGTGGCTGCCGTATCGGTAGGCATTGTAAACGGTGAAGCTCTATGCGACTTAGAATACATTGAAGATTCTAATGCTGAAACCGATATGAATGTCGTTATGACAGATGATGGTCGTATCATAGAGGTTCAAGGCACTGCCGAGGGTGAACCATTTAGTCATGAAGAATTATTAACCCTATTAGAACTAGCAAAAAATGGCATAAAAACTATTACAGAAGCACAAAAACAAGCTTTAAAAGATTAATTGGAGAGGATCGATGAAATCATATAAAAGTGAATTTATAGAATTTGCTTTAGATAGGCAAGCATTAAAATTTGGCGAGTTTACTTTAAAATCAGGTCGAAAAAGCCCTTACTTTTTTAATGCAGGACTATTTAATACCGGTAAAGATTTAGCGTTATTAGGTCGTTTTTATGCCGCTGCATTGATCGATGCAGATTTACAATATGATGTTATCTTTGGTCCAGCCTACAAAGGCATTCCAATCGTTTCATCAACAGTGGTTGCCCTATCTGAACACCACAATGTTGATGTTCCTTACTGCTTTAACCGAAAGGAAGCGAAAGACCATGGCGAAGGTGGTAATCTTGTAGGTAGTTCAATATATCAACAACGCGTTATGTTAGTTGATGATGTAATTACCGCTGGTACAGCAATTCGTGAATCAATGCGAATTTTGGAAGACAATCAATCTAAACTTGCTGGCGTATTGATTTGCTTAGATCGTCAAGAAAAAGGCCGAGGTGATTTATCTGCTATTCAAGAAATCAAACAGACTTATCATTGTGATGTAATTTCAATTATTACTTTAGATGATTTGATCCAATACCTCTACCAAGATCCATCACGAAAAGACCAAGTCACCCAAGTCGAAGCCTATCGTGCTGAATATGGAATAAAATAATAAAGCGTCGTAAGACGCTTTTTTATATTCATAAAGTTTTACAATTTTTTTACAACTTTCCAATTATATTAATTATAATCATCTTATCTTTCTACATTGAACCTACTTTACTAGCCCATTTCACTAGACTGAATAAAGGAAATAAAATGAAAAAAACCTTATTATTAATCCTATTAATGAATATGAGTACCATCTTTCCATCTCACGCCCAAAATAATGCGTTAAACGTTAGCAATAATTATTTAGAACTACAGCAATTAAAATATGGAAAGAACCTTATCCCTGTTGGAGAAATTACCTCCAAAATTACTGATAACATTATATTAAAACCCGATACAGTTGAATTTTATGTAACCTTAGAAACAGAGGGTGAAACATCAACGGAAGCTTCTAATCTTAATGTCGAAACAATGAAGAAGTTAAAAACTTATTTAAATACACTTAATATTACCGACGATAATTTAGTTACCACCGACTACAAAAACAGTGTTAGAACTGTGACGAAACCAGATAGTAAAAACAATACCACTTATGCAGCTATTCTTAATGTTGTATTAACGATTGATAATAATGATAGCTTCATCAATCTTAATAAAATACTTGATAAATATGGTATAAACAACATTTATCAGATTGACGATAAAAATTTGACTAACTACTATGAATTCTCCATTGCTACAACCAGTAATAGAGAAAGTAGAGCAAAGGATGATCTGTACAAAGACTTTAACAATATCGCTAACGAATTAAAAAAGATAGGCTTAACGAACGTATCAATTAAAAAATATATGGTACGCGAAATGGAGGCTAAAGAAATTGAAGAAAAACACTATTTCGTCAATAACACACTAAAAATAAAAATAAATAAATTAGATCTTATTGGTAAAATTATTGCTAAAGCGCAAGAATTAAAGATGCAAGTCAACAATAACATCTCTTATAGTGTTTCACCTGAAGCAATTCAAGCTGCGCTAAACGAGCATGAAACCCTTTTACTAAACAAATTGAGCGCTAAAGTTGAACGATTACTGGATAAACAGTATGTACTAGGCGCACCAATTACACTTTCACTTGACTCAAGAGATTTTGATACATCATATTCATCATTTAACAACGCCAAAAGTCAAAACCGTTATCTAGGTATGGATAGAAGTGTTGATGATGCTATGGATGTAGATATCAATACCCCACCAGAATATGAAGTCACATTAACTTTATCAGGTACATTCGAAACACTTAAAAAAGTTGAACAAAAGTAGTAGCTGTTAAATTGATAAAATTTCATTTAGTTAGTAATTTATTTTATTAACTAAATGAAATACCTTCGACTATTTTGAATGACTTTGTACATAGAATTTAGCATTGTCGTAATGATAAATAATTCTTGAAAAATCGAAAGGTTCGCCTGCTGTAGTATAAAAAATCTCTTCAACACATAATGCGGGATCGCCAGGTTTTAATCCTAAATAAGGGGCGATCTCCTCATCTAATTTTATCGCTTTGAAATATTTATCAGAAAAACCAATATTGATTTTACAAATCTCTTTAACGTAACTAAAAATTGAGTTTTCGGCAATTTCTCGGTTAAGGTAAGAGATGATCTTTTTACGATAATAAGATTGCTCAAAACCATAAACCTTCCCTTCAACCAAACGTAATCGTTTTATGTAATAGACTTCTTCACCGTCTTCACACTGTAAGTTCTCTTTCACTTTGGCATTAGGCTGAATAACGTCAACATTAAATACTTGTGAAGCGCCGGGTAAATCATTTAGGTCAACACTAAAACCGTGACTCTCTAAAAAATTCAGATAACCCCTTTTTTTGGGTTGCCTAACAAAAATACCACTGCCTTGAATTTGATAGATCACACCGTGCCTTTCAAGGCGATTAAGTGCTTTGATAATGGTGGTACGACTAACTTGATATTGTTGAATTAATCCTTCGATATTAGGCAATTGTGTATCTTTAGGCAGATTTTGTTGATAAATCGACTGTTGAATTTTCTTTGCCACATCTTGGTATTTTAACATTAGTCGTTCTTTGATATTGGTATAAATGATTGACATTCTATACTTATCGTTAATTAAATAAATCAAAATTGCTAGAAAACGCGATCTAGATCACAAACAATAAAATTGGTCATTAACAATTTTCAATTTAAGGATAAGATATGCTCTCTTACCTGTTAAAAGGAGCTTTATTGATGTCATCTAAAATTAGAGATTATAATAAATTAGCAGTTGATATATTAAATGAGTTAGGCGGCGAAAATAATATTGTTTCTGTCGCGCGTTGTGCAACTCGTTTGCGTGTCGTTACTCAAACCACCCCAGCGGAAGCGAAAGAGAAAATCGCCAGTTTGCCGGGTGTTATCACCGTGGTTGAAAAAGGTGGACAAATTCAAGTTGTTATCGGCACAAATGTAGACAAAGTCTATAATGCATTTACGCAATTAATGAGTGGAAACAATAAAGTTGATGTAAATAGCAAAAGTAGTATGTTAAATCGTGTTATCGCCACAATGTCAGCTGTTTTTGCTCCCTTCGTTTATGTTTTAGCGGGAGCAGGTATATTACAAGGGATCTTAATTTTAATTAAGCTTGCCTATCCAGAATTTGAACAAACTGGCACTTGCCAAGTATTTAGCTTTATCTCTTGGGCGCCATTTACCTTTTTACCTATCTTTATTGCCATTACTGCATCGCAACATTTCCGTTGCAACATCTATATTGCAGTAGCATGTTGTGCAGCGCTACTATCACCAACATGGGCAGAAATTGCAACATCAATAAAAAATGGGGGAACATTTGACTTATTTGGTTTACCGTTATCTGAAACCACCTATATGTCAACCGTATTACCACCACTATTTTTAGTATGGTTACTCTCTTATTTAGAGCGTTTCTTAGAACCTCGCTTACACAGCATTATTAAACCATTAGTCATGCCATTAATCTGCTTAGTGATTATGGTTCCATTAACCTTATTAGTAATTGGACCTATTACAGCTGGTGCAGCGCACTACCTTGCAAGCGGATACAACTGGATTGTAAACCTTGCGCCATGGGTCGCGGGTGCGATTATCGGGGCATTTTGGCAAGTTCTGGTTATATTTGGTGTGCATTGGGGTATTACACCAGTTATTATCGAAAACATTAACCAATATGGTAAAGACTCTTTCCAAGCCTACCAAACTATCGCGGTAATTGGTCAAGTCGGTGCAGCATTAGGATTCTATATCAAAACTCGCTCAAAAGAGATGAAAGGTGTATCAATCTCAGCCTTTATTACGGGTCTATTTGGTATCACAGAGCCAGCTATTTATGGGGTTAACTTACGCTTTAAAACACCATTTATTTATGGGTGTATATGTGCTGCAATTGGTGGTATGGTCGCTGGTATCTTTACGCCTTACTACTACACCTATGCAGCGTTACCTGGACCACTAACTATTGTTAATGCAATTAATCCAGAACATTATGGATCAATCATCGGCGTAGCACTGGGTTCAGCAATAGCACTATTTGGGCCAGTGATTTTAATGCAAATTTTTGGTACTAATGAAAAAGCACAAAGTGATGAAAAAATTGAAAACGACACCCCAAAAGTCGTTCTTGATAAAGTGAATATCACTAGCCCAATGATCGGTAAAGCATTACCACTAAGCGAAGTGCCAGATCCCGCTTTTGCACAAAAATTAATGGGTGAAGGTATTGCTATCGAACCAACAGATAACCATGTTTATGCACCATTTGATGGCGTAGTTAGTGCGGTATTCGAAAGTTCAAAACATGCTATCGGCTTAGTCCTAGATAACGGCGTAGAATTATTAATTCACGTTGGAATAGATACCGTTAATTTAACTAATAACGAATTTAGTTATCACATCAGTATGGGTCAACAAGTTAAAAAAGGTGATTTGCTAATCAGCTTTGATCCACAAGCGGTCAAACAAGCGGGTTATCCATTAATTACACCAATTATTATTGTTAATACAGATCAATACCAATTGATCACATTAACTGAAAATAAAGACGTGAATCTTGACGATATCATATTCGAAATTAAGCAATAACAAGGAATCAAAAATGACTAAAAAACCATTTTTATGGGGCGGTGCATTAGCCGCTCACCAATTCGAAGGCGGCTGGAATGAAGGGGGCAAAGGACCAAGCGTGGTTGATGTCATGACCGCTGGCGCACATGGTGTTGCAAGACAAATCACTCAAGATATCGAAGCAGGCAAATTTTACCCAAATCATACAGCAATTGATTTCTATCATCATTATAAAGAAGACATCAAATTATTTGCTGAACTTGGACTAAAATGCCTCCGTACTTCAATTGCTTGGACTCGAATTTTCCCTAAAGGCGATGAGCTAGAGCCAAATGAAGCAGGCCTACAATTTTACGATGACGTATTTGATGAACTCATTGCGAATGGAATTGAACCGGTTATTACCCTTTCACATTTTGAAATCCCATTACACATTGCTCGCCAATATGGTGGTTTTCGTAATCGTAAAACCGTAGAGTTTTTTGAACGTTTTGCTATAAGTTGTTTTGAACGTTATAAAAACAAAGTTAAATATTGGATGACTTTTAACGAAATCAACAACCAAATGGACACCAGTAACCCAATCTTCTTCTGGACCAACTCAGGTGTACAAGTTAAACCAGGTGAAAATCCACAAGAAGTGCTTTACCAAGTTGCGCATTACGAATTATTAGCCAGTGCTAAAGCGGTTATTGCTGGTAAAAAAATCAACCCTAACTTTGAAATTGGTTGTATGATTTCTCACGTGCCAATTTACCCATACTCATGTAACCCTGAAGACATGATGGCATCAGAAATTGCTATGCATCAACGCTTCTTCTTCCCTGATGTACATGTTCGTGGATATTATCCATCATACGCATTAAAAGAGTTTGAACGCGAAGGCTACAAACTTGATATTACAGAAGAAGACTTAGCTTGTTTAAAACAAGGTACGGTTGATTACATCGGCTTTAGTTACTACATGTCAACGGTCGTAAAAGCGGATGTTAAAAACGACAACCGTGACAACATCGTCAATGGTGCATTACCAAATGCAGTTGAAAATCCATACATTAAAAGCAGTGACTGGGGTTGGCCGATCGACCCAGAAGGATTACGTTACACACTTAATCGCTTATACGATCGTTATCAACTACCACTATTTATTGTTGAAAATGGTTTTGGCGCGATTGATGAACTTGAGCACGACAACCAAATTCACGATAAACCACGAATCGAATACCTCGGCGCGCATATTAAAGCGATGCAAAAAGCGATGGATTACGACGGTGTTGATGTGATTGGTTATACCGCTTGGGGGATTATCGACGTCGTTTCATTCACCACTGGCGAAATGAAAAAACGTTATGGCGTGATTTATGTTGATCGTGACAACGAAGGTAACGGAAGCATGAAACGCTATAAAAAAGAGTCATTCGAATGGTATAAAAATGTGATTAAGACCAATGGTCAAAACTTAAAATAATCATTTAATAATATAAAGGATCTGATTTGCGAATTAAAATCAGATCCTTTAACCCATCTCATCTAATCAACACATCATCAATCAAAACTTAAAAATAAGTTGCTTTTCAACTTGTGGATCAATCAACGTCACATGAAAACCAATTAACCTAACACCCCGATCATTGCGCCTTTCTAGCCAAACTTTATGAGCTTGTTCAATCAAATCAGCTTTATCCAACTTAGACCAAACATGCTCTTGAGTCGTAAGCTGAAAATCATCAAACTTAAATTTCACACCTTGGCGAGCAATAGAGAGATCCGAGCGAACTTTGCTTAAACGCTTCTCCAACTCCTCAAATAGCGGATCAAATTGCGCTAAACACTCATCCCAACTGTGAATATCATCAACCAACGTGCGCTCTACCCCAACTGACTTGCGTTGCCTATCATTACAGACTTCGCGTTCATCAATCCCTTGGCAACGTTCATGTAAAATACGTCCAAACTTACCAAACTGATTAAGTAACTTAGTCAAATCATAATTAACCACATCTTTACAGGTATAAAGCCCCAACTCTGCTAGCTTCTTCTCGGTCACTTTACCCACACCGGGGATCTTCTTCAGTGGAAGTTGCTCAATAAATCCTTCAACCTGATCGGGTGTAATCACATATTGCCCATTTGGCTTATTCATATCGGAGGCGATTTTAGCTAAAAACTTAAGTGGTGCCACACCTGCTGACGCGGTTAATTCAAGCTCGTTATAGATTGCTTGTCGAATATCTTGGGCGATTAACGTAGCAGAACCATGACAGAGCTTACAATCCGTCACATCCAAATAAGCCTCATCAAGCGAAAGCGTCTCAATGGCTTGAGTATAACGCTTAAATATTTGATGAATTTGATTGGAAACCTCTTTATAGACGGCATGACGACCAGGAATGACCTTAATATTAGGGCACAGCTTAATTGCCTGTGCCATTGACATCGCACTATGCACACCATATTGACGAGCAATATAATTCGCAGTTGCCACCACACCACGCTTACGTGGATCGCCACCTACGGCGATCGGCACATTGCGATAACGTGGATTATCTCGCATTTCGACAGCTGCATAAAAACAATCCATATCGACATGAATAATTTTTCGCATAATGAAGGTATTAGTATATAGAAAATAACTGTATAAATATACAATACCATACCTTTACTTTATCTGTAAATCACTATTTAGCGAGCTGATCGAAATCGGTTAACCCCTCCTTACCATGAGGATCACCAATCCATCGAGTTGGCTGTGCAAATTTTTCATTCACAATACTTTTTTCGGGTTGATAATCATCGAAGCTTAACCCAGCCAAATCAGACCAAGTATGAATCAAATCCTGAGTACTAAATTTTCGATTCACATAAGACTCAAAATGATTATTAGGATGACTCACTAACCACTTAGGCGATTGCCAAAGCATAAAAGGAACCGTATACATAGCTTTAGTTGGCGCCTTCTCATTACGCCCTAAAACATCATGCGGAGCCGTTTGATAAACTTCCTCACCATGATCGGAAAAATACAAAATAAAACCATTTGGATCACTATTCTTAAATAGCTTAAACAGCTCAGTAGTAACAAAATCATTAAACGCGACCGCATTATCATAACTGTTATAAACTTTTAACTTATCGTTATCCAAATCAAAATTTACGCCAGTCTTATCTTTAAAACGCTGATACTCCTCACCTTCCGGATAGCGCAGCTCATATTTCATATGCGTACCGAGCAGATGAATAACAATAAATTTCTTTTCAGCAGGATCATTTAGCACATTCTTAAACGGCTCAAAAACCGACGAATCATATTGTCTGGAACTCTGATTACGATCATTATTCATATAAAACTGCTCATCAGCTTGCTTAGAGAACATCGTCAACATCGTATTGCGCTTAGTCATCGTTTGTTGATTGGTAATCCAAAAAGTCTTATAGCCGGCCTGTTTCATCAAATGAATTAATGATGGCTTAGAAAGATATAAATCAGGATGTTGCTCATCGGCCAAAGTTAGCGCTTGTTGCAAAATCTCGATCGTATAAGGTCTTGATGAAACAACATCATTAAAAGCAAGAAAATCAGGATTATCTTTTTTAAATTGCTCGATTAACGGCGTCGTATCACGATCATAACCATAAATGCCCATACGGCTACGAGTCGTTGACTCACCAATCACCAGTACTAACGTTCTTGGAGTATTTCCATTGGCATCAGTTAAATTTTCGAATTTAGGCAAGGTTTCGAGATGATTCAAGATTTTGTCCATATTAGAAAGCTGAGAACGATAAGCAATATAACTACTGAGCAATTGCCATGGAACCGTCGTTTCCATCCGACTTAACAGATGCTGGGTAGCGCGCTCAAACGAAGTCTTCTTAATCGCCACACTAATAAACAAAGGCATCAACGCATAAACCACAATGATTATCGACACTAACCATTTAGTCATATTTTTTACATAAACCGGTTTAACCTTAAACCACAAAAACACCCCAACCAAAATATAAATCAACAGCACGGCGACGAGTTTAATACTAAGGTACTGGGAAATAAATTCATGCGACTCATTATAGTTCGACTCTGCCATCACAAAAAAAACACTCTGCGAAAACTCCTGTCGATATATCGTAAAATAACCAATCGAAATTAGTGACAACCCACCGACGATAATGCCATAAACGGTAGCAAATTTTTTGGTAATATTAGGAAAAAAGAGAATAGGCACCAGCCAAATCATACTATAAATTATCGAGTCACGAAGCCCAATAAAATTAGCATGTCCTGACAATGCAATGTAAAGTTGTAATGCACAAGAAAAGTAACAGAAATACAAAATAGCATAAACCAACGAGCGCCAACTAAAATTTCTATCCAAATTTTGCTCCAATAATTACAAATAAAAGTGCAACTAAACTAACAAAAACAGATTAACAAAACCTTAAGATGGAACTAATAAAGATTATTTATTGATTGATTATGAAGAAAGGGATTCAAAAACCCCGTTCCTCAACTTTTTTTGATGCAAAAAACGGCTACTAAAAAAAGCCTCAGTTTAAGGCCGAATTATTTATTTTAGACAACATTGCAGAATTTTAAACCCCAAAACCCCCACTCCTCAACTTTTTTTTTCGATAAAAAACTTAAAAAATCACCCTAGTTGAAACGGATGATTTATCTTCGACATCACTCTGCTATTAATGCAATTCACTAAAATAATTCTTCAACTCCTGAATAAACGCACTATCTACCATAGCAGGATATTTATTTGCCTGCCATGATTGTAAAAATAATAGATGCTGAACCGTTAACGGTTTGTTCATATCGCGAAATTCGTTTAACTGTTCGTTTACCTCTTGGGATGTTGTGAGAAGGGATTGTGGTGTTTTTTGCTTCGGTACTTGGCAATGCTTTTGGTACCATAAATTATAGCCACTTAAATCATAATCACCCAATAACTCATACCCCGTTAAATTAGGGCTGGCATTGGGATAGCGTTTAGTAATAGAACGGGTAGGAAATCCACCGCAAATAATAATTTCATCAATTTTTTTTATATACTTTGCCGTTACCTTTAAGTTAAAACCCAATAATTGCTCAACCACATATAATGATTGATCATAAAGCTTTAAAAAATTACCTTCAGCAATAAACTGAACCGGCCTTTTACTTAACGCTATTTTTTCTTCAATATTCATTTTATATTACTCCTTTAATATCAATATTTTTAACCACCACCTCGGTGCCCAGCATTTTTGCCGCTTAGCCGCAAAATCGCTTTTTATAGCTAAACGACGTTGACTCTTCGAGTCAGCTTGCTTTTAATCACTCAACACTATTTTTTATCACCCCCACCCCCGCCCTAAGGATTAAGGACGAAGGAATAAGAACTAAGGATAGGCACAAAGCCCGTAGTAAGAGGCGTTGCTAAAATACACATCGCCGTTGTACGTGGCCACGGTAAACTGGTTACTACCAGACGGGTCACTAGTCCAGTACACGTTGTTGAAGCCAACGCCAGAGTAATCCTCCATTTTGCCCCACTCCGTGAAAAAACCTGAACCTATATGACGCATGTAATGATTATCAGAGGAAGAAGGGGTGGCGCCGACTGAACCCTGACACCTAAAACCGTTGTTAGGACAAAATGCGTTGGTTAAATCCTTTACCTTAGGAAGGCGATAACCAAGACTATTACACCAAGATAATGTATTAGAATAATTGTCCCACTTAGAACCTCGGTGGACGAACCACTGCTTTAAAGTAAAACCATATCTGACGACTGGAGTACCATTACTATCACGACCGACCAACTCGAAGGTCTGAGGCAAAGTAGGTTTAGAAATAGGAATAGGACTGGATGAATTAATCTGGGATTCGGTAGCGTAAGGACCAGTTAAAGTAACACGAACGCTTGTAGCAGTAGAATTAGACATTGTGACTGTGATACCCCCCTGAGAAACAGGAGACCAAAACAATGGCTGACTACTACCACTAATGAGTAAATCAAAGTACAATCCATTAGCGCCAGTTGTAGGAAAGTTTCTACCGTAAGAGGATGGGCCAGTTGACTGAGGGATAAAACCATTATCCGGGTCCCACATCGAAGCTGGGCCAGCATATTGACCTGTACTATAGTACATATCCGGTCTGGCAAAACAAACCACCGGCGAAGCCTTAGGATTAACATAGTAAGTCACATTACTAGCACTGAAAGTACTACGATTAGGAAATCCGTAACGAGTTGATAATGTACCGTCAGTACTAGATAACTTAATCCTATAAGGTGCGTTACAAGTCGTTAACACGGAATTACGTGATACTGACTGATTGTTTTTATCGACGATAGATAAACTTAAAGAACCTGTAGCGGTAACACCAGAATCACCATCATCATCCCCCCAATAATTATTAGGTGGACCGATAAGAGAACTCAAAGCGACTGAATTTGTATCAGTAGGAACGAAC
>NZ_JAFNNA010000007.1:0-120603 GCF_026536965.1 Gilliamella sp. B2911 | reverse complement strand
TTAAAGCGGAATTATTTATTTGAGACAACATTGCAGAATTTAAAACCCCAAAAACCCCGTTCCTCAACTTTTTTTGCGATAAAATGGCCTCAAAAATAAACCCGCCGAGGCGGGTAATTGAAGTCTCGCTTAGCCACAAAATTGCTTTTTATGGCTAAACGACGTTGACTCGAAGCTTATTTTTAATGACTTAATACTATTTTTCCTCACCCCCAACCCTCGGCACTAAAGATTAAGGACGAAGAAATAAGAACTAAGGATAGGTGCAAAGCCCGAAGACGTTTTCGCTGGTCGAATCCACAGCACCGTTGTCCGAGTGCACGATAAACTGTTCACGGCCATTGGAATCACTAGTAAAGAACCAATTGGCGTTGACAGGAAGGTCAATGGCTGAATAATCGGACATATGCCCCCACTCCGCGAAAAGGCCAGAACCAATATGACGCATAAAATGATTACTAGGTGAGGAAGGGGTGGCGCTGGCAGCGCCTCGACAACTTAAATTTGTATTACGACAAGATGCATTGGTTAAATCCTTTACGCTAGGCATTCGATAACCAAAACTATTACACCATGATAAATGATCAGAATAATGGCCATGCACATCACCACGGCTGAGGAACCACTGCTTCAAAGTAAAACCATATTTAACGACTGGATTACCTTGAGCGTCACGACCAACCAACTCGAATGTCTGAGGTAAAGAAGGCTTAGCAATAAAACCAGGATTGCTAGAATTCCATTGGGATTCGGTAGCGTAGGGACCAGTTAAAGTAACACGAACGAAGTGAGAGCTAGAATCAGACATTGTAGCTGTAATACCTCCCTTAGAAACGGAAGACCAAAACAAAGGTTGACTAACATTACTAATCTCTAAGCCAAAACGCAAATTATTAATACCAGTAGTAGGAAAGTTTTGACCGTAAGAGGATGGGTCTGTTTTTTGTGTGAGAAAACCATAATAAGGGTCCCACATCGAAGCTGGACCAGCATAATCATCTGTACCAAAAATCAAATTAGGTATGGCAAAATCAATTCTAGCACAAACTGATGTACCAAGCTTTGGATTGACGTAATAAGTCACACTACTTTCACGGAAAGTACTACTACTAGGAACACCATAACGTGTGGACAATGTACCATCAGTACTAGTTAATGTAACACGATAAGGTGCAGAATCATTACATGTCGTTAACACAGTATCACGCGACACTAGTTGATTGTTTTTATCGACGATAGATAAACTTAAACGACCAGTAGCTGTAACACCAGCATCACCATCATCATCTCCCCAATAATTATTAGGTGGACCGATAAGAGTACTTAAATCGACTGAATTAGTATTAGTCGGTACAAACATATCAATATCAGCAAAACTCTGTCCCTCAACCGGCAAGGAGATAGGTCTTGAAGAAGATGATGAATTGGTAGAAGGCGTGTACCTAGTTCCGTCAGATAAAGTAATCCCAAGCAGACCGTTAGCATCAACAACACGTGTACGACCACCATCGAAAGTCAAATACGGCGCACTACCCTCAATATGATTTTTTGTTGTCTGTGAAGTCAATGCATGACTGGAAAAAGAAAGAAAAAACACCACGAATAGACCTAAATGGATCCACCGGGATAATTGTAGAAGATATAAGGATCTAAAAAAGGATCCAGAAAACGATCGCGCGAAAATTCGCAGAATTTCACTTGATCGCATGAAAAAATAAGCGATAGTGAAAAATTTAAGTTGGGAGCTGGACTTAGACGAATTTAAATTAGAGGTTGGCCAAGTTGCCTGTTGCCTGTTGCCTGTTGAAAATTATAAAACATATGCGACAATCCTGTCAAGTAATTTTTTGATTTATTTGCAATTTTATGCTTTTTTTATCAAATTTTAGCTTCTTTGCTAAAATTGTTAAAAAAGTATAGTGATTGGAAAAACACGATGCAACACTTTTTTTCACTCAATTGCGTTAACTTTCGTAAAGATGATCTAAAAAGGATCTAGGCGACATTTAGTTAATTACTGTTTTAATTAAAGATATTATCATTACAAATCTTTAAAAAATTAAGGTTATTGATCCTCAAAAATTTTATTTTAGTGTTTAAAATCGTGATTGTGATCATTTAAACGTTTTTAAGTAAAATTTAGAACCTCAAAAACCCCACTCCTCAACTTTTTAAGAAACGGGATATTATCTGCACTGAATAAACTGACTGGCATTGATTGATTCGAAAATTATATTTTATTAACTACCTACTCGGCATGAACCAATTCAGATCTGGCAGATATTCGCCAGTCTCTTTTCTAAACTGCCTACTCGGCATGAACCAGCTAAAGCGGTTGATGTGACTGAAGACCAAATTTCTAAACTGCCTACTCGGCATGAACCGCCCTACTTTACCACAATGGCAAATTGATCTATTTCTAAACTGCCTACTCGGCATGAACCCATGTTTTGTCTGATTCGTTATATGCAGCTCTTTTCTAAACTGCCTACTCGGCATGAACCGACGCACTAAAAACAGCTAGAATCCGATTAAATTTCTAAACTGCCTACTCGGCATGAACCAAAATACTATTTGTTCGTACCCTTGGTGCATTTTTCTAAACTGCCTACTCGGCATGAACCTAGAACAAGATATACTATAATCATTGTTTGCAAAAAGGCAAAGGGCATTTGGAGTTTTAAAAACCCTTTTTTTTGATATCTTTTTAACATTATGATTTTTAATTATTTTATTATTTGATTAAAAAAAGGGTTATAAAAATAATATTTTTTGGGGTTTAGAAAACCCCTCTCCTCAACTTTTTTATCAAAAAATCATCCATTTTACAAAACCCGCTTTCCCTTTGTTTGCTGTTTTTTAGCTGTTATAATCGATTTATCTTTTCATTTTAGGGCAAATAGTTATGTATATTATTTATGGAATTAAGAATTGTGATACCATGAAAAAAGCATTTACGTGGCTCAATGATCATCAAGTCAATTACCAATTTCATAATTATAAAACCGATGGTTTGTCGGTTGAGTTGTTAAGTGATTTATTAAAACTTGTTGATTGGCAGAGTTTGTTAAATACTCGTGGTACGACTTGGCGTAAGCTTGACGAGACAGTACGTAATCAAGTTGATAATCAAGATGCCGCTATCAAGATTATGTTAGCTAATCCTTCTATTTTAAAGCGTCCACTACTTGTTGATGGTAAGCGGGCTTTGTTGGGATTTTCTAACGAGAGCTATTCGCAATTTGTTAAACCTAAATCATAAGATCGAGATCACCATGACTGAACCTGTTATTGCACTAACCAAAGCATTGATTGCTGAAAGATCAATAAGCCCCGATGATAAGAACTGCCAGCAGATGATTATCGATCGTCTAAAGCCGTTAGGCTTTGTGATTGAAGAGGTAAATATTGGTAAGACGAAAAACCTTTGGGCCTACCATGGTAGTGGTAAAACTTTGATGTTTGCCGGTCATACTGATGTGGTGCCAGCCGGTGATGAGAGTAAGTGGTGTTACCCGCCTTTTGAGCCAACTATTGATGAAAACGGTATCTTGTACGGTCGTGGCGCAGCCGATATGAAAAGTGGCGTAGCGGCTATGGTTTGTGCCGCTGAGACATTTGTTAAAAAATATCCTGACCATACTGGTCGGGTTGCGTTTTTGCTGACTTCCGATGAGGAAGCAGATGCAACCGATGGCACGGTAAAAGTGGTTGATTGGCTGATTAAACGTCAAGAACAGATCGATTACTGTATTGTTGGTGAGCCTTCAAGTGATAGTGTCCTTGGTGATCAGATTAAGAATGGGCGTCGTGGCTCTTTGACAGCCAATTTAGTGGTACATGGTATTCAGGGACATGTTGCTTATCCTCATCTTGCTGATAATCCGGTGCATAAATTTGCGCCCGCTTTGAATGAACTGGTAACGACGGTTTGGGATAATGGTAATGAATATTTTCCACAAACGACAATGCAAATAGCCAATATTAATGGTGGAACCGGCGCTGAAAATGTGGTTCCTGGTGATTTGTCAGTGCAATTTAATTTTCGTTATAGTAGTGAGTTAACCGATGAGATGATTAAAGCAAAAGTCGAGGCGATTTTGCAAAAACATCATTTAAACTATACGTTAAATTGGCGCTTATCCGGTCATCCATTTTTAACACCACAAGGTGAGCTAACTGATGCAGCAGCAAGTGCGATTAAGGCCTTTACACAAATTGATACCAAATTATCAACCAGTGGCGGAACATCCGACGGACGTTTTATTGCTAAGTTAGGTTGTCAGGTGATTGAGCTTGGTGTGGTCAATAAAACGATTCATAAAGTGAATGAAAATGTAAATTGCCAAGATGTCATTACATTACAAGCTATCTATATCGATATTTTAGAAAAGTTACTATAGATTTTAATATGAGATCATGCTTTGTGCTAAATACTCAAGGGGATTTAAATGGAGTGGCTTAAAGATTATTGGTGGGTGATTCTTATTATTTTGGTGGGGATCTTTATTAATACCATTAAAGCACTGAATAAACTAAGCTATAAACACTATTTAGAAAAAAAGAAAGGGATAAAACCTATCCCTTATTCTGATGATGAGGACGACGATTGGCCAAGTCGTCCTAAGCAAAAATAAATTATCGAAAGTCCTGACTTTTACTTGCAAAAATAGCTTGGTGACGATAGCGATCAACCCACATCGCTGTCGCGCCACAAACCGCAATTGGCATAATAATTAAATTCAATAATGGCACCATAGTAAAGAAGCTGATTAACATACCAAATAGCAGATTGTCAGCGCGATCTTGTCTTAATAATTGGCGCATACGCTCAAAAGAGATTTTGTGGTTATCAAAGGCATAATCCGCATATTGGATGTTAATCTGCCAAGCGGTGAATAAGAACCACACTATCGGGGTAACCGATTGCCCGATGATGGGAATCAAGTAGGTTAGCAATATCGGAATCGCCCATAATAAATAATAACCAAATTTTTGTAGCTCGCGTTTTAAGATGCGAGGTAAGTCTTTTATTAAACTCCACCAAGAGGTATCAGGTGCAGGCACACCGGTAAGCTGTGCTTCTACCTGTTCGGCCAGCAGACCATTGAAAGGCGCAGCTATAACGTTGGTTATCGTACTGAAAAAATAACAAAATAAAATTGTTAAAGTTAAAATGACAATAGCACTAATGATGTACCCCAACCAGTGCAACCAACTTGGCATAAACGATAAGCCCCAATCCACCATGCCAGTGATTGAAACAAAAAACCAATAAAATAGCGCTGACATAATAACGATATTCGCCAGCAACGGTAAAAATACAAAGCGCTTTAAGCCAGGACTAAATGCTAATGACCAGCCTTGGAAAAAGTATTCGATACCTGACTTTGATCGATTATTGGAATGTTGTGATTTATTTTCTAACACAATAGGATCCTTTTATTTAAAATCGGCGTCATTTTAAACGTAGTTTTCATCTGACGGCAACTGACTTTTCATTTTTTGATCGTAAATTAGCTGATCTTTATTTGGTCAGTTTGATAATTTTTCAAGCCATGTTTTTACTTCTTGTTTGATAATTTGGATCATCTCATTTCGACTTGGTAGTTTATTTATCGATTCACTACTTTGTAATAATAGTGAAGGTATTTTACCATTTGTTGCCTGTTTTAGACGACACAGTGCCGGATAAGTTGCTTCAAACGGTCGATGATAATTACAAAATCCTTGCAGATCCTGAAGATCTTGATGAGTTAACGCCTGCTGATCATCAATGGTGATAAGTTGACTGAAAGGTAAATCGATAATGGCATTAAGCCAATAGCTATTACGCCTTAAATTTTCCGCTAAACGTTGGCTTAGTTCATAACCTTGCTGAGTGATGGGTTTGATTGCCATCATTGAATAACTACCAGAATTGGCTTGTTTATGGCTGGCAATATGGACTAAGGTAAAGCCACAATTATGCCAAAATTGATAATTAACGGCACTGTAAGCAAAACTGACAGAGACAAAATCGTTGTGATTTTTCATTGCTTGTTGATAGATCTTTTCGACCAACTTCAGGGCGATATGTTGACGTCGATAAGGCTCTATAACCGCAATACGGTTAATTCTGACCGATTTTAGTTTTGCCGCTAGTTTATCACCAGCATGTGCAACCAATGATTGCGCGACAAGATTGCCTTTTGGTCGGCGTGTGCCTTTCCAAACGGCATCGATTAAGTCATCAGCCAAATTACCTTCATCAATCGTAATTGCCCCAGCAATAAGTTGATCACCTTTTTTGGCCTGCCAAACAGCTAAGTTTTGTGCATCAAATAGTCGTCTTAAATCAACCAAGGTTGTTTGATAATGAGCCGTTTTTAATAAATTGTAGATAGACTTAAGTAGGTCGATATCTGTTCTTTCGTTAAGAGAATAGACGGTAGCTTGCTCATTGGTTTGCGATTTTATGACGCCATTAAGCAATAAGTTATCGCAAAGTTGTTCGAGTTGATCGTTATCTTGCCAACGAATAGGCGAATTAAGATAAAATCGCTGGCAAATTTGCCTGTCCAGTAATTTTAATAAAACCCCCTGCCCTGTTCCTTCGTAACCTTCTACCGTTGTGATCAATAGGATTTTAGTCGATGGTGACAGCTTTAGCAGTTGTTCCAACATTGGCAATGGGATCATCGCCGCTTCATCAATGATCAACCACTCAGGAAATGGATGATCGACCATTTCAATTAGTTGATCTGGCGCATAAAACGGTGTTCCTGGTTTAGCAAACTGAAAAAAAGTCGTTAGCGCACTTTTATTCGGTGCTGTTACCCAGCATTCATGATAATGAGTAAACTGCCCAGCTAATGCTGATTTACCGCGCCCTCGTTTAGCCATTAAGATATTTAAACGACTATTGCTTTTTAGGAGTTGGTTCAGCACTAACTGTTGCTCGGTTAAATCCTTTTGCCCATCATCCTGCTGCGTAAACTCTGGTGGCTTTTCTGTAGCAAATTTTGATAAGGTTTGTTGTAAATGTTGAACAAAATTGGGCACACGAATCGGCTTTGTAGATTCATTCCAACGCAAACTATCTTGGTCCACCCAATTGGTCAAATCATCGGGCAGTAATAAAATTAGCACACTACCTTTGATTAAAGTGCCGGCTAGCATCGCAAAAGCATCTAAATTAAAACCTTCGGTGGCATCGAAAATAGCATGTTTAAACTCTTTGCCAAGTAATGATTTGGTTTGATTGGGATGAATATGATGGTTAATCGCTACGGGCAAATCTGTTTTTGTGGTAACTGTAAGCCAATCGCCCGGGTGCTGTTGAATAATAGCGCTGACTTGATTAAATAATTGGGGATGCGAACCGTTTAACACCCATAGCTTTCTGGTGCTATTAATCATTGATTAACTTTTTCCAATCAATAAGGATAAAATTCCTGCTGCAATCAATGGACCAACCGGTATCCCTTTGAAAAAGGCAACACCAATAAGTGTACCAATAATTAAGCCATTAATTATAGTTGGATGAGCACCAATTAAGGATATACCACGCGTGCCTAACCATGAGACTAATATGCCAACTAAAATAGCCAGTAACGATTGCCAGGTGGTGAATGATTTTACAATATCGGTAATTTTTAACGAGCCATCCGCTAAAGGAACCATCATAGCCGCCGTTAAAATGACAATGCCAATGGTTAATCCATATTGATTTAAGAACGGAAAATAGGTTGCTAGCGGTGTTAATTTGAATAACAACAGTAGCAATACTGCAAAGGTCACTGTGTTATTATGCGTGATATAACACAGTGCAGCTAAACCTAATAATAAAAAAAAGGAGATATCAAATTGGGCAAACATTAAAGTGGAACACCAATACGTTTGGCTACCTCTTCGTAGGCCTCAATCACACCACCTAAACCTTGACGGAAGCGATCTTTATCCATTTTTTTCAAGGTCTCTTTTTCCCATAAACGGCAACCATCTGGTGAAAACTCATCGCCTAATGTGATTTCGCCATGAAATAGACCAAACTCTAATTTGTAATCAACTAAAATTAATCCGGCTTTATCAAAAAGCTCCGTTAGCACGGTATTTATTTTAAAGCTAAGTTCCTTCATCGTTGTTAACTGCTCATCCGTTGCCCAGCCAAATGCTTTACAGTGTGACTCATTGACCATAGGGTCATGCAGGGCATCATTTTTTAAGAAAAGTTCAAATGTTGGAGGATTAAGGATTTTGCCTTCTTCAACGCCTAAACGTTTTACTAATGAACCAGCAGCTCGATTACGAACGACACATTCAACTGGCACCATATCAAGTTTTTTAACTAAAACTTCATTATCTGATAATAGGGCTTCAACTTGAGTTGGAATACCTGCTTCACGTAACTTGGTCATAATAAAATAGTTAAATTTATTATTGACCATCCCCTTTCGATCTAACTGCTCAATGCGCAGTCCATCAAATGCCGAGGTGTCGTTACGAAATTCAAGGATTAATAGATCTGGGTTGTCAGTGGTGTAAACCGTTTTTGCTTTACCACGATAAAGCTCAGCCAACTTTTTCATGTTTATAACCTTATATCAAATTGCCAATAAATAATTAAGGAGCTATTCGCCCCTTAATTTCAAATCAAGTACCTTGCTGTTATAAGTGTTCGCTATAAACCGTAGTTATAAATTGTAGTTATAAACTGTAGTTATAAACATTCATTTATATAGCAAAGGTAAGTTACTCCGCTATTGGGTTAAAATCGGCTTTACGCGGTTTTAACTCATTTAGATGAAAGATTATCTAATCGTTTAATTAGCGATCATTTCTGATGCTATCTCTGACACTGTCTTTAAGATCTTCTTTCAGCTCTTTATTTGTATCTGACTCTTTTTCATCTGTTTTAACCGGCACAGTTCGTAGCGATTCAGGTGCGACATCATCCATTATTTGATTAAATAATCCAACTACATAACGCTGAACTTCGATCGGCTGTGACATAAGATTTTCACCACTACGTGTTAATGAACTTAATACGATAGTGATAGTTTCTGTTGCACCTAAATTTTGGCGGGTAAAGACAAAAGAAGCCTCAACCGGTTGTTGTTCATCTTGGCGAGAAATAATTGCATTATTTGTTTTAATGGTTTTACTATCGCTTGAACTAACCAGTATATTTTGTTTATTTAATGTATTTGGAATATTATTCCATACACCATAACTAACTGGCACGTTAAAGGTAACAGTGTTTTGTTCATGATGTACAAAAGATTCTGGGATAGTTGCAATAGCTAATGTTGGTGGACGAATATCAAGTTGTTTACCAACGGCACCATCAATTTTGTTGTTGTCCACATAAAAATCACCAGATTCAACTGGTACAGAAACACCTTCAGGAATAATTAACGCTTTTAAAGCGGGCGAATTGAGGTAATCTTCATTGCCATCAACCTCTCGTTTATAACTTTGATCGCTACTACATCCAACCATAAACATCGATGTAATAACCGATAAAACAGCTAGTTTTTTAAAGGCATTGCTTTTCAATTCAGTTTTATTCAACATAGATTTCTGCTTTTAAGTAAGGTTATAGTCAATTTTAAATTAATTTAGCATCTTTTAATGCTTGTTCAACTACAGGAATAGAAGCATCACTCAATGGCACTAATGGTAAACGTATAGTGCCGTTTGCCATTAAACCTAAACGAGTACACGCCCATTTTGCTGGCGTTGGGTTTGGTTCAATAAATAGATGAGTATGAAGACCCATTAAAGTATCGTTTAACGTGCGTGCTTGTTGGATTTGGTTATTAAATGCCAATTCACAAACGGTTGCAACTTGTTTCGCTGCTACGTTAGCGGTTACCGAGATAACACCATCACCACCTAAAATGATAAAGTCTAAGAAAGTCGCATCATCACCACTTAATAGCTTAAAATCTTCGCCAACTAATTTACGAGTTTTGTAAACGCGAGACAGATCACCCGTTGCATCTTTTAACGCAACAATGTTTTTAATTTTAGCTAATCGACCGACAGTTTCTGGTTTAATGTCACTACAAGTACGACCAGGAACATTATAAATAATTTGAGGTAATGGAGAACTTTCTGCAATCGCTTTGAAGTGTTGGTATAAACCTTCTTGCGTTGGTTTATTGTAGTAAGGCGCTACCGTTAAGCAACCTACTACACCGATATTTTCAACTTGACGAGTTAATTCGATCGCTTCTTTGGTGGCATTTGAACCTGTGCCAGCAATAATATCAATTCGACCATCTGCATAATCAATAGTGCGTTTAATAACATCAATGTGCTCATGATGATCAAGCGTTGCTGATTCGCCAGTAGTTCCTACTGATACAATAGCAGATGTGCCATTTTCAATATGATATTCGACCATTTTTTTTAGGCTTACATGGTCCACATTTCCTTTCGTATCCATTGGAGTAACAAGTGCGACCAGACTTCCTGTAAACATAAAGCGACCTCTCATATTCTGTGTTTATAAAACAACTTAAAGATTAAAAAAACTGCGAATAAGTATGCGATATTTCTTATTTAAATTCAACTTTTGTTATGCAGGATTATCAATATCGATAAAAATAGTTTCTAAGCCATGGTTAGTCGATAACCATTCTCCTAATGTTTTTATACCATATCGCTCTGTGGCATGATGTCCGCAAGCATAAAAATTGATACCGTATTCACGGGCAATGTGAATGGTTCGTTCTGATACTTCTCCAGTAAAAAAAGCATCAAAGCCTTGCTGAGCAGCCGTTTCAATATAATCCTGACCACCACCACTACACCATGCAACTCGCTTAATCACTGCTGGGGCATTATCACCACAAAATAAAACTGAATGGCGACCATTATGTAGCTTCTGTTCAAGTAGCTGTTTAAATTCAATTGCGGTTAACGGATTCGCTAACGTGCCTTTAAAAAGCAAATCGGTAATATCATCACGCGCATCAACCGTAATATCAAACATTTGCCCAAGCAACACATTATTACCCAATACTGGATGACCATCTAATGGAAGATGATAACTATATAAATTGATATCATGGCTAAGTAACGTCTTCATTCGATGATACTTTATGCCAGTAATTGTCTCTGGCTCATTTTTCCAAAAATAGCCATGATGAACAAGAATCGCATCAGCATTTAGCTCGACCGCTTTATCTAACAATAACTGACAAGCCGTTACCCCTGTCACAATTTTGTTAATCTCCGGACGACCTTGAACTTGCAAACCATTTGGCGCATAGTCACGATATCGTGTCACTTGCAGATGTGTATCAATGATGTGTTGAAGTTCGAA
Organism: Gilliamella sp. B2911; assembly: GCF_026536965.1. Taxonomy (NCBI): domain Bacteria; kingdom Pseudomonadati; phylum Pseudomonadota; class Gammaproteobacteria; order Orbales; family Orbaceae; genus Gilliamella; species Gilliamella sp. B2911. The sequence continues at coordinate 109,286 of NZ_JAFNNA010000007.1, read as the reverse complement.
ATTATGCACAATGCCCTCGCAAACCTTAGAATTAAACTAAAACAGTCTTAACAAAATGCTTAAGATAAAAACTTTTCGCCCTTTTGTTTGGCGCTAATTATAGTCGCTTTCTCGTAATATCTCACCCGATATTATGATTAATTAAACAATTATTTTAAGTCTTTTACCATCCTGCTTATTCAAGATTAAGTCTCAAATTTAATCACTTACTTGACTAGTTTAGATTTCGGGACAACATGCTTAATATAGACTTAACGCACAGTAGTAAAATTTGATAGCAAAGCAAAATAGGATAAGTAAGATGCTAATAACGCCTATAAAGAATAAAACTCAAGAGGATTAACACGTCATACTAAGTTAAAAACTTAATTGATTTAAGTAGGTAAAACTAGGCGAAAAAAGTAAAAACTGGCATAATACCTCTCATTTTAGATAGATAAGACTAACTATTGTGCCAAAACTTTGTGAACGCTTTCGAGGATTTTATCCCGTGGTTATCGATATAGAAACCTCCGGATTTGATCCAAAACTCAATGCTATTTTAGAAATCGCAGCCATTACGCTTAAAATGACAGATGACGGCTGGCTCGAGCCTGATAAAACATTGCAATTTAATGTCAATCCCTTTGCCGATGCTATTTTAGAGCCAACAGCGTTAGCTTTTAACGGCATTGATCCCAATAATCCGTTACGAGGCGCGGTTGATGAGAAAGAGGCAATTGAGGCAATCTTTAAATTAGTTCGCACCGGAATCAAAGCCAATGACTGTACCCGTGCTGTAATAGTGGCACATAATGCGCATTTTGATCACAGTTTTTTGATGACTGCGGCTGAAAGAGTGGGTATTAAACGCAACCCTTTCCACCCTTTTGCGACTTTTGATACGGCATCACTTTGTGGTTTAGTCTTTGGGCAAACAGTTCTAGCTAAAGCCTGCGAAACGGCAAATATCCCGTTCGATCATAAACAAGCACATTCAGCTCTTTATGATACCGAAAAGACGGCTATTTTATTTTGTGAAATCGTTAACCGTTTTAAACGATTAGGTGGCTGGCCTTTAGTCGAGCCGAAAACAGAAGAATAGTCAAAATATAAAAAAAATATAAAAAAAAGAGAGCTTAGCGCTCTCTTTCTCAACATTATTGATCGTTTTTATGATTTTCTGCCGTCTCTTTGATCAAGGTTTGCAGTTCACCGGTTTGAAACATCTCTAACATAATATCACAACCACCAATCAACTCCCCTTCAACCCAAAGTTGTGGAAAGGTCGGCCAGTTAGCAAATTTTGGCAATTCAGCACGAATATCTGGATTTTGTAAAATATCAACATACGCAAACGGCACACCACATTGCGATAACACCTGCACAGCTTGAGCTGAAAAACCACAACTTGGCAATTTTGGCGAACCTTTCATATAAAGAATAATCGGATTTTCGGCAATTTGGCGTTTAATCTTATCAAGCGTTGTCAATTCGGTTGTCATTAGGTTTGTCCTTTAATTTGCGATAAAAAATAAAGTTAGTTATTTTAACGTAGAAAGTTAACTAGGTTATATAGATTTCAGCTTTCACTCTAATAGATAAATTAGATATTTCAGATTGAAGGGGATTTTTAATAAAAATGATCATTCAAAAACCCCGCTCCTCAACTTTTTAAGAAACGGGATATTATCTGCACTGAATAAACGGACTGGTATTGATTGATTCGAAAATTTTATTTTATAAACTGCCTACTCGGCATAAACCTAGAACAAGACATACTATAATCATTGTTTGCAAAAAGGCAAAGGGCATTTGGAGTTTTAAAAACCCTTTTTTTTATTATCTTTTTAAAGTTATGATTTTTAATTATTTTATTTTTTGATTAAAAAAAGGGTTATAAAAATAATATTTTTGGGGGCTTAGAAAACCCCGTTCCTCAACTTTTTTGCAATAAAACACCTCAAAAATAAACCCGCCTAAGCGGGTTATTCAAACGTCGCTAAGCCACAAAATCGCTTTTTATGGCTAAACGACGTTGACTCCTTGAGTCAGCTTACTTTTAATGACTCAACACTATTTTTTATCACTCCAACCCCCGGCCTAAGGATTAATGATTAAGGATTAAGGACGAAGAAATAAGAATTAAGGATAGGTGCAAAGTCCGTAGTCGCTGGTGTCGTAGTTGCGCCAAGACGCACGACCGTATTCCGAGCCCACGATAAAATGGTGACTACCAGTGGGATCACTAGTCCAGTAAAGCTGATTGTTGTCGAAGTCCGCGCCTGAATAACTGGACATATCGCCCCACTCCGTGAAAAAGCCTGAACCTATATGACGAATGTAATGATTACCAGGTGAACGAGGAGTGGCACTAGGTACGACTACATCTCTACGAACAGCGTTGGTTAAATCCTTTACGCGAGGCATTCGATAACCAAGGCTACTACACCAAGATAAGGTAGGAGGATAAATGTCATACTTAAAACCTCGATTGACGAACCACTGCTTCAATGTAAAACCATATTTAAGAACGGGATTACCATTATTGTCACGACCGACCAACTCGAAGGTCTGAGGCAAAGATGGAGTGGAAATACGACCAGGATTGTCTGAACGATGCTGGGATGTGGTAGCGTAAGGACCCGTTAAAGTAACGCGTACGCGTGTAGCGCTAGAATTAGACATTGTAACGGTGATACCTCCCTGAGATAACGAAGACCAAGACAAAGGTTGACTAACACCACTAATATCTAAATCAAAGTACAGTTTGTTAGCACCAGTTGTAGGAAAGTTTTGACCGTAAGATGATGGGCCAGTTGACTGAGGGATAAAACCATTAGCAGGGTCCCACATCGAAGCTGGGCCAGCAAAATCCCAAGATGGATTCTCCCTATCATCTCCAAGCTTACCATACATTAAATTAGGCCGAGCAAAACAAACCACCGGCGCAGCCTTAGGATTGACGTAATAAGTCACATTACGGGCACTGAAACTACTACGATTAGGAAAACCATAACGTGTAGATAATGTACCGTTAGTACTGGATAACGTAACCTTATAAGGTGCATTACAAATTGTTGGCACGGTACTACGTGATACCGATTGACCGCTTTTATCGACGATAGATAAACTTAAATGACCTGTAGCACTAACGCCAGAATCTCCATCATCATCTCCCCAATAATTATTAGGAGGACCGATAAGTGTACTTAAAGCGACTGAATTAGTATCAGTAGGAACGAACATACGAATATCAGCAAAACTCTGACCCTCAACGGGCAAGACGATTGGAGTTGTAGATGATGAATTGTTAGAAGGCGTGTAATTAGCTCCGTCAGATAGAGTAATCCCAAGCAGACCGTTAGCATCAACCGCGCGTGTACGACCACCGTCGAAAGTCAGATAAGGTGCACTACCCTGTATCGCATTCCTAGTTGTCTGTGATGTCAATGCATGACCCGAAAAAGGAAGAAAAAAAGCCACGAAAAAAACAATCTGCCGGGATAATTGGGAAAAGGATCGAAAACAGGATCTGAAAGAGGATCCGGAAAACGATCGGAAAAAGGATCGAGAAGAGGATCGCGGAAGCGATCGCGCGAAAATTCGCAGAATTTCACTTGATTGAGTAGAAAAATAATCTTCAGTGAAAAATTTAAACTGGGTGCTGGACTTAGGCGAATTTAAAAGATAGGTTTGGCAGGTTGGCTGTTGGCTGTTGGCTGTTGAAAATTATAATGCATTTTAGACTATCCTGTCAAGTAATTTTTTGATTAATTTACAATTTTATGCTTTTCTGTCAAATTTTAGCCTTTTAGCTAAAACCGTGTAAAAAGTATAGTGATTGGAAAAACACGATGCAACACTTTTTTTCACTCATTTATATTAGCTTTTGTAAAGATGATCTAAAAATGATCTAAATTATAATTATTTAGCTATTGTTTTAATTGAATATCACCGTTGCAAATCTTTAAAATTAGAGCGATTGATCCTCAAAAATTTTATTTTAAGGCTTTGGATTAGAAATTTAGTGATTTTGATATTTTAATAATTTTTTAAGTGAAATTGAGAACATCAAAAACCCCACTCCTCAATTTTTTTTGCGATAAAACACCTCAAAAATAAACCCGCCGAGGCGGGTAATTCAGTCGTCGCTTATTTTAATCACTTAATACTATTTTTATCACTCCAACCCCCGACCTAAAGATTAAGGATGAAGAAATAAGAACTAAGGATAAGTACAAAGTCCGCCGTTATTTGCGTCATTTTGGTACGAATTCACATAACCGTTGAGCGCGAACACAATAAAATTGCGATTAGCATCCAGATCACTAGTCCAATAGTAAGCACTTATGAAGTCAGCTCCTGAGTAATCGTCCATTTTGCCCCACTCCGTGAAAAAACCTGAACCAATGCGACGCTGATAATGATTGCCAGATGACGAAGGGATTGCGCCCATACGATGGTTTGAATTAGTTAAATCACTTACGCGTGATACGCGATAACCTAAATTGTTACACCAAAAGGCAAGATCAGGATAAAAGTCCTCATAACCAGTACCACGGTTAACGAACCACTGCTTTAGCGTAAAACCATATTTAACAATTGCATTACCTTGACTATCGCGACCGACTAATTCAAAGGTCAGAGGTAAAGGTGGCTTAGGTATTGGACCTGGAAAGCCAGAATCTTGTTGGGACTCAGTGGCGAAAGGACCTGTTAATGTAACTCGAACACCTGTACTTGTGGAATTGCTCATAGTAGCGGTTATCCCCCCCTGAGAAACAGGAGGCCAAGACAATACCTGATTACTATCCGAAATGACTAAATCGAAGTACAAACCATTAGCACCAGTAGTCGGAAAGTTTAAACCGTAAGATGATTGAGGAAGAAAACCATTAGCAGGGTCCCAAATCGAGGCAGGACCGCTAAAATCTAGTGGCCAATTATTCTCCTTGTTCTTACCATACAATAGGTTAGGCCTTGCAAAACAAACCGTTGGCGATGGATTAGGATTGATATAATAGGTCACATTACTTGCACTAAAGCTACTATGACTTGGAAGACCATAACGTGTGCTTAATATACCATCTGTATTAGTTAATTTTACTTGATAAGGTGCATTACAGATTTTTGGTACTGCATTACGTGATACTGATTGCCCATTTTTATCGACGATAGATAAATTTAAAGAGCCAGTCGCACTGATATCTCCATCACCATCATCATCTCCCCAATAATTATAAGGAGGACCGATAAGAGAACTTAAAGCGACTGAATTAGTATCAGTAGGAACCAACATACCTATATCAGCAAAACTCTGACCTGCAACGGGCAAGACGATTGGTGCTGAAGAAGATGAAGGATTGGTTGAAGGCGTATATTGTGTACCGTTAGATAATGTAATACCAAGCAGACCGTCAGTGTTTGTCACTCTTGTATAACCACCATCAAACGTTAAATACGGAGCATTACCGTGAATCAGATTTGAGGTTTTAGAGGTTAATGCATAGCTGGAATAAAAAGGTATTAACAATAAGCTTAGCGATAAAAAGATCAGTCGGAATAATTTAGATCCAATAGATGATCGGATTGATCCAAATGGCGATCGAAGTAACAGTAGACGCAACGATCGACTACGCGATCTTAAATTTTCGTCGATTAATAAACTGGAGTGAAAAAAAAGAGGTTGAGAGTTTAAATTAGGCGAATTTAAATTATAGGTTGGCCAAGTTGCCTGTTGCCTGTTGCCTGTTGAAAATTATAATGCATTTAGACTACCTTGTCAATTAAATTTATGATTTATTTGCAATTTTATGTTTATTGCTGATGTTTTAGCTACTCAGCTAAAATGATCTCAAAGTATAGTGACCCGAAAAATATAACGCAATATTTTTTGCGTTTAAGATCGTTAATCTTTGTAAAGAGGATCAGGAAAGATCTAAAGATAATCATTAGATAAACTATTTGCTATTTGATCAATATCAAATTTATCACTCACTAAAAATCCTCATTTTTAACCCTATAAAAGTTTTACTTAGGGCGTATTTAAAACCCCAGAAACCCCGCTCCTCAACTTTTTAAGAAACGGGATATTATCTGCATTGAATAAACTGACTTGAGTTGATTGATTCGAAAATTATATTTTATTAACTGCCTACACGGCATAAACCTGAATTTGAAAAATTCCGAGACATATTAATTATTTCTAAACTGCCTACACGGCATAAACCTTATTTTATCTAGACTGGGATTGTCGCTCGGTTTTCTAAACTGCCTACACGGCATAAACCTAGAACAAAACATACTATAATCGTTGTTTGCAAAAAGGCAAAGGGCATTTGGAGTTTTAAAAACCCTTTTTTTTAATACCTTTTTAATATTATGATTTTTAATTATTTTATTTTTGATTAAAAAAAGAGTTATAAAAATAATATTTTTTGGAGATTAAAAAACCCCGCTCCTCAACTTTTTTAAAATCTAGTCGCTATTTTCGACTCCGTTATAAGAAAAAAGTATAACTATATATAAATATATTATTTAACCGTCATAGAAAGATTTTATATTATAATCTCCGACTTCATAATTTTAATATATAAAAAACAATGCATAAACTAGCCAATCGACTCGATCACTTTTCCGATTCGGTTATCCGTCGGATGACTCGGATCGCTAATCAATATCAAGCTATCAATTTGTCACAGGGGTTTCCAGATTTTGATCCGCCGAAACCTTTAATCGATGCGTTAAAACAAGCTGCCGATTGTGGTCCTCATCAATATGAGATCACTTGGGGATCGGCTGAGTTTCGGCGTCTGTTAGCTAAAAAGCAACAAAAGTTAATGCAAATTGATATCAACCCAGAGGAAAACGTGTTGGTAACTTGTGGTAGTACCGAGGCGATGATGTGTGCGGTAATGACGGTTTGTAATCCAAAAGATAAAGTTATTATCTTTTCGCCGTTTTATGAGAATTACGGAGCGGACGCCATTCTTTCTGATGCCACCCCAATTTATGTGCCTTTGATCCCGCCGACATTTGAATTTGATAAACAGCAACTTCGTGAAGCGTTTGAGCAAGGCGCTAAGGCGCTGATTTTATGTAATCCTAGCAATCCTTGTGGCAAGGTATTTACTAAGGATGAGCTTAATTATATCAGTCAATTGGCGATTGAGTTTGATGCCTACATTATTACCGATGAAGTGTATGAGCATATGGTTTATGCTCCGCATAAACATCTTTATTTGGCAAGTTTTCCAAATATGAAAGAGCGGACTATTTGTTGTAGCTCGTTGTCGAAAACCTATTCGATAACCGGTTGGCGCCTTGGTTATATTATTGCTGATAAAAGGATTATAGATGGTTGTAAGATGATCCATGATTTTCTTACCGTTGGCGCTGCTGCCCCACTACAAAAAGCAGCTTGTGCAGGGTTAGCTTTAGAGGATGATTATTATCAACAATTGACCGAAACTTACACCGCTAAGCGCCGTTTATTTTTGAACGGATTAGATGAGTTAGGCCTTGCTTATTATGAGCCTCAAGGTGCGTATTATGTTTTAGTGGATATTTCGGCGTTTAATCCATTTAAGACCGATTTTGAATTTTGCGAATGGTTAATTAAAGAAGTCGGCGTAGCAGCTGTGCCGGGATCGGCCTTTTTTAAACATCCTGAATATCGTTATATTCGTTTCCATTTTGCTAAACAAGAACCAACGCTGATTGCAGCTTTAGAAAGATTATCCAAACTTAAGGAAAAATTATTATGTTTAAAAAATTAATTGTGGCAAGTTTAGTCATTTTAACTTCAGTATTAACTGGCTGTGATAATGCTAAAAAAGAGAATCAAATTACAGTTGGTGTTGCCGCTGGTCCTTATGGTGACATGTTTAAACATGCTATTGCGCCTGGATTAGAAAAGAAAGGTTACCATATCGAAATTCGTGAATTTAGCGATTATGTTCAACCAAACTTAGCATTAGCAAATAGAGATATTGATGTTAATTTATTTCAACATTTAACTTATCTTAATAATTTTAAGCAAGCGCGTAATTTAGATATTATGGCGATTGGTTTTGTACCGACAGCTGGCGCGGGAATTTATTCAAATAAAATTACTGACTTTTCGCAATTAAAACAAGGCGATCAAGTGACTATTTCAAGTGATGTGACTAACGAAGCTCGTGCTTTACGCATTTTAGAAGCAGCTGGGTTGATTAAGCTTGATCCAAATGTGGATAAAAACAATTTAACCCCTAAAAACATTATCGAAAACCGTTATGGTTTAGAGATTGTACCAATTGAAGCACCACAAACTCCACGTTCGCTTGACAATGTTGCGTTATCAGTGGTTAATGGTAATTATGCAATTGGTGCGGGTTTAGATCTTTCTAAGGCGCTTTATCATGAAGTGTTAGATAAAGATCATAAAAATGTTATTGCGATTCGCACTGAATCAAAAGATACATTAGGTAAAGACATTATCGACGTGCTTAAATCACCTGAGTTTGCTCAAGTCATTAATGATAAAAACGGTATTTTCTATACCTTCCAAAAACCTGATTATCAGTTATTTTAATTATGCAGACTTTAATTCAAGTAAAAGATGTTTCTGTAAGATTTAAAGCCAAAGATCAAGTTGTTGAAGCGGTTAAAAAGGTCTCGTTTGATGTCAATCAAGGCGAGATCTTCGGGATCATTGGTTCGAGCGGTGCGGGAAAAAGTACTTTAGTAAGAACGCTTAATCGGCTTGCTGAACCTTCGTCCGGGCAAGTTATTATTAATGGTGTTGATATTCAAACCTTACGTGGGCGTGAATTGCAAGCGTTTCGTTTTCATGTTGGGATGATTTTTCAGAACTTTAATTTAGCATCATCAAAAACCGTTTATGAAAATATTGCTTTTGTGCTTAAAGCCGCTGGTAAAAAAGGCGATGCGGTTAAAAATAGAGTCAACGAATTGCTTGCTTTAGTTGGGTTAAGTGATAAAGCGAATGCCTACCCTGCTGAACTCAGTGGTGGGCAAAAGCAACGAGTCGGTATTGCCAGAGCGCTGGCTAATGATGCCAAAATTTTGTTGTGTGATGAAGCCACCAGTGCTTTAGATCCAACTACTACCAGCGCGATTCTTGATTTGTTAAAACAGCTTAATCAAAAATTTGGTTTAACTATTGTTTTAATCACCCATGAAATTGATGTGGTTAAAAAAATCTGCCACCGAGTTGCAGTAATGTCACAAGGTGAAATTGTCGAAATGAATACCACGTTTAACCTTTTTGCCTGCCCTAAACAGCCATTCACACAAGAATTTCTTAATATCGATGAAAATACCCATTTGCCAGATATTATAAAGCAAAATGTAAAAGGAAAATTGGTCCGTTTGCGTTACATTAACGAAAACACTACCCAGCCAATTCTGTATCAATCAGCGATTGAAACCGGTGTGTCATTTAATATTTTGCATGGGTTTATTGAATATTTCGACAATCAAGCTTTGGGTAATTTGGTGATCGAGCTGATTGGTGAATCGACTAATATCCAAAATTTAATCACCAAATTGGCCGATCAAGAAGTCATTGTTGAGGAAATAAACTAATGATTAAACTCACCATTAACGAAATAGCGCAAATGTTATGGAAAGCCGCTTACGAGACATTCATTATGGTAAGTTGGTCATTATTAGCTGGTTTGATCTTCGGCACATTAATCGGATTATTGCTGTTTTTAATGTCAAATCAATTCTTCTTTAAAAATAGAATCATTAACAGTATTGCGAATTTTATCGTCAATGCAACCCGTTCAATTCCATTTTTAATTCTGATGGTTACGGTGTTACCTTTAGGCGCGCTGTTGGTTGATACCGCAGTGGGTCCTAAAGCGGTAATTTTACCGCTTTCACTTGCCGCTATTGCATTTTATGCACGGTTAGCCGAAAACGCTTTTAGCCAAATTGATAAAGGTGTGATCGAAGCTGCGGTAGCAAGTGGTGCATCACATATGCGTATTATTTTTGGGATATTGTTTCCTGAGGCAATGGCGCAATTAATACGACACGCAACGGTTACCACAATTTCACTTATCAGCTTTAGCTCAATGGCTGGGGTTGTTGGTGGCGGTGGTATTGGTGATTTGGCGATCAGTTATGGTTATCAACGCTATGTAACCGAGGTGCTTATTTTGTGTATTGTTATTCTTATTTTTATTGTGATGGTGATTCAATACCTCGGTGACAAGTTAGCCAATCACTTTGATAGAAGTTATAAATAGTGGGTAATTTAGTATGAACAATCTTATCATTAAAGATTCAAAACGCATTGTTTTGGCAGATGCCATCCCACAATCCTACTTGACCGATGGTTTAAAGCTTAAATATGGGCAGGCTGATATATTAGTTTATCCTAAAACGACCGAAGAAGTAGCGGATGTGGTGAAATATGCCAATGCCAATAATCTGAATATTACCACTCGCGGTGCTGGGACAAATTTAGTGGGTTCAACCATTCCTAATGGTGGCATTATACTTGATTTATCATTGATGAATGAGATTGTTGAGTTAGACAAGGAAACTTTCACTATTACGGTACAGCCCGGCATTTTATTGCAGGATTTACAACAGTTTGTTGAGCAGTATGATCTTTTTTATCCACCTGATCCGGGTGCTAAATCCTCCACTATTGGCGGAAATATCAGTACTAATGCAGGAGGGATGCGTGCGGTAAAATACGGTGTAACTCGTGACTATGTGCAAGCACTTGAGGTGGTGATGGCAGATGGGAGTGTGTTAAATATTGGCAGTAAAAATGTTAAGGACAATACTGGGCTTGCTTTAAAGCATCTGTTTATTGGCAGTGAAGGTACTTTAGGCATCATTACCCAATGTACGTTAAAACTGATCGCCAAGCCGAAAGTATCTCAAACATTTGTTGTTGGTTTTAATACTATTGAGCAGGCTATTGCCAGTATCACAACCATTTTACATACCCTAACGCCAACCGCGCTAGAGTTTGTGGAACGTAAAGTTGCACAATGGGGCGAAAAGTATTCAGGATTTCAATTCCCACTACCTCATAGCCAAGCTTATTTGATTATTATGCTTGATGGATCAGATCAACAATCCATCGAACAGCAACGAAAGCAATTATTAGCGAATTTAGGTGACTGTGACTATTTTGTTGCTGAAGATAGCAATCAGGCTAGTCAAATTTGGACGATTCGCGGTTCATTAGTGCGAGCGGTTGAGGCAGTGACCGAACAAGATCCGATTGATATTGTGGTTCCAATAAATCGTATTGCCGATTTTATTCACTTCACCAAACAGCTTGAAGCAAAAACCAAGGTACGCATGTTAGCCTTTGGTCACGCTGGTGATGGAAATATTCATCTATGCATTTTGCGTGATGATCGTGATGATAAACAGTGGGATACCGATCTACAGCAAGTTCATCAAGCTCTTTATCAAAAATGCCTTGAACTTGGTGGATTACCTTCGGCAGAACATGGCATTGGTACAGCGAAAGTGAGCTATTATAATGATGCTATTCCCAAAGCCAATCGCCAACTTATGCACGCTATCAAGCAGCAGTTTGATCCGAAGAATTTACTCAATAATCAGGTTTATATGACGATGATTTAATCCGAGCAGTATTTTAATGATTGCTTTTAGATGAGATAAATCAGTGGCAAATTGAGAATAAATAAAGTTGAGGAGCGGGGTTTTTGAAGTCTTAAAAACCCCGCTCCTCAATTTTTTATTGAAGTGCTAACATAAGTTGTATTGTTGTCATTACGGCACTTTCATTATTTGAACCAGTAATAAATTTAGCTACTGCTTTAGTTTCGTCGAAAGCATTACGCATTGCAAAGCTGTAATTGGCTTGTTCGAGTAGTTCAATGTCGTTGAGGCCATCACCAAATGCCATTGTTTCCTGGTAGGTGATATTTAAGATTTGTTGTAGTTTTTTGATGGTGTTGCCTTTGTGGACGTTGTGTTCAGTAATATCTATCCAAGCGGCTTCTGATACGACGATGTAAACGTCATTATCATACGGTGTTAAATGCTTGCGTGTTTGTGGGCATTGTTCTTTTTCGTCATACACGGTAATTTTGATAAAGTCGTCAGCGACAGTTTTAAAATCATCCACTTCGATGATTGTTGCATACGATCCTCGGACTTTTTGTTTTAGGTGTGCAGGCAAATTAGATTTGATTACTGCACCTTTTGCAGTACATGCAATGATGACATGCTCTTGACTGGCTTGTTCAAGGGTTTTGATGATACGTTGCCCAAGTTGATTTTCGATAAAAGAGCGATAGATAAATTCACCTTTATGTTTGATTGTGGTGGCACTATCGCCTACTATCCAAATTTTATCGAGATAATCGGCAAAGAGTTCTTCTACTCGTTCACACTGTTTTCCAGTACATGCAACAAATTGGACGTTTTGTTTTGCCATAAGGTCATAGACTTGGGTAAATAATGTACGGTCATAGTCGCCTTGGCTATTTAAGAATGTTCCATCTAAATCAGTGATGATTAACTTGATCATATTTGTGTCCTTTAGAATGAATTAACTGGCTCTTTATTCATTTTGCCAAATTCTCTATAGAGAAACAATATGATAAAGCCGAAATAGAGATGAACATTTAATTCCATCTTTTTTATTAATTGAAAGGATTAAACCCAAAATATTACCAATTTTTATAGTCAATAAGGCGGTTATTTAGGTGATAAATTTAGGTTATAAATTTAAGATAAGAATTTTTTCTAATTAGTTGAACTATCAATTTTAAGTTTTAAGATTTTCTACAAAAAAGTCTGACAAGAAGCTTTCAGGATTTTTATTTTCTAATTATTTCTGCAATTAGCACCTCAAAAACCCCTCTCCTCAACTTTTTTTTATTTAATTGAGATGCGCATGGTGGCAATTTTTGTGATAAAAAAGCCTGAAAATTTCTTTTCAGGCTTTTTGGCTTATTTATATTGTTGCCTATTCGACGCAATAAGTAAGTAACCTTATTGTTTTGCAACAATATTTCCATCATCTACGTCTAGATGAATCTTTTTACCAGGCACTAATTTACCCGATAAAATTTGTTGAGCTAGTGGGTTTTCAATCTCTTGCTGTATTGCACGTTTCAATGGTCTTGCACCATAAATTGGGTCGAAGCCAACTTTGGCAAGTTGTTCTAGTGCACTATCAGAGATATCCATTTCATATCCACGTTCTTCTAGGCGTTTTTCAACATGAGCGAGTTGTATTTTTGCAATTGCTTTAATGTTTTCTTGACCTAGTGGGTGGAATACCACTGTTTCATCAATTCGGTTAATAAATTCCGGTCTGAAATGTTGGGTTACCACTGTCATAACTAAAGCTTTCATTTCGTCATAACTTAGTTCGACGTGACCTTGAATTAGGTCTGAACCTAAGTTAGATGTCATGATAATGACTGTGTTTCTAAAATCCACAGTTCTGCCTTGTCCATCAGTTAATCGGCCATCATCAAGCACTTGTAATAAAATATTAAATACATCTGGGTGCGCTTTTTCAACTTCATCAAGTAAGATGACGGAGTATGGTCGACGTCTTACTGCTTCGGTTAAATAGCCACCTTCTTCATAACCAACATATCCGGGAGGCGCACCGATTAATCGAGCCACGGAATGTTTTTCCATGAATTCGGACATGTCAATTCGAACCATTGCATCTTCACTGTCAAACATGAAGTTAGCTAAGGCTTTACAAAGTTCAGTTTTACCTACCCCTGTTGGTCCTAAAAATAGGAATGATCCAATTGGTTTGTTAGGGTCAGATAGCCCTGCTCGACTGCGACGAATCGCATTAGCAACGGCAACAACCGCTTCGTCTTGACCGATTACACGTTTGTGTAAGGCTTCTTCCATGTGAAGTAGTTTATCTTTTTCGCTTTCAAGCATTCTTGATACAGGAATACCCGTTGCTTTAGATAGTACTTCGGCAATTTCGTTATCGGTGACTTTGTTACGCAATAACTTCATGGTTTTGCCTTCTAATTGCGTTGCAGAAGCCAGTTTCTTTTCTAACTCTGGAATTTTGCCATATTGTAATTCGGACATTTTGTTCAAGTCACCCATTCGGCGAGCTTGTTCTATCTCGGTACGCGCTTTTTCCAGCTCCGCCTTGATATTTTGAGTGCCCGAAAGTGCAGCCTTCTCTGACTTCCACTCTTCTTCAAGTGATGCATAATCCTTTTCTTTTTCAGCAAGTTCATCGTTTAACATCTCTAGTCGTTTTTTACTTGCATCATCAGACTCTTTCTTGAGCGCTTGTTGTTCAAGTTTGAGTTGGATAATACGTCTTTCAAGTCGATCCAATGATTCTGGTTTTGAATCCATTTGCATACGGATGCTTGATGCTGCTTCGTCGATTAAGTCGATCGCTTTATCGGGTAACATTCGATCAGAGATGTAACGATGCGATAAAGTTGCAGCAGCAACAATGGCTGGATCAGTAATTTGTACGTGGTGATGCAGTTCATAGCGCTCTTTTAAGCCACGTAAGATTGCGATCGTGTCTTCAACTGTTGGTTCTGCTACATAGACCTTTTGGAATCGACGTTCTAATGCTGGATCTTTTTCTATGTATTGACGATATTCATCAAGTGTAGTTGCCCCTACGCAGTGTAGTTCACCTCGAGCTAATGCTGGTTTTAACATGTTTCCAGCGTCCATCGCCCCGTCACTTTTACCTGCACCAACCATGGTGTGAATTTCATCAATAAATAAAATTATGCTGCCTTCCGCTTTGGCAATATCTTTTAATACCGCTTTTAAGCGTTCTTCAAATTCACCACGATATTTAGCACCAGCAATTAATGCCCCCATATCTAATGATAATACGCGCTTGTTACGTAATCCTTCTGGCACTTCTCGGTTAACAATTCGTTGTGCAAGTCCTTCAACAATAGCGGTTTTACCAACACCTGGTTCACCAATGAGTACTGGGTTGTTTTTAGTTCTACGTTGTAATACTTGTATTGTGCGACGAATTTCTTCATCACGACCGATTACTGGGTCAAGTTTTCCTTGTTCTGCGCGTTCAGTTAGGTCAATGGTGTATTTTTTTAATGCACCACGTTGATCTTCAGCATTAGGATCGTTCACGTTATCACTTCCTCTCACTTGGTTAACAGCTTGGCTAAATTTTTCTTTAGTAACGCCTGCTTTTTTTAAGATATCTGCTAGGCTTCCTTTTTCATCTAATGCCGCTAATATAAATAGTTCAGACGAGATGTAGCTATCGCCATTTTTTTGGGATAATTTATCGCATAAATTTAAGATTTTAATAAATTCTTGTGATGGTATAACTTCACCACCGATACCTTGAACTTGTGGTAAGCGTTCGATTGCTTGATTTAGTTCTTGTTGTAATGTCGCAACATTCGCGCCTGAAGCAGCAAGTAATGGATTTATACTGCTTCCTTCTTGGTTTAACATGGCTGATAGCACATGTATAGGCTCTATGTATTGATTGTCTTTACCTAATGCCATTGATTGAGCATCAGCTAAAGCTTGTTGAAACTTGTTTGTGAGTTTATCTAACCTCATATTATTTATCTCCTAAGCAATAGATTTGGTTTAAATGTTTAAAACATTCAATCCATTTGCATATTCACTAAATAAGTGTGGAAGAATAAATTTCAAGAGCTGATTAACAATATTTTTGACGATTTTTTGAAACAAAGCTGTATATATATTACTCGTTTCTTTGCAAAAGATAAAGTAGCTTGAAAAATCATCGATTAATCAATAAGGTTGAGAAAATTTAGGTGACACATGGGTTTTTATCCTTTATATTAGCCTCGCTTTTAAGTTAGCCAACCGTGGTTCGTGATCCATCCCACGTAAAAAAACTAGGAAATTATATGTTTAAAATTGCTAAAGAGTTTCAATTCGATGCTTGTCATATGCTTGATGGGCATAATGGAAAATGTCATAACCTTCATGGTCATACCTACCGTTTGTTAGTCGAGATCAGCGATGATCTTATTTCCAGTGGATCCAGCGCTGATATGGTAATGGATTATGCTGATCTTAAGTTGATTGTAAAACAGCAGATTGTTGATCAATTGGATCATGCTTATCTTTATCATCAAGATAATGCTAATGAACGCAAAATAGCTATGCTTTTAGAACAAATGGAACGTAAAGTTTTTGCTTTTCCTTGCCGTACTACGGCGGAAGGAATGAGTAAATTTATTTTCGAACGTTTGTCTCAGTTTTTGCCGGTGTCGATGATTAAGCTTTGGGAGACCCCCTCTTCTTATTGTGAGTATCATCGGAGCGAAAAATGATTGAGTATCGCATTGTTGAAATCTTCGAATCTTTACAGGGCGAAGGTTATAATACGGGTATGCCTGCTATTTTTATTCGGTTTGCTGGTTGTAATTTGAATTGTAGTTGGTGCGATACTAATTTTCGTCATTTTAAGCGCTTTTCGTTAGAGCAATTACTGGCGATGGTCGGGCAATATAAGAGTTCTAATATTATTATCACTGGTGGTGAGCCTACTATGGTTAGAGATTTACCTATATTGTTGTCCCATTTGAAGCAGGCTGGTTATTATATTGCTATTGAGAGTAATGGGCTGGGTAAGGTTGATCCATTAATTGATTATGTTGCACTGAGTCCTAAATTTTGTTATCAAAGCCGTTACCAAAACATTCTGCAATCAACTGCCAATGAAGTTCGAATCGTCGCTGAAAAACAAGCGGGCTTTATCGATTTTTGTCACTTCATTGAACAGCATATTGAAGCTAAGCGTTACTATTTGTCTCCTTGCGAGATAAATGGTGAGATGAATATGTTTGATACCATTGAGTTGTTAGGTCAGATTAACCATAATCGTATCGATAATAAATGGCTGTTAAGTTTACAGACTCATAAGTTTGCTGATATTGAGTAGTTTTTTATTAACTGCCATTAAACTAGTGGTTTATCACTTTTCTTCAAACCATATCATTGTCGCCATTCTTCCCGTTTTGTTTTCTCTTCGATAGGAGTAAAACAGATCGCGCTCAGTATACGTGCAATAATTACCACCATAAATTTGAGTAATTCCGATCGCGTTTAATCGCTGTTTAGCTATCATGTAAAGGTCGGCCAGATATTTTTTGCCTTCGATAAATTTGAATGCATGGTGAGCATTTTTGTCATACTCTTCAAATTGTTCTTTAACTTCAATACCTACTTCAAATTTTTGTGCACTGATTGCTGGTCCTAGCCAGACGAGAATTTCATTGGTGTTGCATTGAAATTTTTTTGCGGTTTCTTCTAATATACCATGGCATAGTCCTCGCCAACCCGCATGAGCAGCAGCAACTTGATCGCCTTTAACAGAGCAAAATAGTACCGGCATACAATCAGCAGTTAAGACTACACTGACCTGATTAGCTTGCTTAGTGTAGGAGCCATCAGCTTCAAATCGTGTCGTATTAATTGCAGGTTTTACTTTTGTGATATCTAGGACAGTTGTACTGTGTGTTTGATTTAACCAATAAGGTTCACTCGGCACTTTTTCCGCTTGTATTAAGCGATTTCTATTTTCTACGATGTTATTTAAGTCATCCCCTGTTCGACTGCCTAAATTTAAGCTGTCAAAAGGGGGAAGGCTTACCCCTCCAATACGAGTGGAGGTGAAAGCGCGAACATTACTCGGTGCAGGCCAATAAGGATATATTGATTTAATCATTTTTATTTACCAATCAAGTTCATCTTTATGAAGTTCTGTATCTTCTTGTAACGCATGAATTAATGTTAACATATCATCCGGTATTGGCGCATTCCATTCCATTAGTTCACCTGTAATTGGATGATATAAACGTAGCATTGTTGCATGTAAAGCTTGACGATCAAAATCGCGTAGCGTTTGGATAAAGGATTCACTCGCGCCTTTTGGCGGTCTTGGTCGTCCGCCATAAAGTGGATCACCAACAAGTGGGTGCGCGATATGAGCCATATGTACACGAATTTGGTGAGTTCGGCCAGTTTCTAGCCTTAGCCGTAGTCGAGTATGAAGTCGATATTTTTCCATGACTCGATAATGGGTTACCGCTGGCTTTCCTGTCGGGAATACGGCCATATGCGTTCGCTTAGTAGGATGGCGAGTGATCGGTTGATCGATTGTGCCACCTGCTGTAATGATTCCCATCGCTACCGCTTCATATTCACGTGTGATTTCACGATGTTGTAGCGATTCAACTAGGTGGGTTTGTGCCTCGATGGTTTTAGCAACGACCATTAGCCCAGTTGTGTCTTTATCTAAGCGATGGACAATACCCGCTCTTGGTACTCTTGAAATATCTGGATAGTGATAAAGTAATGCGTTTAGCACTGTACCATTTGGATTACCTGCGCCGGGGTGAACAACAAGATCTCGAGGTTTGTTGATAACCAAGATATCATCATCTTCATAAACAATATTGAGTTCGATATTTTCAGGTTGGTGATATGTTTCTTCTTCGATTTCAACGTCTATAGTAATTTTTTCTCCACCGAGAACTTTTTCTTTGGGTTTATTTACAATATTATTATTAACTAACACGTGATTATTGACGATCCATTCTTTAATTCTAGATCTTGAGTAATCAGGGAAAAGCTCCGATAAAGCTTGATCCAGACGCATTCCAAGTTGTGTTGGCTCTATTTCTGATGAAAGTTTTAACTTGTGCATGTGTAATTTATCTATTTTAAGCTGTTATGATTTAGAGTATTATATACTAATCATTGCCTTTAATGTTTAATTATATTTTGGATTAAAACTGAATGAAACTTCGTTTAAATACTTTGTTAGCCATCGCTTTAAGTAGCGCGCTAATTGGTTGTACGAGTACAAAGCCTGATGTCGAAAATGTATCAGAAATTGAGTTACACAATAAAGCCAAAACTGAGCTTGAAGGTGGGAATTTAAAATCGAGTATTACTGTTTTAGAAACGATTGATAAAAATTATCCTTTTGGACCTTATTCACAACAAGTCCAACTCGATTTGATTTATGCTTATTATAAAAATGCGGATTATCCTATGGCCATTGCGTCAATTGACCGCTTTTTAAAATTAAATCCAACCCATCCGAATATCGATTGGGTGATTTATATGCGCGGTATTAACAATATGGCGCAAAATGATAATACTATTCAGGGTTGGTTTAATGTTGATCGTTCAGATCGTGATCCTGAATTTGCGATGGCAGCATTTAAAGATTTTACTTATTTGGTTTCTAGTTTTCCAACGAGCAGTTATGCCGCTGATGCAAAAAAACGTTTAGTATATTTAAAGAACCGTATCGCTCGCTATGAGTTAAAAGTGGCTCAATATTATACTAACCGTGGCGCTTATGTTGCCGTGGTTAATCGAGTCATTCAAATGTTAGCGTTATTTCCAGATACTGATTCAACAAAAACAGCATTATCGTTATTAAGTAATGCTTATAATGAATTAGGTTTGACTGACGAAAGCCAAAAAGTCGATAAACTTATACAAGCTAATCTTGAAAATATGCCAGTTGAAGAGAAAAAGTCTTACTTTTCTCGCTTCTTAAGTGTATTTAATGGTGGTTAATTTAGTTCAGTTCTAAAAAATAATGGCTATTTAAACATTTAAATAGCCATTTTTTTATCATTAATTTATAAACGATAAATGCCCATGAGTTACTTTCTAACATATAAATAACGGTATTCTCCATGATCATAATTTTTATTTGTTAATGCTTTTGTTAGTTCTTGGGTAAGTTTAGTTGATAACGTTGTATCCGATGAGGATAATGTAAAATCTGGTTTTATAATTTGTTCATCGACATATTGTATAAATTGAAGAAATTGATCAATATCTTTTTTGGACAAATAGATAGTTTTTGCCACCATCATATTAATAAGCTTATTGTCAAACTCCAAAATAATCGTGTGATATAGCACTACGGTACTTTTAAACATCATTACTGTTTGTAATGCTGACCATTGAAACGTTTGATTCAATTTTTTATGGTCATCAATATTAATCGAATATGAATTGACATCAATCGTCATTTTTTTACGGAACAAGCGAGCAATACATATAGCAAACAGAAAGACAGAAAATAATTCCGGAACAAGGAGTCCAACAATAAAAATGATTTCAAAGTATTGGTTGGGAATCATCTCACTAAAGAATAATGCAAATAAATACAAGAGACAACCAAAGACTAAAACACCAAAGCAAAAAATGAGTATCATTAAACTTATAAATGAGCGCCGAGTAAAACAACGAAATTCAAATGTACGATTTTCCATAAAATATTCCTGATATTTTTTTAGAAATATATCTTAAGTTTTTTAAATATATTGAGAAGCAAAGATTTATTTTTTTATTTATAACTTTATTGATTTTAATTCATATAAATATTGGTATCAAATCCTCCTCCTTGTTTCATATATCGTTTGTAAAACGTGCCAATAAAGTTAGCAAATTATTTTTTATGAGCAATAATAGATAGGACATATATTCATCACGTAAGAACAATATCGCCTAGATGAGATTGAAGCCCAAAAAGTCGATAAATTTATTTAAGCCAATATCGAAAATATACCGGTTGAAGAGAAAAATCATTCTTTCTCGCATCTTAAGTGTGTTTAATGGTGGTTAATATATTGACCAATTAAAAGACAGCTAACGTTTATCAAAACAGTTGATGGCTATTTAACCATTCAATAGCCATTGTTTTATCACTAATTTATAAACAATATATGCGCATTAGCTACTTTCTGATATAAAGGTAACGATATTCTGGTACTACTTCAACATGTAATACGAGTGGGGCTATTAATTCATCTATTTTAGATGATAAGGTTTTATCCACCGAAAATAATGTAAAATCTGGCTTGAGAACTTGTTCATGAAGATATTGTATAAATTCGTAAAATTGCCCGATATCTTTTTTGGATAACAGTGGAATTATTCCCTTTACTGTCAGCATCTTAATACGCTCATTGTCAAATTCCAGTATAAGTGTTTGATTAACCCAAATAGGTTTTTCGAGTTTAATCATTATTACTTTTTGTAATGCTGAAAATTGAAACATTTGATTCAATTTTTTATGGTCATCAATATTAATCGAATATGAATTGACATTAAACGTCATTTTTTTACGGAATAAACTCACAATACTCATAGCAAACAAAATGCCAGAAAGTAAGCTCAACACAATGATTCCACCAAAAAAAATCACCATAAAATATTGTTTGGGGATCAAAGGCATGACAGCATCAGAGGTAAATAAAAAAATGAGACAACCTGTGACAAATAAAGCAAAGCTAATAACTGATATCAGTAAAACAATAAATGAGCGACGAGTGAAACAACGAAATTCAAATGTACGATTTTCCATAAGCTATTCCTTATATTTTTTAGAAATATATCTTAAGTTTTTTTAATATATTGAGAAGCAAAGATTTATTTCTTTTTATTTTGTTAAGTTTATTGATTTTAATTCATATAAATATTGGTATCAAATCATCCTCCTTGTTTCATATATCGTTTGTAAAACGTGCCAATAACCAATACAATTAGCAAATTATTTTTTATTAGCAATAATAGATAGGACATTAATTCGTCATGCAAGAACAATATCGCCCAGATGAAATTGAAGCCAAAGTACAAAAACATTGGCAAGAAGAGAAAACTTTCCACGTTACTGAAGATCCATCTAAAGAGAAGTATTACTGTTTGTCAATGCTTCCTTATCCTTCAGGTCGTTTGCATCTTGGTCATGTCCGTAATTATACAATCGGTGATACGATCTCACGTTATCAACGCTTAAACGGCAAGAATGTTTTACAGCCAATCGGTTGGGATGCATTTGGTTTGCCAGCAGAAGGCGCAGCCGTTAAAAATAATACTGCACCAGCTAAATGGACTTATGAAAATATTGCTTATATGAAGAAGCAGTTGCAATTACTTGGTTTTGGTTATGATTGGGACCGTGAGGTTACTACTTGTCGTCCTGAGTATTACAAATGGGAGCAATGGTTTTTTACTAAATTATTTGAGAAAGGTTTAGTTTATAAAAAGACTTCAGCTGTTAACTGGTGCCCTAACGATCAAACTGTTCTAGCTAATGAGCAAGTAGTTGAAGGTTGTTGTTGGCGTTGTAATACTCCGGTTGAGCGTAAAGAGATTCCACAATGGTTTATTAAAATCACTGATTATGCCGATGAGTTATTGAATGATTTAGATACTCTTGAGAGTTGGCCTGAACAAGTTAAGACCATGCAACGTAACTGGATTGGTCGTTCTGAAGGGGTGGAATTTGACTTTGCTGTTGAAAATTATAGCGATAAGTTACGCGTTTATACTACTCGCCCTGATACGTTAATGGGTGTGAGTTTTGTATCTGTGGCGGCTGAGCATCCTCTTGCTCAATTAGCTGCGCAAAACAATCCTAAAATTGCTGAGTTTATTGCTGAATGTAAAACCACGAAAACCGCTGAAGCTGATATGGCTACAATGGAAAAGAAAGGTATGGCGACTGGATTTTTTGCCATCCATCCATTAACCGGTAATAAGGTTCCAGTTTGGATCGCTAATTTTGTATTAATTGAATATGGTACTGGTGCTGTGATGGCTGTACCGGGTCACGATGAACGCGATTATGAATTTGCATCAAAATATAATTTACCAATTAAACCAGTTATCTTAAATCAAGATGGGCAAGCTCCTGACCTTTCTGAGCAAGCTTATACTGAGCACGGTAAATTATTTAATTCAGGTGAGTTTGATGGTCTTGATTTTGATCAAGCTTTCAATGCTATCGCCGATAAACTTATTGCGTTAGGTATTGGTAACCGTAAAGTGAATTACCGTTTACGCGATTGGGGTGTTTCTCGCCAACGTTATTGGGGAGCGCCGATTCCAATGGTGACGCTTGAAGATGGTACAACGATCCCAACACCTGAAGATCAACTTCCCGTCATTTTACCTGAAAATGTTGAAATGAATGGGATAACCAGTCCTATTAAAGCCGATCCCGAGTGGGCAAAAACAACTGTTAATGGTCAACCAGCCCTTCGAGAAACAGATACTTTTGATACCTTTATGGAGTCATCTTGGTATTATGCTCGCTATACTTGCCCGCATTATGACAAAGGTATGTTAGATGAAAACGCAGCTAATTATTGGTTACCTGTTGATCAGTATGTTGGTGGTATCGAACATGCGATTATGCATTTACTTTATTTCCGATTCTTCCATAAATTGATGCGTGATTTCGGTTTGGTTAAATCAGATGAGCCTGCTAAACGTTTACTTTGCCAAGGTATGGTTTTAGCTGATGCTTTTTATTATACCAGCCCAACTAACGAGCGTATTTGGGTTTCACCAACCGAGGTGACCATTGAACGTGATGATAAAGGCCGTATTGCTAAAGCAATAGATAGTAAAGGCAATGAACTTGTTCATGCTGGTATGACTAAGATGTCAAAATCGAAAAACAACGGTATTGATCCACAAGAGATGGTAGAAAAATACGGAGCTGATACTGTTCGTTTATTTATGATGTTCGCATCCCCAGCTGATATGACGCTTGAATGGCAAGAATCCGGTGTTGAGGGCGCTAATCGATTTATTAAACGTGTTTGGCGTTTAGTTTTCGAGCATTCTCAACTTGGTAAAACTGCTGCGCTCGATATCGCTAAATTGAATGCTGATCAGAAAGCTTTACGTCGTGAATTACATAAAACAATTGCTAAAGTGAGTGATGATATTGGTCGTCGTCAAACTTTCAATACAGCTATTGCTGCGGTGATGGAGTTTATGAATCGCTTACAAAAAGCACCACAAGACACTGATCAAGATCGCGCATTGATGGATGAGTCTTTAAATGCAGTAGTTCGGTTACTTTATCCTATGATGCCACACGCTTGTTTTGTTATGTGGCAAGCATTAGGTCATAGTGAAACAATTGATAATGCTTCATGGCCAGTTGCTGATGAGTCAGCTATGGTTGAAGACGAAAAATTAATTGTTGTGCAAATCAATGGTAAAGTGCGTGGTAAATTCACTGTACCTGCTGATGCTCAGCAAGATTATGTTGTAGAGCAAGCTAAACAAGAGCCAAATATTGAAAAATACTTAGCTGATGCCACAATTCGCAAAGTGATTTATGTACCAGGTAAATTATTGAATCTGGTTGTAAGTTAATATTGTTGGATAACTTGGATATAGGTGGTAATACCAATGAAAAAATATTTAGCTTTACTGATGTTATTGGCGATATCGCTAACGGGATGTGGATTTCATTTGCAGTATGAAACTGAAGTCCCTGCTCGATTTAAAACGCTTTCATATGTTAGTGGTGATCCTTATGGTCGTTTATCGAGAAATATTAAAGAGTTGCTACGCGATAATAAAGTAACTTTGGCTAATATTAATGATCCGGCCAATTACCCATCACTCAGAATAGTGGGTGATTCATTGAGTAAAAGCACCATATCCATTTATCAAGATGGTAAAGCAGCAGAATATCAATTAGTACTAACGATTCAAGCTCAAGTAGTAATCGCGGGTGAACAAATTCATCCAATTAATGTTCGTGTTTTCCGTACGTTCTTTGATAATCCAGCCGCAGCTCTTGCGAAAACAGTCGAGCAAAATCTAATTGAAGACGAAATGTATAAGCAGGCTGCAAAACAGATCATCCGTAAATTAAAATCGGTTGATACACCTAATTAACGATGAAAAAAATTAGTGCAGAAAAAATCATCCATCAGTTAGGATCACCCTATTATTTGATTTTAGGTAGTGATCCTTACTTGCAACATTATGCGCAAACTGAGTTACGTAAAGCTTTTAAACAAGCTGGATATGACGAGCAACTTTCTTTCACGATAAACGCTCAAACTGATTGGCCGGCAATGTATGACAGTTGTCAGGCAATGAATTTGTTTTCTAATAAAACCTTGCTCTGTTTAGAAATTGGTGAAGGTGTGCTTAATGTTTCAGTTGCTACAAAATTAAATACGTTATGTGAAATGTTAACCCCTGATATCGGGTTGATAATCAGCTTAGTTAAGATTACCAAGACTCAAGAAAATTCAGCATGGTATAAGGCCTTGTCTGATAATTTAGTGGTTGTGAATTGTTCAACGCCAGAAGTAGCACAATTACCATCATGGATAAAAACCTATTTGCAACAAATGCAAATGACAATTGAGCAACCTGGAATTGAATTGCTTAGTTATTATTATGAAGGTAATTTGTTGGCTTTAACGCAAATTATTGAGCAATTAAAGTTACTTTACCCTAATCAGACTATTAATTATGAGCAAGTAGAATCAAATATTAATGATTCAGCAATATTCTCGCCTTATCATTGGGTTGATGCAATGGTTTACAATAAATCTAAGCGGGCAATGCATGTGTTACACCAGCTTAAAATGAATGATTTCGAGCCATTGATATTATTGCGTATTATTCAACGTGAGTTGATTTTGTTGATCAATTTAAAATTGGCTTTAGCAGAAAAATCCCCGCGCCAAGTTTTTGACGAATATCGAATTTGGCAAAATAAAAGAAAGATGTATAGTGATTATTTAAGTCGATTCGATATCAAGCATCTATTTGCTCTATTGGCCACTTTAACTGAAATCGAGATTAGCTTAAAACATAATAATGATTTACCTATTTGGGATGCTCTGTTGAATTTAACTATGCAGTTTATGGGATTAGATAATTGTTAACGGCACTCTTTGGTGGCACCTTTGATCCAATCCATTATGGGCATTTGCGCCCTGCTCTAGCCTTAGCCAAAGAGGTTGGATTGAATAATATTAGTTTATTGCCAAATCGAATTCCTGCTCATAAACCACAGCCAGAAGCCACAACAGAACAACGTTTAGCTATGTTAAAATTAGCTATATCTGATTATTCGCTTTTTTCCATCGATACACGAGAATTAGAACCACAGCTAATCAATCAACCCTCTTTTACTGTTGATACGCTTAGGGCATGGCGTGAGCAAAATGGTACCCTATCAGGCTTGGCTTTTATTATAGGGCAAGACTCTTTGCTTAATTTACCCACTTGGAAAGAGTGGCAAAAGTTGCTCGATTATTGTCATTTGCTTATTTGTAAAAGGCCAGGTTATCCCCAAACCACCGATGATAGCAATTTGCAAGCATGGATTAATCAACATCAAACAAAAGATAGCCAAGCGTTACATCATTATCCAAATGGTTATATCTATTTTGCTAATACACCACTTGAATCGATTTCAGCGACAGAAATAAGACTAAATATCGATAATCAACAATGCTGTGAAAAGTTGTTACCGAGCAAAGTTTGGCACTACATACATGAATATGGAATTTATAATTCAAAGAAATGTTAGAAATGACTTTACATCTGTGAGTTTTTTCGGCATTATTTTGCCGCTATATTTAGATAATCTGATTATAGCTGTTCTGTGTCTATACTCATATTCAATGAATTTGCACACACCAAAAATTGGTGATTCAGTTGATAAATTCGCTTTTCTAATTAAACATAAAGAAAATCGGAATATTGATTTGAGTATATTTAATATGTATTTAATTTTAAGAGGCCCCAATGGCAAAAGAAGATAACATTGAAATGCAAGGTACTATTCTTGATACTCTTCCGAATACGATGTTCCGAGTTGAACTTGAAAACGGTCATGTTGTTACTGCACATATTTCTGGAAAGATGAGAAAGAACTATATTCGTATTCTTACTGGCGATAAAGTAACTGTTGAAATGACACCTTACGATCTTTCAAAAGCACGTATCATATTCCGTAGTCGCTAATATCGTTATCGCACTTGTTGTTTTTGTATTATTAACCAGTTTATTGGTTATTTTCTCTTTCTTAATACAATTCCGTCGACAGATGTCGACGGAAGTGCAATCTAATCTAGATGTGACTTGTTTAGTCCATTTGAGAAAAATCCATCTGATCGTATTTTATCCATTTTGTCTTTTTAACAATCTTATAACCAAAATAAATTGAAAGAAATAATGGGATACCTATATAAGTTGCAATAACGCCATTCCAATCAATGGTATCTTGTAAAAATGCTTCATAATTTTGACCGAGTGTAATAATCAAACAAAGCACAAAAGCAAAAATAGGACCAAATGGGAAACAACTTGATCGGTAAGGTAATTTATTGAGATCTCGTCCTTGTGTGAGGTAACCTATTCTAAAACGATAGTGGCTAATTGCAATACCAAGCCATGCAATAAATCCTGTCATACCTGACATATTTAGTAGCCATAAATAGACCTCTTGATCTTTGTATAATGACGTTAAGAAACAGAGCATAGCCACTAATGTAGTTGCGAATAACGCCATATCAGGCACACCTGTTGAAGATAATCGACTGAAAATCTTAGGCGCTTTACCTTCTTTTGCTAATGCATATAACATACGTGTTGAAGCATATAAGCCAGAGTTACCAGCAGAAAGAACCGATGTTAAAATTACCGCATTCATGATAGCTGCTGCGGATAATAATCCTGCATGTTGGAAAACTAAGGTAAATGGACTAACGCTGATATCTGTTTCATCATTACGAAGTAAGTTAGGATCAGTGTATGGAATAATTAAACTAATTACTAAGATGGCAAAGATATAAAATAGCAGTATTCGCCAAAAAACTTGTTTCATTGCTTTTGGTATATTTTTTTCTGGATCTTTAGATTCTCCCGCCGCAATACCAATTAGCTCAGTACCTTGGAATGAGAATCCAACAACCATCGCCACACCGATCATTGATGAGAATCCGCCGACAAATGGTGCACCCTCTATTTTCCAATTTTGCCAACCAGCATTTTCAGCACCTTTTAAAATGCCAATTATCATCAATAAGCCAACAACAATAAATAAAATAACAGTAACCACTTTGATTAATGAAAACCAAAATTCTGCTTCACCAAACCCTTTTACAGAAATGTAGTTTAAGCCGAAGATAATGCTTAGGAACAATAAACTCCATAACCAACTATAGGCACCAGCATCAAACCAATAGGAAATAACTAATTGTGCCGCAACTAAGTCAACAGCAACAGTAATTGCCCAGTTATACCAATAGTTCCAACCAATGGCAAAACCAAATGCTTCATCTACATAACGTGCTCCATAAGTTGCAAAGGTTCCCGAAACGGGAAGATAAGCAGCTAGCTCTCCAAGGCTAGTCATTAAAAAATAAACCATTATGCCGATAATAGCATAAGATACTAATGCGCCTCCTGGACCTGCTTGTGCAACTGTTGCACCAGAAGCGACAAATAGCCCAGTACCAATTGAACCACCAATAGCGATCATTGCTAAATGGCGAGCTTTCAAATCACGCTTTAATTTTTTCGTCATATCAATTTTCTTCTTGTTAATTAAACTTACTAATTATTTTAACTACACTTAATATGATGTAGCTTAGTAACTGATTTAAGCTAATTTATTTAAATATTTATCATTAGCTAATTAAAGTGCGTGAAGTGTATCAAAAAAATTTATGTGCGAGATAAATAATTCTAATAATACAGCCGATATGTTAAATATTAGCAATACTTAGTTGCTAGTAAGCTGTTCTAATTGAGTTAAATAATCTAATGCCTGGTTACGATTTGTTCCACACATTTCATAACATGGTCTTAGGTGACTACAAACTTGGGGTCTGGTTGATTGGCCAAATAATTTGCATAATAAATTTTCATCCAAATGGATACATGCAACACCTGCTGGTTTTCCCTTAGGCATACCAGGCATAGCAGATGAGATCGACGGTGCAATACAACATGCCCCACAGTTTCTTCGACATTGGAATGATTCAGTCATGAGATTAGATTGTTTTATAAATTTTATTGGTGACAATAGCAAGTTAAGGGTAAAATAGCGAGCTAATTTTTAACTCTATTTAATATGAAGAATCTATTATGGCTAAAGCTAATGAAATTAAACGTGGTGATGCTGTCACCTATAACGGTAAGTTGTTACTTGTAAAAGAAATTGATGTACAAAGCCCTAGTGCTCGTGGTGCAAGTACACTTTATAAAATGCGTTTTACCGATGTTAAATCTGGAGGTAAAGTTGAAGAACGTTTTAAGGGTGATGATGTTTTAGACACTATCGAACTATTTCGACGTCCTGTAAGCTTTTCTTATATTGATGGGGATGAATATGTATTCATGGATAATGAAGACTATACTCCGTTTATTTTTAAGAAAGATCAAATTGAAGAAGAACTTCTTTTTATCCCAGAAGGCGGTATGGATGGAATTCAAGTTTTGATGGCTGAAAATGAAGTTGTCGCTCTAGAATTACCACAAACAGTTGAACTTGAAATTATTGAAACCTCGCCAAGTATAAAAGGTGCTTCGGCAAGCGCACGTACTAAACCTGCAACATTGTCTACTGGCCTTGTTATTCAAGTACCTGAATATATTGATAACCACGAAAAAGTTAAAATTCATATTGCTGAACGCCGATATATGAGCCGAGCGGAATAATCTATTAAATCGTGATGAATACATACAATCAAAATAAATTACATAAACGATTGCGTCGCCTAACAGGCGAAGCAATCGCTGATTTCAATATGATTGAAGAAGGCGATCGTATAATGGTCTGTCTATCTGGCGGTAAAGATAGTTATACATTGCTAGACATTTTAATTAATTTAAAAATCAGTGCACCAGTGCAATTTGAATTAGTTGCAGTCAATTTAGATCAAAAGCAGCCAGGATTTCCTGAACATGTTTTACCTGAGTACCTCGAATCTTTAGGTATTGAGTATAAAATTGTTCAAGAAAATACCTATGGTATTGTTAAAGAAAAGATCCCTGAAGGCAAGACCACGTGTTCACTCTGTTCTAGGCTTCGACGAGGTATTTTATATCGCACAGCAACTGAGCTCGGCGCGACAAAAATTGCGCTTGGGCATCATCGTGATGATATTTTGGAAACATTATTTTTAAATATGTTTTATGGCGGAAAACTTAAAGCGATGCCTCCAAAATTAATGAATGATTCAGGTGAACATATTATTATTCGACCGCTTGCGTACTGCAAAGAAAAGGATATTGCAAAATATGCTGAAATTAAGCAATTCCCTATCATTCCATGTAATCTTTGTGGTTCACAACCTAATCTACAACGTCAAGTGATCAAAGAGATGTTAAATGATTGGGATAAGAAGTTTCCTGGTCGTATAGAAACTATGTTCAGAGCCACGCAGAATATTACCCTTTCTCATTTATGTGATACCAATTTATATGATTTCAAAGGTATTAAGAAAGGTGATATTGATGTTAATGGTGGTGATTTGGCATTTGATCATGAAGAGTTACCAGCTATGGTCGGATTTGATACATCGGAACTAGATGATAAAAATCTGATTCTTTGGAAAGAAGCCAACTAAAAAAACCCTTCAATTTAATTTCTTTTTTTATCGGCGATAATCTATATCGTCGATAATCCTTTCTGATATTAAAACAATAATCGATTGTATATAAACTTTGATCTAGCTCACGAATTGACAAAAAAAAATCCATTTTTATTGTGGTTCTAATGACATTAAAATAAAATTGAAACGTTCCAATTTTCATAAAATAACGATGTATGAAAAATAAATAAACATAGGAGAACAATGTGAAAATACATTTTTTGGGTACTGCTGCATCAGAAGGTATCCCAAATCCTTTTTGTAAATGTCAGATTTGTGAAAAATCTCGTATTCAAAAAGGTAAAAATATAAGAACTCGAAGTTCGATTCTTATTGATGATATTGTGCAAATCGATTTTGCTCCGGAATATAGCTATCAAGCAATGAGAGAAAACATTGATGTTACTAAAATAAAGGACTTATTATTTACTCATACTCATCCTGACCATTTTAATGTGGGCGATCTATTTAGCCGTATGGTGGATTATGGTTTTAATATCGACCACCCTCTTTACGTTTATGGAAATGATATTGCCATAAATGGTTGTTTGAATGTAGTACCTGGTTATAGTCCTGAACGTTTTGTATTTAATTTATTAGTTCCATTTCAAACTGTTGTAACCTCAGCTGGTTATACCGTTACAGCTTTGTTAGCTAATCATGCTAAATGGGAATTTTGCTTTATTTACTTGATTGAGAAAGATGGAAAAACGTTTCTACACGGACATGACTCTGGCTATTTTCCTGAACTTACATGGCAATGGTTAAAAGATAGTGGCAAAAAAATTGATATGGCCATTTTTGAGTGTACTTACGGATATAAACAAAATGATAAGACCAATAATCATATGAGTATTGAAACTGTTATCGCTACTCAAAAACGCATGTTGGATGATGGTATTTTTAGTTCAAACACTCAACTTATCACGTCTCACCACTCTCATAGCAGTGGTTTTATGCATGATGAATTAGTTGAAATATTCAAACCTTACAATATTGAAGTAGCCTATGATGGCTTGATGAAGACGATTTAATACGGAGCTTTATATGTTTAAAATACCACGTTTATTGGTAATGATGTTTTTACAATATTTTGTGCAAGGTGCATGGAATATGGTTATTGGGGCAGTACTTGCTGCTTATGGATTGAAAGAAATTGTTGGTTCGACTTATTCAGTTTTAGGAATCGCAACTATTATCTCTCCACTTTTCATTGGAATGATCGCTGATAGGTTCATTGCATCACAAAAAGTGATGGGCATATTACATATTCTCAATGCAGTTGTTTTATTTATCATTCCTAATTTTGTTGAAAGTGGCAATATTGCTGGCTTTTTAATCATGATTTTTATCGTTGGTTTATTATTTTATCCAACAACAGCATTAGCTAATAGCGTTAGTTTTAGGCATATAGATGGTGTGCGCTGGTTCCCAATTATTCGTGTATTTGGCACCATTGGTTTTATGATTGTAGGATTAATTCTTGGTTATACTGGTTTTTCAAGCTCCATTAACTCATTTTTACTTGCTTCTGGTGCATCTGTGGTTTATGGGATTTATTGTTTTACTTTACCTAACACACCACCTACAAGTCGAAATAAGAAATTCTCAATCCGTGATGCAATGTGTTTAGATGCATTATCACTTTTCAAAGATAAGTATTTCACTATTTTTATGCTGTCTACTTTTGTCCTAATGATAACTAAAACTGCATATAGTGCTTATTTACCAGTATATTTGCCTGTATTAGATTTAGAGCCTGCTTCAATGATGCAAATTGCTATCGCTACAGAAGTGTTATTTATGTTCCTTCTATCTTTCTTATTAGGTCGTTTTGGTTTCAAAAAAATCATTTTATTCGGCGCAATTTGTTGGGTAATTCGTAGCATGATGTTATCACTGGCCGCAACATCAGAAAGTAATATGTTCTTCTATATTATTGGTACGCTATTGTTACAAGGTATTTGTTGGGACTTCTTCTTTACTGCTGGTGATATCTATGTTGATAAGAAAGCAGGTCCAGAAATTAAAGCGCAAGCTCAAGGGTTACGTTTTATTGTTTCTAATGGCTTTGGTGTATTTATGGCTGCGTCAGTATGTGGCTTTATCAATAACCGCGTTGTTACAGAGAAGACATTACCTAATGCTGGTCCACAATGGCAAGAGTTCTGGATCTATCCTGCGGTAGTTGCTGCAATTGTTGCTGTAGGTTTCTGGTATTTCTTTAAAGATAAAGATGTCATCATGGCACCTAAAAAAGTAGAATCAGATTAATTTCTTACTCTTACTTTAATATGGCTAATAATTATTTATTAGCCATACTTTTTTCTATCTCACTATTAATCATCTCTATGACTTGTTTTGAACTATATTGGTTAGTTATCCACTGTGTTAAATACTTTCCAATAATATTTTCAATCAGTCTTAAATTAATAGCACTACCTGTCATGCTATTTTCTCGAATGCCATTGGCATATTGTTGTTGCGCCACTGGTAACCATGGATAACTATTAATAATTCGATGATTTTGGAAAATAGTATTTTGTGCGGTTGCTCCACCAAGTAATGCTATTTGTTCGCTGATTTCGTTGGAGTAAAGCCAATTAAAAAAGGTTTTTACTTGTTCATTTTTTTGACTATATTTTGACATACCAAGGGAACCTCCACCAAATAGTGATTTTTTTCCCGGTACTTTAGCGTATCCAACCAAAGGCAATATATTACGATGATTAATATAGCCAAATAAATTCATATAAACAATTAACATAGCTAGCTTGCCTTGTTCAAATAAATTTACTGATTCTTGCCACCAAGCTGATTGTATATTTTTGGCAACGCTAATGTATGATTGCAAATGATTTAAAGTAGTTCTAGCAATTGTGGTATTTAAACCAAATTTATTGCCATTAATTAGTTTTCCTCCTTGAGAATAATAGCGAACTAAAAATTCAGATGCGATAAGTTCATAATTACCGAGCGTAATACAACTACCGAACTCTACTGGGGATTCCGTATTTTGCTGTTGATTAAAAAAGGTCGCAATTTGATCGAACTCTTTGAAGTTTTTAGGGACATTAAGATGTTGTCGATATGCTTCAAAATAAGCACGCTTAATTAATGGATCATTAAATAAGTCTTTGCGATAGAAGAGCATTTGAACACTAGGATCAAAAGGAATAGCATAAGCAGAATTATCTACATAGCTAAAGCGTTCTACAATTTCTTGTGGATATTTTGCAAACAGTTGATTCAAGTTAATATCTAATTCTGATAAAGGTTTGAATATCGATGGTGCAAACCAAGGTAATCCAGCCATATCAATTCGTATAATATCAATTTGCTGATGTTGTTCAAATTGATTAAGAATATGATATATTTCGTCGAAAGGTTTTATAATTAAATTTACATCAATACCGCTCGTCTTTTGGAAATGTGGTAATAGTTTTTTTACCGCCTGCGTTGATGGGCTGGGTAAGATTAAAAAGTTAATAGTTTCTGAAGATTTAGTTAAGTTTTCTGAATTCAAATCAGGCAATAATGAAAAACCTTTATTATCAAGATTGGTTGTGTTTTTGCCTTCTACTAGTTTGATAATTTGTTCACTTAATATGCCATAGTTCATATGGTATTGATAAATGTTATCTTCATAAAAAAAACTGTTATTGGTTAATGTATAAATGGGTGGGCAAGATTTTAAACTTCCAAAATAATTAGCATTACGAATAAAATGTGCTCGCTCCATATCCATGGTAATTAGCGCATCATAATTAACCTGTTCATCTTCAAAAAAACTAAAAGCTAAATTGTAGGTACCATTAGAAGGTTTAGATGCAATACTATTCAATGTCACATCATAATGATGCTTTTTGAACGTGTTTAGTAAACCTTTTTTGAAGTTTTTAGTATGAGTGTGATGCTCTGAATTACAAAATAAGCCAATTCTTCGATACGTTTTTTTGATTAATTCATTAGCAATATCCCGTCCAGCTTTCTCATAATCAAGAGATATGAATTGCAATGCTGAGATAGGCTTTCGATAGACAAAGATAATTTTTTCTTTTGGTAATTTAATTTTTTGATAATAGGAGTTAGCATCTGATAATGAACTAACAACGATAACTGCATGATCCCGTTTTACAGCTACCTTTTGGATTAATTGTAATTCCAGTTCTTTAGAGTCATAAGTTAAATAAAGCGAAAGCTCATAACCAAGTCGGTTGGCTTGACTAAACAGGCCATCATATAAATTAGTATATTGTTCGGAAGTGATATTTGGTAGTATAACCGAAATAGACTTATTTGAACCTTCTTTTAAAATTTTGGCAGATAAATTGATTTGATAACCTAATTGTTGAATCGCTTGTTCAACTAATTTGATTTTTTTTAAACTGACATTACCACGATCATTGAGTACATTTGAGACAGTACCATGAGATACACCAGCAAGTTTTGCTATGTCTTTGATCGTCGCCATTTGGTATTACACTCCATAAATTTTCACTTCAATCAAACCAACTTTATTAAACAATTATAAGTATATTAGAACTAATTAGTCTTTAAGCCATTTTAGCCAGCTTTGATTCACGATCTCTTTTTCTGATTTGAAACATGAGTCATCAACAATGCTCGGTAAGAGTTGCAACGATAATTGATGGATTTCATTTCGCATATCAATATAAGCTTTAGTGAGTTGCTGGGCTTCTAGGTTGTCCATAATTTGATAGTTAGCTGCAAGCTCCAAGATCCGTACGTTGTCACTCCATGTGGTCATTTTAGGATATTGATGTGCATAGTTTAGTACTAGATATTGTGATAAGAATTCAATATCACCAATACCACCTGCATCTATTTTTAAATTAAATTGATGTGGCGCTGTTGTGCCTAAATGTGCCCGCATCTTTTCACGCATCTCTCGAACTTCAGTTTTTAATACTCTTTCTTCACGGTTTTTACATAAAACAGTATGCCTAATTTCGTTAAAACGTTTAATAAGTTCAATCTCACCATAAACGGCTCTTGCTCTAACTAATGCTTGATGTTCCCAAGTCCATGCCTCATTCATTTGGTAGTCATAAAATGCACTCAAACTACAAGCTAATAGTCCTGCATCCCCTTGTGGGCGTAAGCGAACATCAACTTCATAAAGAATACCAAAGCTAGTACGTACATTGAATAAATGAATTATTCGTTGTACCAGTCGTAAATAAAACTGGCGGCTATCAATTTGTTTATCACCATCGGTTATACTATCAACAGGGCAGTCATGAAGAAATACGAGATCTAAATCTGAACCATATCCCAATTCCCAACCACCTAATTTACCATAAGCAATAATAACTAACCCTTTTTGATTATCGGTTAAATGTGCTGGCTTTCCATAACGAGCAATCATCTGATTCCATGCCATTTGAACAACAAAATCGAGAAGCGATTCTGCAACATATGTTAAATGATCACTTACTTTCATGGTATTTAATACATGTTCAACATCAGCAGCGGCTATATGTAGGAGTTGCATTTGTTTGAATTGTCTTAATGCCTCAAGTTGTTGTTCTTCATCATCAACCTGAATTCGAAGTAAGTATTGATAAAGTTCACTTTTATATTCATTAGGGGCAACAGTTTGATAAAGTGAGTGAATATCAATAAGCTCATCTAATAAGATTGGATAATGTGCAAGTTGCTCACTAATCATTGGTGAGGCACTACATAATCGAATTAGTTGTTTTAATGCCGTTGGGTATTCAAGCAGTAACTCTAAATAAGTTGTTCGGCTAACAATATTGACTAGTAACGGTAAAATTCGTGATAGTATTATTAATGCATGCTTATCATTACAAATTAATTCTAATAATTTTGGCATTAGTTGATCGAGTATTTCACGCCCTCTAACACCAATGGTCCGTTTACTGATATCATCACGAAATTGACAAAGCATTTGATAAAGCTGTTTGGCATCATCAGGTGAATAGTTCAATAGTACTGAAGTAACATCACTTAATTGTAAATCAGGCACCCAAAGGTCATTATAGTGATCGTTGTTCGTATTTTGTGTTGATTCAGTTGATTCATCACCAATAAGTTGATTAAATATTTGCCGAGTAAATTGCATTCTTTTAGTAAGTTCAGATACAAATTCATTCCAGCTTCTAAAATTCATGCCTATTGCTATACGTATTTGGTCTAATTCATCTTCTGGTAGTGTTTGTGTTTGTTCATCATGTATAGCCTGTAATAGGTTTTCACAACGACGTAGGAAGAAGTAATTTTCACGTAGAGCATCTACTTCATTAGCATTAAGTAGGGATTCTTGTTCTATCACTTGTAAAGCAGTCAACAAGGAACGTGTTTGTAGGCCAATCACACGTCCACCACGTATAAGTTGAAATACTTGTACGATGAATTCTATTTCTCGAATACCACCTGCACCAAGTTTAATATTGTTGGTTAGACCTCGACGACGAACTTCACGTTCAATCATGCCTTTCATGTTTCGCAATGATTGTAAGACACTAAAATCAATATAACGGCGGTATACAAATGGTTTTAACATTTGGTAAAGCTCTTTAGTGTAAGAATCTTGTTGATCACCGAGTATTTTCGCTTTTACCATGGCGTAACGTTCCCAGTCTCTTCCTTGCTCTTGGTAGTAGTCTTCCATCGCTGAAAAACTTAAAACAAGTGGACCGCCATCACCTAGAGGACGTAAACGCATGTCAACTCGGTAGACAAAACCATCTTCAGTAATTTGATCTAAAGCTTTAATTAAACGCTGTCCTAAACGTGTGAAAAAGACGGCATTATCTAATTCGCGACGACCACCTTGTGTTTGCCCATGTTCAGGATAAGTAAAAATAAGGTCAATATCAGATGAAAAATTAAGTTCTCCTCCACCGAGTTTCCCCATCCCTAGAATAAGTAAAGGTTGCGCCTCTCCTTGCAAATTACAAGGGGTTCCCCACTCTTTACAACTAAGCTCATATAGCCAATCTCGTGCATTGACAATAATCACCTCAGCTAGCTCAGTAAGTTGTAATAAAATTTGTTCATCGCTACTTGTTTGCGTTAATTGTGACCATTCAAGCCTTACTAAAATGTAGCGTCTGAATAATCTTAAAGTTTTCATTAGTTCCAACTCATCAAATACCGATGCTAACTTTTCATTTAACCATTGTTGATAGTAACTTCTTTCATCAGCTTGAGGAGGATTGTTAATAATGTCTGTCAACCAATCTGGAAACCGATAAAAAGCATCAACA
The DNA here is from genome assembly GCF_026536965.1 of Gilliamella sp. B2911. NCBI lineage: Bacteria > Pseudomonadati > Pseudomonadota > Gammaproteobacteria > Orbales > Orbaceae > Gilliamella > Gilliamella sp. B2911. The sequence goes on along the minus strand of NZ_JAFNNA010000007.1, from coordinate 71,584 downwards.
ATAAAATCACTTTGTACCAAAATATCAAGATTATTTTGTACCGCAATTGAATCACATTGTGATAATTGCGATGTAATTTTCTGTTTTTGCTCTGCAATTAATGGTGAAACTAGCGATATAGGCTGAGACATAATAAGCACTCACTTAAACTTGTTGATAAAATCACCTAATTAACTATTATAAATGACTTTTTAACTTCACATATCTTTTTATTAAACAGATTGTAAAAAAGAGTATTGATATCATTTCAATAGTAGATTAGCTGATAATTAATGAAAACGATTTGAAAGACAAGTTGAGACTTGTTTATTGAATAAAGTGACTACGCAGGGTAGTCACTTTAAGTTAATGTCTATTTTTTAAATTATTAGATAGTCTCTAATTATTAGAAACTATAACGGTAACCTAAGTTAACTTGTTTTTGGTCAAATTTATTACCGAATGAATAAACAACATCTGTATAGATATGGTGTTGTTTGTTAAACTGTACATCTACACCAATACCGTTATCCCACCAATTGCCACCGAAATCATATTTTTCTTTTGCAACATGGTTAAAGACATAAGATGTTTCACCATCAAACTCTTTCACATAACCAGTTTTTAGGTATACATCAACTATATTATCATCTTGGATAAAGCTGTTGCCTAGGACAACACTTGCTCTACCGAGTAATGAATTATAACTGTCCAATTTAGTTCTTAATCCATTGGTTGCATTGATGACTGCACTTCCTTGATGAGAATAAGTTAATTGAGCTTGAGGTTCAAAATACCAACCTTGATTTGGTAATGAATTGAAATAGAATCGTTGACCTAGTTCAGTCCCTATTGAAAAACCATTAGTATTACCATCACCTTTTACGAAATAACCCCCACCGGTACGAGTATTAAATTTATTCGACATTCTCATATATTTAATTAAACCGTCGATATAAAACCCTGATTGGTTTAGGTATGTGCCGTAAAGTGCTGCATAGTAGCCTTTAGTGTTTCCATCACCTACATGATGATCTATATTTCCTCGGCTTAAACCACCCATGATACCATAATAGATATCACCATTTGTATTTTCAACTTTTCGATCCACACCAAGTTGTAAGCCATAATAATCCATATCAAAATTCGATAAACGTTTATCGTTGAATGAACTTAATTTACCACCATAAATACGACCCCAAGCATCACCATCAGATGTTTCGCCTTGACGAAGTTTACCCATTCTTTGCATTAAAGTTTGTGTTTCAATGTAACTAATCAAGTAACTGGAGTTTAGAATATTTGCCGCATTTTGAGCTGTATTGGTTAAATTAGGCTTAGTTGGATTTACTGTTTTCTTTTGAGCTGATAATACCCAATCTTCTGAACCACTATTACGTTCATCAGTGACTTTAGTTAGAGTATTAAATTGGTATGCACCAATATCAACTGATGGTGAAGTCAAATTAAAATTAGCACCACCACCTTCAGTTTCAACTAAAGTAAGTTTTTCATTACCAGTAACTGCTGCTGAACCATTGTTGTCATCTCTAATTGAGATATTGTGATTACCAGTTGCTTGTGAAGAGCCAGTAATTTTGAGTAAATCATTAGCAAAACCACTACCGATGGAAGTGCGCAATTCAAATAGCCCATTTCCAGATAATGAATTTGCCGTTAAAGTCATGTTATTTGAACCATCAAGTATCGTATTTGATGTTGCATAATCATGACCAAAACTTACTTTGGCATAATTAGTTAACGTAAGGGAATCAACAGATGAACTATTAGTCATATTCCATTGGCTTTGACTACCATCTATCTTAACATTGATAGTACCTTTATTCGCAGATGAAGATGTATTATCAATTGAAGTTAATAATGTCGAGCCATCAGTTAAATCAAGATTAATCTGTCCTGAACTGGCTGCATAAATATCACCCTTAATATTCGATTTACCATTAACAGCTATTTCACCAGCAGTCGACTGTATTGCGTTATAATTGTTATAACTAGTTGAAACAATGTTATTAACATTTGAGCCACTATTAATGAATAATTTTCCTGCTTTTTGGTCCATGTAGACAGCGGTTCCATTAGCCGTTGTTACATCTAATCCATTATTAAATTTAATAACACTGTCTGCATTTGGGTTAGCACCAGCATATTCCTGGAACGCAACACCAGTCGAATTATTGCCACTCATATTAATCGTTACTTTTTCGTTAAAGTTTAGATTTATACCAAGTGAATCTGGTGCGTTATTCAGTAAGGATAAAATACCATAACTACCATTTCCTACTGACTGTATGTTAACTTCACCATTGAAGTTGCCTTCAGTTTTTGATGAATTTGAACCGTTATAAGCTCGAATTCCAATGAAACTGCCATTTGATGTACCGGTCCCTATTATAGTTACCTTTTTATCAAAATCAGCTTTCCCCCTATTAGCAAAATAAATACCGGTACCATCTTTAACATTTAGGCGAATGTCACTTAAAGCATTGACTTTCCCATTTGAAAGAACATGGATGTTACTTATTTTATTATAATTACCTGTTGCATTAGTTTGAATTACAAATTCATCCGTTCCGGTATCAATGGTTAAAGTTTTACCATTATATCCTGATTTAATACCGTAATCTTGGTTGCTAGTAATGTTGATATGAGGCGCAGCAACACCTGTTATATTTTGAATAATGATATCATCGGTTGAAGAAACGGCAATACCGCTATTAGTATGAGTTCCAATATTAGATGCATCAATAATAGTTAAAGCACTTGCAAGATGAGGTGTAACTAGACAAGTACCTAGTGTTAATTTGATCAAGAGATCAATTTTATTTAAATTACTTTTGAACACATAAACTCCATTTATTTGGTATTTACTAATCATTACATTGATTAACTTAAATCTTAACAAACCTAACAAAAGTTAACTTATTGTTATTATTTATAAAATTTACCTAAAATAACAAAGTATCAAAAAAAATAGTTAATGTCTATATCGGTTATTTAATGATTTAACTAAATGTTCTTTTATTGTCTGACAATAAAAATTGTCGAATATAAATTTTGATAAAGTGTTAGTTTTTTTACTTTGAAATGAGGAGTTTTTGATTTGAGTTTGAAAGGCATAGATCTTGAGTAAGTTTTCAAGATGATTATGTATTGGAAGCTAATTTATAAATCGCTTTACCAATACATATATACAACTTGTACTATTGTGTGATATTGATTCTATTTTTTTCTGAATAAAATAGCAGTTTGGTCATAATTCTAACCATTATAGAGCTTAGAATAAACACGATTCCTATAATGGTCCATGTATAACACAATGAAAAATTATTGGATAATCTATAATATATTTCTAAATATTCATGAAGAGAAACTGATACCATAATAATTATTGTTACCAATATGCAGTTGAAGATGAATATACTTATCGTACTAAATATAAGCTTTTTTGTGTTTAAAACTTCTGTTACACCTGTAAAACATTTTCTTAACAAAAAATAGCCGATCAAATTAGTAATTAATAAAAATATAGCTAATCCAACTATATTAATAATAATACCTGTGAAACTGAAATGTACACCATCAAACAAAATAATGGGAAAAAACAGGCTGTTAAAATAACAATTATAAAGCGAAATGAATACTCCAAGATGTAACCGCTGACTCTCTGATTGAGTTAATTCGTGATTGTCATGAATAAAATATCTATTCAACAATCTAATACTAAAATAAGTCCATAGTGTTACAAAAATATAAATAGTTATTATCTTAATAAAATTAATAAGCTCATTATGTAGAGAAAAATAACTATCCATGAAAAGGTAATTAATTTTGGATTCAACCCATGAATTAATACTGTTGTAAAGAAACCATCGCCCTGCAATATCCATTGATGTAATTAATATAGCAACAAGTAACGTATTAGTAATATTTCTCGAATTGACCTGATTAATTGAATATTTATAAAATAATACTATGGAAAATACAAATACAACAATTGAGCTTGGTATTTGGTAATAGAAGTTGATTAATACTTGCTTAGTTAAATTTTTAATAAGTTGATTACTTGTCATATTTGACAGTAAAAAATAATCATCAAATCCAGTGAAATAGACAACAATATATAAAATATTAAATAACCAATAAAATAAAACTAATAATAGTGGTAATTTAAAAAAAGTCCTTTCCAATTTCATTTTTATACCTATATTTTATTTATTTCTGAAATTAGCCTAAGTTTGAATTTTGTGTTTACCTCGCTATAAGCAAAATTTTTAATCGAGTTAATACGTTGCATTGCCATTTGCCACTGCTGAAATTCTGGCTCAATTTCAAAATTCTTATTTATTAATATTTCATTTATTTGAATAAGTAGCTGTTTATAATAAGTTAAATCGTTATTTTCTAAAGCATATTCTTCATTTTGTTGCCAAAAGTTTAGTAGGCTTGGCAAATCCTGCTCTATTTGTGGAGAATAAACGCTAGGAGTAAGAGGTACATTGAGAAATAAGCGATATCCTCGCGAAGCCTTACTCTGAGAAAACAGATGTAAGCTAAAGCGGCTTAATTCAATCGCAAAGTTGATCAAATCTTGTTTATTACCCTGTTTTATCTCGAGCTCAACTTCTTGTATTGGTTTAGATTGTCCGTTTGAGGTAATGCTGCCTATATCTAAAGCAACTTCTATTTCACTATTGGCAAATGATATCAACCAAGTTTGACGTTTAAAATTAGTCGTAAAAAGTGGATTTAACTGGATTAAACCATCAGGTAATGCCTCTTTGGGCAGCACACTTAAATCTAATTTGTCATTAGGTAAAGGCCGATTAATTTCAATTCGTTCGTGTAAGCCACTCACAGAATTACCCTTTGATTTGACGGTAATTTCATAACACTTATTTTGGCCATCTTCAGTACTTCGAATACGCAAACCACAACCATTTTGTCTCAATAAATGATCTTCGGTATCATAATAAGTATTAGTTAATTTTAGTTGATTGGTTAAATTTTTTTGTGATGAAAATTCTACTTCATCACAATAAACCCATTGATTTAAATAACTTTGTAAGTGTTCTATATCACTTTGATTGATTTGAAACTTTAATTCAATTTCGTTACTCATTTGTCTGTTTTCATTATTTATTTTGCCATATGATATACCGATTAGGCTAACAAATATAGGCTATCATCAACTATAATATGATTAAAGCTATAGCGGCATTCAGGATGATAAATAAACAAGATAAAATAATTAATACTTTATAGGTAAAAGTGTATAGAAAAAGCAGTAGAAAAGTGGAATTATATAAATTAATTAACTAAACACTTTTTTATAAAACTTATTCTTAATTTTAAACATCACAAGATAACAATCTTGTTTAAATTGTGTGATTTAGGTTAGCTAGTTTTAGCATGGGTATTCCAATAGGTAGGAAAATATCCTATTTATTAGTTAAATTTTAAATAGGATAATAAAAAAATAATTAAGGATAGCTATTTAACAACCCTAAAAGGATTTGCTGGTTTAACATTTTCCGATTGCTTAGTTGCACTTTGTCTTAAGGCTTTGTAGTGTGGTTCATCTTCAAACCCCATCCCTACTCCGTTTTCACGAGCATAAATAGCTTCAATAGCAGCCATTGGCACTACAATATGTTGAGGAACACCAGAAAATCTAGCATTGAATTCGATTTGATCATTATTGGCCAAATACTGTCCTACTGATTGGGGTGCAATATTGAGTACTATCTGATTATCCTTCACAAACTCTTGTGGAACTAATACACCATCAATAGACGTATTCACCACAACATAAGGAGTTAAATCATTATCTAAAATCCAGTCATAAAATGCCCTAAATATATAAGGGCGTCGAGGAGTCATGTCATCAAGTTCCATAACGGCTACCTTGTTTAATTGCTAATCTGTCATTAGATAAAATAAATTTTAAGCTCTAATCTTTCTTTCATCTTCAGTTAAAGAATTTATAAAAGCAGGTCGTTCAAATACACGTGCCATATAAGAAAGATAGTTTTTCTCTGCAACTTTTGGCAATTCAATACCAATCAATGGTAAACGCCATAGTAAAGGAGCAAAATAGCAATCACACAAAGTAAAATCATCACTCATAAAGTAATCTTTTTCTTTGAACATGACAGAAATAGAAACTAAGTCATCAAGTAAGTTTTTACGAGCCTCTTTAGCTTTACTACTATCAGGATCTTTTAAGATCGTTTCGTAGGCGCTATACCATTCTTTTTTGATGCGATACATTGTTAAGCGGGAATTAGCTCTAACAATTGGGTATACCGGCATCAATGGCGGGTGAGGAAAACGTTCATCTAAATACTCTAATGCAATATGTGTTTCATAAAGAGTTAGATCACGATCGATTAAGGTAGGGATTGAACCATACGGATTAAGATCCAATAATTCTTGAGGTAAAGTATTTGATGTAACAAACTCGATCTCAGCTGTTACCCCTTTTTCTGCCAGCACAAAACGAATCTGATGGCCGTAAATGTCAGTTGTATCACAAAATAATGTCATCACAGAACGTTTATTAACAGCAACAACCATGTTCACTCCAAATATGCGAAATTTTAATTAAGTTTTAATATGGTTACTATTCTAGCAAATTGGATAACAAATTTGTTAAAAAAAATATATTTTCTTTTTGTTTTTTCGACAAATTGTCATTTTTGAATGTTTATTAATTTCAGTAAAGTAAGAGCAAGATAACAAAGATTATTATTATCCATTTGAATTAATTATAATTTAATAAAAATAGAATAAATATTATTAAAGCTTGTTTAAAATTATATAGCGATAAAAAAAACCCAGCATAGGCTGGGTTTCGAAACAAATTTGTAACGTTGCAATTAACGTTTGCTGAATTGTGGACGACGACGAGCTTTGCGTAGACCCACTTTTTTACGTTCAACTTGACGTGCATCACGAGTAACAAAGCCCGCTTGACGTAATGAAGAGCGTAAAGTTTCATCATATTCCATTAATGCACGAGTAATACCGTGACGAATCGCACCCGCTTGACCTGAAATACCACCACCTTTAACTGTGATGTAAAGATCAAGTTTGTCAGTCATTTCAACTAACTCTAAAGGTTGCATAACAACCATACGAGCAGTATCACGACCAAAGTATTGCTCTAATGAACGTTTGTTAATAATGATATTTCCACTACCTGGTTTAATAAACACGCGAGCAGCAGAACTTTTGCGGCGACCTGTACCGTAATATTGATTATCAGCCATCTTCTATCCCCTTAAATATCTAATACTTGCGGTTGTTGTGCCGCATGATTGTGCTCACTACCAGCATAAACTTTTAGTTTACGGTACATTGCACGACCAAGAGGACCTTTCGGTAACATGCCTTTTACAGCAATTTCGATGACTTGTTCAGGATGACGTTCAATCATTTCTTTAAAAGTCGCTTCTTTAAGTCCACCGATGTAACCAGTATGACGATAATAGATTTTATCAGTGCGTTTTTTGCCTGTTACAGCAACTTTTTCTGCATTGATAACGATAATATAGTCACCTGTATCAACATGTGGTGTATATTCTGCTTTGTGTTTACCACGCAAACGGCTTGCGATTTCAGTAGCTAAACGACCTAACGTTTTACCTGCTGCATCTACAACATACCAGTCGCGTTTAACTGTTTCTGGTTTAGCTGAAAAAGTACTCATTTGTATTTATCCAAATTTTAATTAATCTCACGTTAATAAATCATTTGATTTATTTACACTTTTTGATTGCAACTATTAACTAACTAACCCCTTCGAGTCGTTATACTAATACTGACAACCGAAAACAGCGTTGGGAAAAACACTGTTGTAACGTGGGTGGCAATATTATACAGAAATATTAAAAAAGCGCTAGGATTTATGATAAAAAAAGCGTAGCGAGAAAAAACAGTAACTGCTACACTTTTAACTAATATTAAATAACACGATAAAAATTGATGGAAAACTTAATTCAACTTGCTGAAAAAGATTATATAAGTAAAGGTTTACACCGCAAATGCTATCATCACCCCGATGATCCTAATAAATGTATCAAAGTTAATTATAATGAAGGAGCAGAAGAGGAAACAAACCGTGAAATTGCCTATTATAAGCACCTTATAAATCGCAATATCTCATGGGATGTGCTAGCAAAATATTATGGTCCTGTAATGACTAATTTTGGTCAAGGTCATGTTTTTGAACTTATTCGTGACTATGATGGAAAAATTTCTATTCCATTAGAAAAATATCTGTTCGACGAACAAGCAACTAATCAAAATTATGATGCGTTAGTTGTATCACTCAAAGCATTAAAAACAGCCTTGCTGAAAGATAGAATCATTACTATGACAATCAAGAGTAAAAATATTTTATTTCAGCATTTGTCACCAGAGGAAAATCGCTTAATTATTATTGATAACATTGGTAATTCGACATTTATTCCTATCGCTAACTATGTAGGCTTTTTTGCAAAAGCCAAAATTGAACGCACATGGCAACGATTTTTATCATCACTAATTCGAGAAAATAAGCATAATTCATTAATCACTAAGTTAATTGATGATGTGAATCATTAAGTCTGACTTCGGCAATCGTACCCTTTTGGTCTTGCCGATTTCTTAATGTAAATTGGCCATGATGTAATTTAGTAATACGATTAACAATACTCAAACCGAGCCCTATTCCATCATGTTTACGATCCATTCTGAAAAAGGCTTGGGTTAACTTTTCTGTTTTTGACTCGTCAATACCGCTCCCTTCATCTTTAACGGCTATCACAATTTCTTCAGCATCTTTATAAAAACTAATAGTAATTTTACTTTCATTTGGACTATACCGATAACTGTTTTCAACCAAATTACGAATCAGTAAACGAATCAAAGTCGCATCACCATTAAAAATTATATTATTACCCGTAATTTCCCAATCAATACTTTGTTGTTTCTGTACTGTTAACTCTGTCAATTCATCAAAAAGGGGAATTTGAATATCATCTAGAAAATTAATTTTTTGATACTGACCTAGAGTAAATTTTTGACTTGCTCGAGCAAGCATCAACAGTTGTTCTACGGTATTTACTAAACGATCTATTCGTTCAATTAACTCATGGCAATCTATTTTATCTTTACTTTCTAATAATTCTAGATGTAATCGAATACCTGCTAAAGGTGTTCTCATCTCGTGAGCTACATCTGCTGTAAATAAACGTTCTTGAGATAATGTATTATTAAGCCTTTCAAATAAATTATTTAATACCGTAGTAATTGACTTAATTTCACGCATATTACTGATTGGTTTTATTGGCTTAAGATTATCTTCAGTTCTTTTATTTAAATCTTTTTCAAGTATCTCAAGGGGTTTAGTAATCCATTTAATCGCCTTATAGGCCAAAAATAAAGTTACAACCATCATGGAAAAAGCTGAGCAAAATAATGCAAAAATTGCTTCTAATTCTTCATGTTCAACCACTTCATCTATTTTATTTTGACTTAACGTTAAGTTAACTAAAACATCAATTTGCTCTTTACTCTCATGCCATAACCAAAATACCGTAATAATTTGGCAAATTAACATTATTGCACCCAAAGTAAAAAATAGATTCCAACGGATACTATGTCGAATATTATTCAAAGACTGTTCAATCATAAATTTGCCATTCAATTAATTTTAAAATAATAACTAATTATTAATATTGAGTTGATAGCCATACCCACGCACAGTCTTAATTAAATCTTTTCCTAATTTATTCCTTAAGGCGTGAATATAAACTTCAAGCACATTTGAACTTGGATCACTCTGCCAATCATATAGATCATTTTGTAATAAACTTCGATGCACTTTTTCACCGGCTTTCAACATCAATCTAGATAGTAAAATAAATTCTTTTGGCGTCAATATCACTTCTTGATTATTTAAAGTAGCTTTTTGAAGTTTAATATCTATTGAAATAGGACCATAGTTAACAATATTATCGGCAGTTCCTTGATTTCGACGAATTAACGCTCTTATTCTGGCTAGCAATTCGGTTAAGGCGAAGGGTTTTATTAAATAATCATCTGCACCAAGATCTAAACCTTCAACTCTATCTTCGATAGTATCGCGAGCGGTTAAAATTAGTACAGGAATATCGATATTTTTTTTGCGCCATCGGGTGAGTAACTCTAAGCCATCACAATCAGGCAAACCTAAATCAAGAATAATTAAACTAAACTGTGCAAACTCAATAAGATCCTCAGCTTGCTTGCCATTAGATGCGACTTCACAAACATAGCCATTAGACGTTATCGCGTCATATAAACCTTTTTGTAATAAACTATCATCTTCTACTATAAGAATTTTCATTATAGTGTTACCTAATTTTGATTTAAGAAATGTAACATTTACAACTATTATACGCTTTACTATTTATTTCCCAATGCTTTAAAAATTTAAGTTCATTTTGATAGTTATAATTTAGCGAATAATTATTTAAAACTTTTTGAACGTATAAACCATATCTTTTTGACTAAATAAACAGAGATAAAACTTAACAACATACCCACCAGAATATCCAGTGGCCAATGAACACCTAAGTAGATTCGACTCCAACAAACAAGTAATGCAACAATCGTACATAGATAAGTTAATGCTTTAAATTGCTTTTTATAATTTAGATAAAGTGAGAAGCAAATAGTCCAAATAAAAACAGCGTGCTGACTAGGAAGAGAACTCGTTTTATCGTGATTCAAATAGTTGGTACCAATATTAAGAACAAATGGTCGTGGAGAATAAAATAGATGTCGAATAACAAAGGTTACAAATAAGGCTACAGCCAAACCTAAAGCAATTTTTATGATTAATTGTCTATAAACAGGTTTGAATAAAAAACATATTCCCAATATGACTATAGGAACAAAGATTAAATAATTTGCACAAAATATGGCAAAAAGAATAAATAATTTGGAGGCTTGTTCTTGAGCATTAATTAATAAAAAAAGATGAGTGTTCATATCAAGCAACATACAACGACCTATAAAAACAATATTTAGTTGTAATTTAATCAATAAAGCTTAAAAGAACCTTAAAAAGGATTTTGAACATTTAATAAATGATATTTATCGTTTATTTTTTCGAGTAATCAAATGGTATTTCGGCAATAAAGTGACGGTAAAATCAAGTGCAGCGCAAATGATAAAATAAACAACAATCACAAACAAAAAGATTTCAGTAGGATAAACCATACTACGATTATTAATTTGGGTAGCAATGAATGTAAATTCTGCAACACCCACTATATAAGCTAAAGACGTATCTTTAATTAATGATACCCATTGATTTACAAATGAAGGCAGCATCATTTTTAATGCTTGAGGAAGAATAACAAAAATGATGACTTGTCTTTTATTTAAACCTAACGAAAAAGCCGCTTGCCACTGTTCTTTAGCAATAGCTACCATTCCCGCATACACAGAATGACCAATATATGCGCCACCAATTAAAGATAAAGCAAAAATAACTGTTGTAATAGCTGGCACATCAACATTCAATAGCACTGGCAACAAAAAATAAGTCCAAAATATCAGCATAATAACGGGAATCGCTCTTAAAAATCCTAATACTACAACTAAAAGTTGACGTAAAAATCCTTTGCAAACAGTTAGACCAATACCAGCGAAAATACCTAAAATAGACGAAAAGATAATAGCAGCTAAGCTCATCAAAAGAGTCAACAGAATACCGCCTGGGAAATTACCCCACATTAGGTAATCTAAATTATTCCAAATTACTTCAAAACCTTTAAAATCCATAAAAAATTAGACCCTGTTTAATCGCTTTGATTGATAAATATTGCCTAATGTTCCAACAATAACAATGGCTAAAATATATAAAAATGTTGCTATAGCAAAATCCTGAAATGTTTTCAGAGATTCGGTTTCAACTTGACGTGAAACATAAGATAGTTCCAACACCCCAATAGCCATTGTTAAAGAGGAATTTTTGATGATATTCATATATTGACCAATTAACGGAGGAAATGCGATACGAATGCTTTGAGGTAAAATAATAAACCGCATACTTTGCCAACGTGTAAGACCTAAAGCTAATGATGCTTGTTCTTGACCATTGCTTATTCCCAAAATTCCTGCTCGAAATTCTTCAGCAATAAAAGCGCTGGAGTAACATGTTAATCCAATTAAACCAATAATAAATTCAAAAGAAGGCATTTTTAAAGAGAAAAAAAACAGCTGGATTTGCGGTTCATCAAATAGCCACATTTTAAATTCTACTGGTAACAAATTACCTATACCAAAATACCAGAAAAAAAGCTGCGGTAACAATGGAGAATAACGAAAAATAGCGTTATAACTAATTACAACGCCTTTGATAATTTTGATATGACTTTGTTGAGCAATAACTAGCAAAAAACCAAATATTGTAGAGAGAATGATTGTTAAAACTGAAATAGCGATAGTGACTAAAAAACCATCCCACAACCACCATAAATAACGAGGTTCCAGTAATTGCTCATACATTATTTATTGACCTTTACCTATTTTGAAATCACCACGAGGCATGGCTGAATTTGTATCAGGTCCAAACCAACGGTTATAGATAGTTAACGCTTCACCATCATTTTCAAGCTTTAATAATATTCGGTCAACTTTTTCTTTCAAGCGGGTTTCCCCTTTTGGAATACCTACAGCTTGATATTCTTGAGTTATACTAAATGGAGATATTTCAAAAGCAGCTCGTTGTTCTTCTGGAACATTAGCAAGTAAACCAATTAACTTTGCGTCATCTTGAGTAATAGCTTGTACAACACCATTGCGTAATGCTGCAAAAGCAAAAGGTGTATCATCATATGAGATTACTTTAGCAGTTGGGTACTTCTCACGTAGAGTAATTTCCATCACTGTACCTTTATCGGCACCTATACGAAGATTTTTAAGATCATCTGCTGTTTTTAGGAATCCTTTTTTAGCTACAAACTTCTGGCCAGTAGCAAAATAAGGCAAACTAAAATCGACTGTTTTAGATCGTTCATCAGTAACCGTAAAGTTTGCAACAATCAGATCTGCTTTTTGTGAGGTTAGTAAAGGAATACGGTTGGCTGGATTAGTTGGAACAAGTTCGACTTTTACATTCAATGCTTTAGCAATTTCATTAGCATAATCAACATCAAGCCCAGCAATTTTATTAGTTTTTTCATCAATAAATCCAAACGGAGGATTACTGTCAAATACCGCTATTTTGATCTGTCCGCGTTTTTCAATATCATCTAAGCGATCGGCGTAGGCTGAGCTCGCAACGAATATTGAGCTGATTAAGGCAACCACCGTCAGTGATTTAGTTAAAAATTTCATTGTTATTATCCTCCATTGGACTTTGTATAGGGGTTAAGTCTATCAATAAAATATTCGGAGTAATAAATAACAATTATTTAGGTGCTTATAACTTAAAGTTATATTTAAAATAACCTATAATTTATAAAGAGTATAGAATTGTAATATTAGCAATAAAATAACTCGTGTTTTAGCATTTAATACCTGTACACATCATAAAATTAAGCTGAGTGTCTTTGCACTTTTGTGCCAGCTGGATTGTAGAAAGGTACCAGTCGAAGAATAATAAAAGGGATATACGTGTAAAATAGATAGTAAGCTAAAAATCATCTGAATTGATAAAAGCTCTCTCTTTACACTCACCACTAATGGATTTGATATTCAAAAAAATAAATAGGGTTATTGAGAGCCAAATTCTCTGCCAACTAAAAGATTTAAAAGAAACTATTGAGTTAATTTAAAACTATAAAAAAATATGATATTGATTGAAAATTAGAATAAATTCAACAATAATCAATAAAATCCAATAACATTAAATAAAATGAATAAGAAACATGAATAGCACAAATGACGAGTTTGAATATTATATTATTGATCGAGCATATGATAAAGCCTATCCTTTAATTGGTCCACAAGATGATTCCAGGCATACCATGATGTATCCGAGAACAAGAGAAAGAATTGAAAATCCCGAATTAACTCAATTTAGGTTTTGTGCCCCTATTCCTAGTAAACCTGTAATTGGCGATTATTTTGCAGAACCAAGTAGCATTGTTTCAAAAAAGATAGCCAATGTCTTAGATGCTATGCATATTGAGGGAATTCAGCTTATACCAGCCGAAATCGAGACCAATACTGGAGACATTTTAAAAGATTATTTTTATCTACATATCTATAATTATCTAAAAGCTGTCGATAGAGAAAATTCTAAATGTAAAGTAGATCGTACAGATCCTAATTTGTTAAGCTGGATCGATCGGTTTGAATTAGATAAAGAAATTTTAGCTGAAATACCTTTAGAAAAAAGATTAATTTTTAAATTATTTGAGTTTAGTACTATACACTTATATCATAAATCAATTGTCAATGCCATTATGTCAGTTAAACCTCAAGGCGTTTCATTTACCAAAGTTGAAAAATGGTGGTTTTGATCAGATTAATAATTCCTAATGCAATTTTATTTCAGCAATAAAGATTAGACATATGTTTAAATGATATCTATATGAAAAAAATAGCGTTCATGAATATGGCAACAGGGAGCATACAGAAGGAAAGTAAGTCCAATCTTCTATCTATTTTGTTATTTAACGCATTAAAAAAGATAATAGATATATAAAATTTTTACAAAAATAAACTCTTCACACAACATGCATCATGCTACTATTTTAACCAAAAATCAGCAAAACTATTTTATCTCCAAACAAACTTACAACCTGTTGAAGAGAAATAAAACATGGAAAATTATTATTTTATACAGAGAAAATCAGACCAAGCCTATCCATTGATTCGTATAACGGATCGTGATGATCGCTTAAACCCCACTTTAATAAATTTAGAATTTAATGGAACTATACCCTCTCAGCCCGTTATGTCTGATTTTTTGTCTGGTCCTGAGATTTTTATTACCGATAAAATAGCAAATGTGATTGAAAGCTTTAAGCCCAAAGGGATTAAAATTATTGACACTGAATTAACAACCCCACAAGGGAAAATAATTAAAGACTATTTTTGTCTACTTTCTGACAATATAATCGAGGCTTTAGATAAAGATAAATCCGATTATGAAAAGCCTAGAATGACATATTTTATAAAAAAACTCATTTTGGACAGAAAAATTTTAAGTGAAATTCCTTTGGAACAAAGATTAGTTTTTCTATTAAGAGAATCGCTTCATATCGTTTTTCATGAAACATTAGCCAAAGCTATCATGGCGGTAAACCCTACCGGTATGGAATTTATTAATATTGAAACCGATGGAAAACCGTTAGAAGTAAATTAATATTTTTGACCATGGCTATATTTAAACTAAGCATTTAAAACATCCTTCCTCGATTTGAAAAAAGTGGGGTAAAACCCCGCTTTTTATCTATTTAGTTATTCTAGCATACTGAAAAAAACAATTATCTACTTGAATTAATACCAGAAAATACATTTAGAAGATGCATAATATTCTACTATTTTATAGTTAACAAACGGTGAAACGATTATATACTTTTGTTAAACCTATCTTTCAATCACATTGACGCTGACATATAGTGTAAATGCTAACTGTTTCTGCCACATTAGATATTTCTGTTAATTCCGATTAAAATAAACCTCAGATAAAGATCCATTACAAATTTAATGGGCAATAAATTAACCACTGAGTTTGTTACTTAATTAATCTGACATAAACTTTAATCGAAATATTTGTCCGCTTTCATCTAATAATAGCAAACGATGAACACCTTTTTTAGCAATAGTTAAGGCCACTTTTTCATTATCTTTGGAATTAGCAAATAAGTTTCCATCTAAAAACCACCATTTTTCCCCATATCCACCCTCTGGAGTTAAATCAACTGTGACTTGATGACTTCCTGGTAATGCTCTAATCAATTGTTTATCACGTAAACCTACAATATTGAGTGAAGCAAAAACATCTTGTCCCATTACAGGGCAACTTTTATCAATTGGTGGTAATAAAGTCCGCCTTTTCTCTTTTGTTAACAAAAAGTTTTCTAATGATACTGGCCATAGGGCAAGTTGTTTTTTTTGTGCTCCGGGACAATCAGCAGCAACACGTTCACCTCGTTCATTTACCCAAATCGTTATCCACCCAGAACGATAGATATTATTTTTTAGTTCACCATAGGTACTTAATGTTGGCGGTGTCATATTGTTTAAAACCCATGCAGTCTTTTGACGGTGACAATTTACATCAGATTCTGGAAGAGGTTGCCCTAATGGCCAACAAATTTTCGTAGAAGATACTGATGCTGGTTTTTCATAAGTAGTAAGTGGACGATTTAAACGATTTTCTCTATTTAACAAAATAGAATTAACATGTTGTAAAATTGGCATTGCAGACATTGAACCATATTGCCCAACAACGGGAGTACCATCAGGACGCCCTACCCAAACGCCAATTAAATATCTTGGATTGATACCAACTGCCCAAGCATCCCGATAGCCATAACTGGTTCCTGTTTTATAAGCTAATAGATTACTATTAATCAACATTTGTCTTGTTATCCAAGCACTACCATCTGAAATAAAGGGTTTATTAATCAATGGCTCTTTTTGAGTAAAGCGCAATGGACTCACTTCGCCATGCCTAGCAAATGCACTATATGCACTAACAAGATTATCCATCCTTAATGAAGCACCACCTAATATATAGGAGATATTAGGCTCGTTGCCTATCGAAGATAAAGGTAACCCAATACCAGCCAATTTACCTGCAAATCGTTTTGGGCCATATAACTCAATTAATTGAACCGCTGGTAAATTTAATGATTTACTTAATGCGTCAGATACACTAACCGGCCCATAGAAACCATCATCGAAATTGGTCGGACGATAATCGGTAGTAATACGAGGAACATCTTGTAATAGCGATTCAGAATGAATCATACCGTCATCAAGAGCAAGCGCATAAATAAAAGGTTTTAGTGTAGAGCCAGGAGAACGTAAGGCACTAATCATATCAACTTGGCCAAAGCGTTCATTGTCATTAAAATCAGCTGAACCGACATAGCCTTTTACTGCCATATCAGTATGATCGACTACTAAAATAGCCAATGATGTTTTAGGCGGTAGTTGTTTCACACGATTGATGGCTAAATCTTCTAAATTATATTGAATTGAAACATCAATAGTGGAATGAATAATATCCTCATTAGGGTATTTATTTTTTAAACGATAAGCCAGTAAGGGAGCCACTTGTGGTGCTTTTCGTGGATATACCCAAACCTCATCGCGTCGAACGGTTTCGATTAAATCATTTGACCATACTTTATATTCTGCCAATCGGTCTAATACTTTATCACGAGCTTGTTTGGCTCTTTCAGGAAATCGGTCGGGTCGTAATCGACTTGGGGCTTGAGGCAACACTGCTAATAATACTGCCTCACTTCTTGTTAACTCTTTGGGCTGTTTACCAAAATAAGACCAACTTGCCGCCCCAATACCTTCTATTGTGCCACCATAGGGTGCGTGGTTAATATATAAAGTTAAGATTTCATCTTTACTATAATGTAATTCAAGCTGGAGGGTTCTAAAGATCTGTTTTAGCTTACCCGTTAGCGTTCGATCGTGTGGATATAATAATCTTGCCACTTGCATAGATATAGTACTACCACCGGAAACGATTTTATCATTTGATATATTTTGCCAAGCTGCACGAAATAAAGAAATCGGATTAATACCTATATGTTCATAAAAATAGCGATCTTCATAATTTAATAAAACTTCAAGATAATAGTCTGGCACTTCATCAAGACTGACTGAATAACGCCAAACACCATTTTGATCAGCAAATCGCCATAATGGCGTTTCATCTTCTGCAACAACGGTTTGTGTAGTTTTATTTTGTGAAATAGATAAAGGAAAAAGAGAGTCAGCAATAAAAAAACTACTGCTCAATAAAACTAATAATATCAAAAAAAATTTAAATATTTTATAAAAGCATTTTTTCATTATCTTTATTATGTGACCCAGCCAAATGTATTTATAAATAAAAATTCCGCCAAATATATTGGCGGAATAATTAGTAACGTATATTAATATCTAATTAATTTTCTTCCTGCTTAGGATTTGAAATAGTCATGAAATCAGGTGATTGTCCTATAGCAAAACGGTCTGGACGATACATAGATTCTACATAAGGATAAGGAATCATGTAATCGCCAGTAGTTACTGCTCTAACTAAATACACTAAACGTTTTCGATATTTATTGCGCCCCACATAATTATTAATGTTAACAGCGGCAACATATCTATCATCTCTATATTCTTGATATTTAATATTACTAGCATCATCATCTCCCATTAATTTAGCTATACCAGGAATTGATGATAAATTCACACTACTATTAGAAAGGTTTTGATTTTCAAGCTCTAGACCAGCTGGTAAGAAATCAACAACCAACGCATCATGAACTTGTTCTTTAGCTATTACATCTAAAACCACAACCATCATAGAACCTACATCTAAATCTGCTGGTGATATTTTATTACCCTGCAAATCATAATACGTACGACTGATGTTAAAGAAACCATCAGCTGAGGTTGGCGCTGGAGGTGTTTTAGAATAACCTGTTACAGAGAACTTAACATATAGTGGCTCATCTGATTCTGAATTATCAATCGATAATCCTTGGGTTAATTTATCAAAATCATATGAATGAGAAAATACTGAATCAACTTCATTAACTTTTCCATTCACTGATACTTTAAATTTATTACCACTTCTATGCTGTTCTAATGACCAACCAGCAATAAACAATGAATTTAATTCTTGTGTTGAGAAATATCGTTTACTGTTTAATAAATCTGATAAATTATACAGATAAGTACCTTGTTTATTCTGAGCTATTTTGTTTTCTATTAATAAAGATAGAATTAATGCTTCATCACGTATTTCACTACCGTAATTACCAAACCAGTGATTATTGTATTGATACGAAGTGCTAAAAACTAAAGGTAATAATTTTTCATAAACATTTTGATTACCATTTAATTTAGCAGCAACCGCTAGTTGAGCTATAGGTAATGGCGAATAGATAAATGACTTATCATTACTTATCTTGTCTGATAAATAATTTATCTCGTTACGCATTGCTGAGGTAACTTTATTTTGTTTAGTTAAAACCATTAATGCATAGGCTTTAATTGACAACTTAGAAAACTCAAAACTACGTGAATCTCCATAATAACCAAAATTATTATATGCAGACGTATCATAGATATATTGACCTAGACGTGTCATTGCTGAATCAAGCGCTTTATCACTAACTTGATAACCTCGTTCTTTAGCTTGCAACAAGAAATCTGTTGCATAAACTGTCAACCAATGCTCTTCTTCACTATGACTATTCCATAGCCCAAAGCTACCATTACTTCGTTGCATTGATAAGATACGTGAAATACCTAATTGCACTTTTTCACGACGCTTCTCATCTGAATCAGTTTTAATACCTAGTTCTGCGAGTTGTTTACTATTAGCATATAATGATGGGAATAAACCACTCGTTGTTTGTTCCAAACAACCGTAAGGATATGCAAATAAATCTTTGATATATTGAGCAATATTTAACGGCGGCTGATTAGAAATGACCAATTGCCCTTCAACAGTGTTATCAATTAATCCTGTTAATGCATCGTTTGGTAATTCCCAATTCTCATTGGCATCTAGTGCTAACACATAAGATCTCGTTGTTCCGGCATATGCAGGCCTTACTCCAATTGACCATGATCTTTCAATTTTAGTGTCAGAATTATCTTCAAGTAAAATACCTTTGACCGCTATCGTTACCGAACCAGTACCATAACCATAATCTGCAATAACAGGGATTTGAATGATATCTTTTTGTTTACTATCAAGTTTGAGTGATATCGTTTTGGCTTCATTTTGATGAATCAAACCATTAGTCGATACTTCAACTTTCATATTTTGTGTTTTATCTGTCAAATTATGAAGATCTAACGCTAATACAGCGCGATCACCACCAGATAAGAATCGAGGAGTTGATAATTCAACTATAACCGGAGCTGAAACCTTCATTTTTTTATCAGCTTTACCAAAACGATTATCATCCCATGCTTGAGCCATTATACGTAGCTCACCATTAAAATTAGGTAAAGGTAAATTAATCACACCTTCCCCATTATCATCTAATTGAATGGTTTTGAGTTGTTGCGCAACAATTTGAACTTCATTTGACGGTTTTTTACCGCCAGCGCCCATCGCATCACCACCAAAGCTCATATTTACATTACGACCAGTAGCTTCAATTAAGCTGCCATAGACATCGTTAAAATCTACATTAAAACGTTTACGTCCTAAAAACCAAGCATAAGGATCTGGTGTGACATAATCAGTGATATTTAAAACACCTGAATCAACAGCTGAAACCAATACAGTCACTTTTTTATCTTTTTGGACAGATGGTTTATCCATTTTAATTTTAATTGGCACAACAGTTTCAGGTTCTACTTGTACCGGTGTATCAATTGTCACATTTAATTGACGATTAGACGTATCAATTGGTAAATGGAGTAAACCAATTGCTCGTTTAACTGTTTGCACGGAAGCATCAGTCGAAGGGCGAATAATCATAGCACTAATATAGATATCATGTCGCCCCCATTTTTCAATAGGAATTTCGACATCTAAACCTTCTTCACCCACCGTAATGGCTTTTTTCCAAATGGTTCCATCATTGGTTTCGAGAGAAATATAACCAGAACCAGCTACAGGTGCTTGAACATTAACTTTAGCGACATCTCCAGGATTATAAGATGGTTTATCAATACTTAACTTAACTTGGTCTGGGCGTACAGATTTAGTACCATGAGTATTATCTTCCCAATCATAACCAGCCCAGAATCTGAGACTTGATACGACTTTACTGCTTGTATCTACCACTTCAATTCGGTAAGCACCATAATCAGTAGGTTGATAGGTTATTTTTGTGGTACTGCCTGCCTCAATAGATAACTGATCTTCAGAAACCACAAATTCCTTCGAGTTGGAACTTTGACGCCAACCGTCTTCCTCTGACCAAACCCAATAGTAATCATTACGCTCACGAACTAGTCTAGCTTTTAATGATTTTGTACCTAATTTTTCCCCATCCAAATCAACATAAGCGATTTCGAATTCAGCATTACTATTTATGTCTACAGTTGGACGCTCAAAATAATTATCGCTATTCCAATCATAATATTCTGAGTTTTCAAATAATGCTCGGATTGCCGGCAATTTAGGTGCAGGCCAAATAGTTTGTGTTGCATAGCGCGTAACTGGTCTACCACCAGAATCTAGCAAACTAGCTTGTAAAACGACTTTTAGAGGTGATGAGCTTCCTGACCAATAATTATTCTCAATATTAATTTCAGTTAAACCATCGCTATCTAACTTTAACTCTAAAGAATCAAGTTCGCGATATGGATTTTCTTCAGTAGCTGATCCAATTTTGAAGTCATCTAATCCTGCAATGGTATCAACTTTCTTTAAATAAAGATTAGCATCTAAGCGATTACCAGATGCTGGCGCACCATATAAATACCAACCTTTTATATCAAAAGAAACATCTTCACTCTTAAGAATTGGACCATCAGATGAACTGTGTATTTCCATCGCCATACGTTCTGGCAAAAATTCTTCAACTTTGAAATTCCACTGGCGATAGTTATCATCACCTAAATTGAAACGAATTAACCAATTACCTGTTGCTGCATCAGCGGGGATAACAAATTGTTGTTGATATAAACCATTGGTATTCACACTGCTTTTTAGTTGATAAGTTTTGACAACTCGACCATTAGAAGAAAACACTTCAGCGACGATTGGTTGATCAGGTAATGGCTGTCCATCTGCATCACGTAATAGTGCATTAAAATAGACGGTTTCTTTTGGACGATAAAGGTCACGAGGGCCAAAAACAAATAATTGTTTTTGGTAGAAAGGTTTGCCCGATAAATTGAAATCAGTTAAATTAAGCGCAGCACGATTAACCATCAAAAATGAAGTTTGCTCGCCATCGGTTGCAGTCAATACGCTATATGCCTTGTTGTTGCCATCGATTTCAACATAGCCATCTTTATCTGTCGTTGCCTTAATATTCTTACACTGCTTATTATTAGATTCGCATAATAATGTTAAATTAATATTAGCTAGTGGCTTACCGTTATCTAAAGCATGAGTTGTTACCGCTAATTTACCATTATCATAACGATGATATGAAATCCCGATATTGCTTATTGAAAATATTGTTGCAGGATTTGATTCATTATAAGTACCCGCTTCATTCATTACCGCAATATAAACACCTTCTTGATTAAGTTCAGAAACTGTAGAAAGGTTAACGATAATGGTTTCTTGAGCATTCGGTCTAGGATTAAGATCAAATCTTGAAGAATAAACTAAATCAGTATATTCACTCATACTTTGCGAACGCCAAATTGACAACATATCAATAAAACCATAATTATCAAGCAAAATAGGTAATTTTTCTGGCTTAATTTTGAAAAAGTTTATATCAACTTTATCAACATTGAGCGTATTAATCGGCAATCCACTCATGGATTTACTTGGTAATAAAAATCCAGTACTAGCAAAACCAACCATAGGTTGGCGATCTTGGGTGGTTATTTGAGCTTCATAAACAGATGACAAATGGCTATCATTAATCGCTGATAACATCTTATCGATAGTTAAAACCAATTTACGATTTGGCTGAAGGTAGCGAAGTTTTAATTCAAGGCCATTATCAGACAACTCCCAAGCGCCATCAACCACACCACTCTCTTTGTCAACCAATCTTAATAAATTTGAAAAATTCAATTTCGGATTGAGAGGAACGGAAAACGTCACGACTAATGTGCTTGAACCATCAATGATTAATTCTGAACTATCGAGAACTTTTAGATTTTTACCTTTATATTTTTCGATTAGTTCAGGTGTTGGATTAAATGGGTTATGAGATTGCGAATTTGTACTCGAATCATGCGTTGTATTACTGGTATTACTGGTATTATTTGTAGTTAATTCAGTTTTATTATTACTTACTGAATCTGTCGATTTATCTTTTTGATTATCACAAGCGCATAACGTCAAAAACAAACCCAACACAGCTAAGTGTTTTATCAATCTCATTGTTTCACCTAAATCCTTTCTATTCCTGATAAAAATACTACTTATTTTTTTGTTTATATTATGCACTTTCACAAAAACTTTAGCAAAGAATCTTTATCAAGATTTTTAATTTTTTTTGAGATAATTAAATGTTTTAAATTGGTAAAAAAAGTTGAGGAACGGGGTTTTTGAGAGGGGTTTTAGCATTTAGAACTTATCATAACGCTGATAAGCTCTAAATATTAACAATTATTCCGAATAATTAAGTAATTAATCAGGTTGTTATAGTGATTTTATAAGCAGTTTTTTTAAAATGAAATTCAAAATAATGCCATAAAGCGGTAAGAAGAATAATCCACAAATCAAAATTTTAAAACTATAGTCAATTGCGGCAATCTCGATCCAATGATTGGCCATAAATTCGTCACTACTTTGATAAAAGGCAATGGCAAAAAAGACAATAGTATCTATACCATTACCTAACACCGCTGACGCCGAAGGCGCAACCCACCATGCTTTATTCTTACGTAAATAATTAAACACGGTGATATCCATCAATTGCCCGACTAAATAAGCGGCAAAACTGGCTAAAGCAATACGGAAAACAAAACTGTTAAAATCAGATAAAGCTGAAAATCCCATCCAATGCCCTTCAAAAAACACAACCGAAATGGAATAAGAGAACAGTAATGCCGGTATCATCACTACAAAGATAATCTTTCTGGCAAGACTAGCACCAAATACCCGAATGGTTAAATCGGTGGTTAAAAAGATAAATGGAAAGGTAAATGCTCCCCATGTGGTATGAAAACCGAAGATATCAAATGGGATTTGTACCAGATAATTGCTCGAAGCAATAACTAAGATATGAAAAAACGAAAGCCAGCCAAGAGCCTTCATTTGTTGAGTATGAGTAAATTTGCTCGTTTGTTCTGAATTAGTGTTCAGATACATAAGTTTTTCCTTTTTTAATGGGGTGAGTGAACCCAGTGTTAATTTGATTGATTAAGGTATTGAGTTAAACCTTTATCTCGAAGGATACAGCTTGGACATTTACCACATCCACCCTCTACCCCATAATAACAAGTGTGAGTGTGTAGCCGAATATAATCAAGATAACCAAGTTTATCAGCCATTTCCCATGTTTGCGCTTTAGTCAGATACATTAATGGGGTGATGATGTTAAACGTGTAATCCAAGGCTAAATTCATCGAAACATTCATGGATTTAATAAAGATATCTCGACAATCCGGATAACCACTGAAATCGGTTTCACATACGCCAATAATGATATCTTTAATACTGTGCTGTTTGGCATAACACCCGGCTAACAATAAAAATAGCATATTACGCCCGTCAACAAAGGTATTCGGATAATTCCCTTCTTGAGCTGATTTAATTTCTTGCGAGTCATCAATCAAGGCATTATTAGTTGTTTGTTTGATCACTGAAGTGTCAATGACGGTTTGCTTTACACCAAGATCGTCAGCAATCCATTTGGCTTTTTCAAGCTCAATGGCATGTCGTTGACCATATTGAAAGCTGATTGTTTCAACGTTTTCACGCCCATAATCAGCAATGGCTTGCAGTAAACAGGTAGTAGAATCTTGCCCACCAGAAAATATCACTAGTGCTTTACGATTTTGCATTTTTAACGGTTCCGATTTAATTTGTGTACGAAAAAAATTAACGATTATCGACTTTTTCAGGATAAAGATCGTGATTAGCTAAACGATTAAGCGCAATTTGTTCCCAGTTAGTACCAGGTTTACCGTAATTAGCATAAGGGTCGATAGAGATACCACCACGTGGTGTAAATTTCCCCCAAACCTCAATATATTTAGGATCCATTAATTTAATCAGATCTTTCATAATGATATTAATGCAATCTTCATGATAATCACCATGATTACGAAAGCTAAATAAATAGAGTTTGAGCGATTTACTTTCCACCATCTTTATATTGGGGACATACGAAATATAAATCGTCGCAAAATCAGGTTGACCAGTGATAGGACAAAGGCTGGTAAATTCCGGGCAATTAAATTTAACAAAATAATCATTACCGGGGTGTTTATTATCAAAGGTTTCTAAAATATTTGGACAATAGTCAGTTGGATAGCGAACAGATTGGTCGCCAAGTAGTGTAATGTTGCTCATTAAATTTTCCTTAGTTTTTTAGCGTGGGAGGTTCACGAACCACGTAATAAGGCGCACACCTTACTCTTTTTAGGCAGAAAAGTCTAGTTTAAGCACATTATCTTTTATCAATAAAAAAGCACCATTAACGCTCGATTAATGGTGCTTATCTAACAAAAAAGTTGAGGAAGGCACTTTTTTGCGTTTAACTTTACTCTATTTGCTAGTCATTTGTTTGTAATAATCAGCAAGTTTATCTTTAGCATCAGATAACTCTTTTTCAGCATCATTTAATTTAGCTTTTAATGCATCAATTTTATCTTGATTTGCATTGAGTTTGTCTTTTGCATATTCTTTAGTCTTTTCTGCTAATTCTTTAGTTTTATCAGTAACATCTTTAGTTTTTTCAACCACTAATCTTTTATATTTTTCTTCTAATGTTTCATCTTTACAATTGGTATTAACTTCTTGAAGCGCTTTTTCAAGACCTGCAACTTCATTAGCATTATTGGCATTCTTAGCTTGATCTATTTTAGTTTGGATTGCTTGTTTTTTTCCGTCACAATTTAACCCTTGGTATTCATCATTATTTGTTGCATAACTGTTTACAGAAAATGCAGTAACTAAAGTGATAATGCTTAACTTACTTAATAACCTAATTGCTGATTTCATATTGATTCCCCTAAGTTTATTTTCTTAATTGAACACAATCTACTTTATGATCTTTACCTTTGGTTAAAATCAAACTTGCTCGTTCCCGTGTTGGCAGGATATTTTCGATCAAATTCAATTCATTAATTTCTCGCCAAAGGCGGTTAGCAATATTCACAGCCTCTTCCTCGGGAAGCTTAGAATAGTGGTTAAAGTAAGAGTTAGGATCACTAAATGCCCCAGCTCTAAATTTTAAAAATCGATTCACATACCAATCGTGTAATAAGGGTAATTGTGCATCGACATATATTGAAAAGTCTACATAATCGGAAACAAACACCCGATTGTTAGCCTGTGTATAATTTATGGTGCCTTGTAAAACATTTAATCCTTCAAGAATTAAAATATCTGGACTGTCGATAGTAATCTGTTCGTCTTCAACAATATCGTAAACCAAATGAGAATAAACGGGTGCTTTAACTTCTGACTGACCTGACTTTACATCAGCAACAAAATTAATTAACTTTTTGATATCATAAGATTGAGGAAATCCTTTCTTATTCATGATACCACGTTCTTCAAGATAACGATTGGGATATAAAAAGCCATCGGTCGTTACTAACGCAACTTTGCGATGTTCCGGCCAACGAGTTAATAATGCTTGTAAGACACGAGCTGTGGTGCTTTTACCAACAGCAACACTACCAGCAATACCGATAACATAAGGTATTTTCTGACTTTTACCTAGAAACTTTGATAAGACTGCCTGACGGCTAAAACTATTGCTTATATAATAATTGAGTAATCGAGATAAAGGCAAGTAAATTTCACTTACTTCATCCATAGACAAATCTTCATTAATTCCTTGTAACGAGGTTAATTCTTCAGCAGTTAAAGTCATCGGTACCGCATTACGCAAGCCAGCCCACTCTTGTCGGGTAAATTGCATATAAGGGCTCAAATGATTTTTCATGTTTTATTTGCTCAATATTTAAAAATTATTTGGCTCAGATTATACTAAATCTATTTTTTTACAATCATAAATTCGCATTAACTTCTGCTCATAGCTATATTAATGACTTGCTGGTAAAATATGTTTAAGTAAATTTATAACCAGATATTAAATTGAGATTGTATGTTAAAAAATAAATCGAAAAAAACCCGTCAAGAGATTAATGAAGAGTCTCGAGAACTTAAGCGCAAACGTAAACATAAAGGTTTACCTAGTGGTTCTCGTTTTAACGGCAAACAAAACAATAAAAAAACGTCAAATATCATTAAAGATCCGCGAATTGGTAGTAAAAAACCAATTTCATTAGTGCAAACGGATGATCCAATTATAAAAGTTAATCAACCTAAAAAGGTCAAATTAACACCAGAACAAGAATTAGACCAGCTTGAAAATGATACTAAACTTGACCATTTACTTGATTTAGTTGAGCAAGGCAAAACATTGACTAATGAACAACAATCTTATCTTGATAATAAACTAGATCGCATTAATCAACTGATGAAACAATTAGGTTATGAAGATAATGATTTTGATGACGAGTTAGAAGAGCCTAAAGAAGATATTGTCAGCTTACTTAAACGTAATTAAGTTAGATTTATTTAATATGAACTAGAAATTTATAATTTCATTTTCCAAATAATGTCAATAAAGAGTCATTAACCATGCCAATATTTATTATGCTCGGTTTATATTTGGGATTATTTATCTGCACATTATTGTATTTGAAAAAAATCAATCGTATTAAAATTAAAGCGCAAATTAAAAAGCGTAGTAAAGCAAAATGTGATGGAAACAACAATGTCAAAAGCAGGATTAAATAAACACAATATGATTCAATCTCAGCTATGGGACCAAGCGTTGATAGAAAAGTATAACTATTCCGGCCCAAGATATACTTCATATCCAACTGCGCTTGAATTTAATGAGCAGTTCACTGAACAAAACTTTCTTTCAGCTGCCACACGTTATCCTGAACGTTCATTATCACTATATGTCCACATTCCGTTTTGCCATAAACTTTGTTACTTTTGCGGTTGTAATAAACTTATTACCCGGCAAACCCATAAAGTTACCCAGTATCTCGATATACTAGATATTGAAATTGCTAAACGGTCAGAGTTGTTTAAAAATCGTATTGTAAGCCAAATGCATTGGGGCGGAGGCACTCCTACTTTTTTGACTGATGATGAAATGACACGATTAATCACATCAATCAGACAACATTTTAACTTTACTCAAGATGCTGAATTATCAATTGAAATAGACCCCAGAGAAATCAGTACACAAACAATCGATCATCTTTCTGAACTAGGCTTTAATCGGTTAAGTATGGGAATTCAAGATTTCAATCATGAAATTCAGAATCTAATTAACCGAGAACAAGATGAAAATTTAATCCGCTCGTTGATTGCTCAAGCACGAAAAAATAATTTTCGATCAATTAGCCTCGATTTAATTTATGGATTACCTAAACAGACCGTTGAAAGTTTTACCGAAACTTTAAATAAAGTTATTGATATTTCACCCGATAGATTAAGCGTTTTTAATTATGCCCATTTACCTAGTCGTTTTGCTGCGCAACGTAAAATCAAAGATTATGATTTACCTAACGCTAATCAAAAATTAAAGATCTTACAAACTAGTATAGAAAAATTAACTCAAGCCGGTTATCAATTTATCGGTATGGATCATTTTGCCAAACCAACCGATGAGTTGGCTATTGCTCAACAAGAAAATAAATTGCATCGTAACTTTCAAGGATACACAACTAAAGGAGATTCAGATTTATTGGGTCTTGGTGTGTCAGCTATTAGTATGTTGGGTGATAGTTATGCACAGAACCATAAAGATCTAAAAAATTATCAAACTTTAGTTAAACAACAAGGTAATGGTTTATGGAAAGGATTTACCTTAAATCAAGATGACAAAATAAGAAGAGACATCATTAAGCAACTTATTTGCCATTTTTACCTTGATAAAAAACAAATTGAACAACTTTATGCGATTAAATTTGATGACTATTTTACTGAAGATTTAAAACTATTAGCACCATTGGAACAAGATGGTTTAGTCTTAATTGGTAAAGATAGCATCGTTGTCCAACCTAAAGGGCATTTGCTTATTCGAAATATTTGTATGTGTTTTGATATTTATATGCGACGATTGGTTCGACAACATCAATTTTCACGCGTGATCTAGTTCACTCTACTCACGCATGAATATTTGATTATCATTACTTATTAATGACTGGCTAAATAGACTTTAAATTTTGTTGTTTGGGCAATAATTTCAACACTTTTAAAGGTTTCATCCAAAATCGATTGATAAGGCAAAAATGAATTTGCCACAATACAAAGATAACCATTTAATTTTAAGTGTTTTTTAGCCTCTTTAATCAGTTTGTTTACTGCAGTATAACTTGTCTCTTTACCATCATGAAAAGGTGGATTAGAGATGATTAAGTGAAATTTATCGTTGATATCTGAAAATACATCACTAGCAATAACATTTGCAGAAAGATTATTACAAGCTAACGTAGCTTTGCTTGATTCTAACGCCATACTGCTGACATCAGTTAATGTTAAACTTATATCTTGATATAACTTACCTAAAACTGTTGATAATATGCCTGAGCCACAGCCTACATCTAGGATATTACCTTTAATAATATCACTCTGTTCCATCAAGGCATTTAACAGAAGCTCACTACCCGCATCTAATCCTTTTTGGCTAAATACACCTGGTAAGCTTTTAATTTCGATATCTTGGTTTTCAATGGTTAAATGATAACTAAGCCACCACTCTTTTAATTCAAAAGCTAAACGGCTATCAGCACGAAAATGATACAGACCACATCGCCTTGCACTATCTATTTTTTGTATAGAGCCAAAATCAGCCAATAATCCTTCAACACTTTTTACACCAGTCCGATTTTCACCAATAATAAAAATATCACTCTCTTTAGGCATATTATTTAATAAAAATGATAACTGAAATTGTGCTTCACTCTTAGTTTTAGGCCAATAATATATGAGTGTGTTAACATTGTTATAAAAAGACTCGTCAGAATAGAGCGAAAAATTTGTGCTTTCAGCTCGTTTCGAGTGTTTAAAATTTAAAAATGTGTGATACTGCGAGCAGTGAATCTTAACCAAATTAGCTGATATAACAGCTGGGTAATTATCTTGGATATCACCTGCAATAAGAATATTTTTATCATCAAAAAAGGATTGATGACGTTCAAGTACTTGGCTAGCAGGAGTAAATGCGGATATTGCCATAATGCCTCAATGAAAAACCTTTATAAATTGAAGCGAAGATTATACAATTAACTTTCTTTAATCCCTAATAAAAACAGTAATCCGACAATGACAGCAACTGATTGGTATCTAAAGCAATGTGATATTACCCAATATGTTTTACGCAATTCTGCCGTTTTTCAAGGTGAAGTTGCTACACATATCGACGATAAAATTCGTTTAATCGTCATTGCTAAACAGCAACCAACTCAAAAAATTTATTATGATATTTTAAAAGCCATTGAGTTAACTGAAGAGCAAGTTTTATTTCTTACACCTTCGCAATTAATAATACCGGCAGATGAAGTAAAAGTTGTAACTTGGTTTATTGACATAAAAAGCCATGAACAATGGCAAAATAAATTAACGATTAAAACCAGCGATTTAGTTTCGCTAGCTAAAGATCCACAACAAAAGCGACAGCTTTGGCTACAATTATGTGAATATGAAAACGATTTCCATCCTAAATGAAATTGATCTAGCAGAAGCCTATGAGTTAGAGCGATTATGCTACCCTATTCCTTGGTCTAAAGAGACTTTCTTTTCAAATCAAGGAGAACGTTATTTAAACCTTAAAATAACCGTTGATAATAAAATTGTAGGCTTTTGTATTTGCCAACAAGTAGCTGATGAAGCAAGTTTATTTAATATTGCCATACATCCTAAATACCGGAATCAAGGGTTAGCAAAAACATTATTAAACCAGTTGATTGATGATTTAATGGCAATGCCAAATAAAATTTCGACAATATGGTTAGAAGTAAGAAAATCAAATGCGCCAGCACTTGAGTTATATCACTCAATAGGGTTCAATCAAATAACTATTAGAAAAAATTATTACCCAACTACCGATGGTAATAAAGAAGATGCAATTATTATGGCTTATACTTTAGCGTTATAAAATGTTTTAATGGGAGTAATAATGTTTACAGCACTGTTATTTGTAAATGGCGAACCACCTAAAAATTTACCTACCCAATTAAGTAATTATAATTATATCGCATGTACTGACGGTGCATATCATAGTTATCTATCTAAATCTTCAATTAAACCAGATTTTATAATCGGTGATTTAGATAGCATTAACTCCACAATGACAATTCCCGATAAAACCCAAATCATTCATACGCCAGATCAATCTAAAACTGACTTTGAAAAAGCGTTGTTGTTTTTAAATAGTAAAGGAGTTACATCATTTACCATATATGGTGCATCAGGACGATCCAGTGACCACTTTCTAGGTAACTTATCGGTTGCTATGCAATATCATCAACAATTTAAAATGCTGTTTTATGATGATTATTGTCACTTTTTCTTCGCAACTAACCATCAAATTATCCATCATGTTAAATACCATATTATTTCATTAATGCCTCTATCCAAAGTTACAGGGTTGACTATAACCGGTTTTGAATACCCATTACATAATCAAACTCTATCTTTAGGTAGTTTTACTAGTTTACGTAATAAAGCGATTAATGACACTGTCGAAATCTCTTTTAGTGCTGGTGATTTACTGATTTTTGTTCAAAATTAAAACTGTTTAGATTGACATCAACTTACATTGCTTTACAATATGGTTACATTCTATTATCGCTTTTTTAAAGGAACAACCCATGCTTTTCAAAAAACTTACTGTGATTGCTTGTTCTTCGCTCGTTTCTTGCATAGCTTTTGCTCAAGACAATAAAGCAAGTGTAACAGATAAGATAGTTGATACTTTTCTTGCATGTGATAATCAATTTTTCCAAAATCTAGCTGAAAATAAAAAAACATTTAGCGAATACGTTGATTTAACCACAAAAGATAATGTGACATTCATTCCTGTAGAATCCATTTATCAACAAGATAAAAATAAAGTTATTTTTAAAAAACCACTTAAATATCGTGGGTTAACTATTACGGGATACCAAGACATATATATTCCAACAAATTTATCTGGAAAATATTATTATTGGGGCTTTATTTTTGATAATAGCCAAGAAGAAATTATTAATGCATTAAAAAATATAAAATGGTCAAGTTATAATGAAAATGTTTATATTGCTAATGCTAAAATTTATGATCGTAATGCTAAATCCCCTGAGTGGACAGATAATCTCTATTCAATTGATGGTGTAGTGCCAAAACTTGGGACAATTGAGAAATCACTATATTTAGAAAACCTAGACAACAACCAAAATCGAGTTCTTTGTTCTATTCAAGGCGATTTAAAGAAAGATATTCTTTATAAAGATCGTCCAGATATAAAGCTATTTGATGATCAAATAAGAAAAGAGCAGCAAGAAAAGATCGAAGCTTCTAAATTAAAAAAAGAACAAGAGAAAAATAATGCAACTCAAGAATCAAGTGAAGGCAAGAGCTCAAAAGAGGGAGATAACATTTAAATGAAAAAATTATGCTTAGTCTTAATTCTTTTTTCTTTTGCAACTATAAGCCATGCAACAGATGAAAAGCCACAACTTACTGAAGAAGAGAAAGCCACTCAAGCAAAAGAAGTTGAGGAAATGTTGAGCAATCCTAGAATCGGTGAGCAATTTGCACCTATTTCTAAAACTGACGAAGATAATAAGGTTGGGTATTCATTCCTTGATAAAAAATCGATAAAGTCACACCCATATAATCCTCGAATTCGTGTCTTTAAAGAAGTGATCAATTATACTCCTGCATTAGTACAAAACATAGATAATGTGAAAACACCCTATCGCACTATAGTCATTAACTATTACGCTAATTGTGACAAAAAAGAAATTGCTAAAGGACAACTTGATCTTGTTGAAAAAAACTTTGCAGAGGGTAAATTAATTAATAATATTAATATTCCAAGCCGTTGGATGCGAGCCGAAAAAAATGACGATAATTATAAATTATTAATAATGGCTTGTTCATTACCTCTCAACCAGTAACACTTAATTTGCTCTCGCCACCTAGCTGTGGCGGAGTCTCTCTATTTATGCTACTATTTCTATATTAATTGCTCAATATAATCACACCAATATGAACGTCACTCAATTTCATACTCTAACTGATCAACTTTTTAATCAAATTGAATCATACCTTGATGATTATGCTGATGAGCATGATATCGATTTAGATTACGAAACTAATGGTAATGTTATTAATATCAGCTTTCCAAATAACAGTAAAATTATCATTAATACACAAGAACCCTTATTTCAAGTTTGGCTAGCAACAAGAAAACAAGGTTATCATTTTGACTTTATTAACAACAAATGGATTTGTAATCGGTCAGATCAAACATTTGAAGATATTTTTACCCAAGCCGTAGAAGAACAAGCTGAATAATTTTCATAAAAAAATAGGCGGTAAATTAATATTTAGCGCCTATTTTATTTAGGTAGATGGCATTTATAATAATGTCAGGTTTGCTAATTTTATTACTAACCATTTAATACCAACATCAACGAAAGCGATTTGAACTCGTCTATGCTCACCTTCACCATCAAGATTGATAATTGATCCCTCACCAAAACGGTTATGTTTAACCTTTCTACCTAACGTATAACCATCATCTTCCTTTTTCTTCTTAGAATAAGATTTTTTACGTTCTTGATAAAACTCATCATCTTTATTTTGGTAACCAGATCGTCCCCCAAATGAAGAAAAACCACCTTGGTAATAAGTTTCATTTAAGTTTTCAACTGGCAACTCATCTAAAAAACGAGAAGGTAAATTTCGTTCTTCTCGACCATAGAGTCGTCTTTGTTCTGTCAATGAAAGCGTTAAGTTTTTTCTTGCTCGCGTTATACCAACATAAGCTAAACGTCTTTCTTCTTCCATTTTATCGACTTCTTGAATAGAACGTTGGGTAGGGAAGATACCCTCTTCCCAGCCTACAATAAAGACATTGTCAAATTCCAATCCTTTTGCTGAATGTAGCGTCATCAGTTGAACAGAATCTTGGTCAGTACCCACATCACGGCTTTCAAGCGATGTAACCGATAAGAATGATTCTAAAATTGTTAAAGGTTTACCCGTTTCAGCATCCTCAATCACGGTATTTTGATTGACACGGTAAAATTGCTCAGCTGCAGAAACAAGCTCTTCAAGGTTTTCTAACCTTGCCTGACCTTTAATACCCGGCTCTTGTTCATACATTCGCAAGACACCTGATAATGTAATAATCTTCTCTAATTGTTTATAAAAAGGTAAGTCATTAACTTCAGCATGAATCGATTGCATTAAATGGATAAATCGATTTATGTCTGTAAGTTGTCTATCAGAAAGTCCCTTTTTTTCAATTAACGTTAAGCAAGCATCCCATAACGACATATCTTTATGCTTAGCAAAATGTCTAATTTTATCTAAAGTAACTTGGCCTATACCACGAGTTGGCGTATTTATAGTTGCTTCAAATGCCATATCATTGTTATGGTCATGTAATAGACGTAAATAAGCAAGAGACAATTTAACCTCTTGCCTTTCATAGAATCTAATCGAGCCATAAATTTGGAAAGGTATGCCATTTTGCATTAATGTATCTTCAAAAATCCGAGATTGAATATTATTACGATATAAAATCGCGCAACTAGAGTAATTTTGACCTTGCTCATGCAATTTTTTTATTTGACCAACAACAAATCTTGCCTCATCAGCATCATTAAAACTTCTGTAAAGCAAGATTTTTTCACCATCGCCACTATCGGTCCATAAATTTTTACCTAACCGATTTTTATTGTTAGCAATCAATTTATTTGCAGAATCTAAAATAAACCCTGTGGATCGATAATTTTGCTCTAAGCGAACAATTTCAGTATCGGGGTAATCATTGATAAATAATTGAAGATTATCGGCATTAGCACCACGCCAACTATAAATTGACTGATCATCATCACCAACAATCATGATATTAGCTGTATTACCCGCTAATTTTTGTACGAATCGATATTGAATTTTATTAGTATCTTGAAACTCATCAATGAGAATATTTGAGAAACGATTACGGCAATAATCTAAAACATTCTCATCTCTACAAAGTAATTCATAAGCTCTCAGAATTAACTCAGAAAAATCAACGTAGCCAACTTTATCGCAAATTGCTTGATAATCACGATAGATCACTTGCCACATTACTTGTTTTGGATCTTCTGGCAGCAAGTCTTTAGCGCGTAATCCTTTCTCTTTTTGTGCAGAAATATAATTAGCACACTCTTTTGCTGACCATTGCTTTTCATCTACTTGAAGTTCTCGGAAAATTCGCTTGATAAGTCGAATCTGATCTTCTGTATCAATAAGCTGAAAATTATCTGGAAGGTTAGCTTGTTGAGGAAACATGCGTAATAAGCGATGAGTCAAACCGTGGAAGGTACCAACCCACATTCCATTTAAATATCTTTCACCAACTAACGATTCAATTCTTTCCTGCATTTCAGCAGCAGCTTTATTGGTAAAAGTCACCGCAAAAATTGAACCCGATGAATAATTTTTCTCAACACAAAGCCAAGCTATTCGATGAACAAGTACACGTGTCTTACCACTTCCGGCACCTGCAAGTACAATAGTATATTGATTATCTGTAACTACTGCGGTTTGTTGTTCTGTGTTAAGGTCTTTTAATAATGATTGCTTAATGTCCATTATGTGTTAACCCATCCCGATTACATAAACCACTATTAATTATTGATATATTGAATCTTTTTAAAATTGCCATTTTCTTTATAATATTTATTGGTGAGTCTATTAAAAAAATAAAGACAGGTAGTAAATGCAAATCTTATTTACATCTAACTGTACTGTCTTTTTATACACATATGTGATAATTATAACAGATTATCTAATTCTAGCAATCGGCTTATCTCAATATGAGGTAGGCACCTTGCATCAGTAAGATGATAAATATCTTGCTCAAAGATATTTATCCAACACGATAAATAACCGTTATTAATGGCGCCATTAACATCAGTCTCTAAATTATCGCCGACATGTAATATATATTTATTGGGTATGGATAATTTTTTTGCAGCCAAATCAAAAATTTCTGGAAATGGTTTTGAACGTCCATCCGGTCCACCGCGTAAAGAAAATTGGAAATAGTCTCCCAATCCGATTTTATTTACATCGACATTACCATTAGTAATTACAGCTAATGGATATTTTTTTGCTAGTTTAGTTAATAAAGTATGTGTTGATTGAGGAACAACCATCTTATGGCGCCAAACATTGAAACAATCTACCGCACCATCAATTATCTGAGAATGTTGAGATACGGGTATATTGGTTCTATTCAATAAAGATTTTATAGTATCTATCCGCCAAACTATCACATCATGATAAACTTCCGGATTGATTGAGAGCACCAAACTTTTTTCTTGGAAATATAAATCTAATGTTAAATTTTGAAACTGTTCATATTTCTGTAAATTTTTTATCATTTCCTCTTCAGCTTTATCTACAATCATACTATTATCATATAGAGTATCATCTAGATCGAAAGTGATCGCTTTAATGCAGTCAATTGAACGATAAAAATGCATTACTTTTTCCCTCTTTTAGCTCGTGGATGAGCAGAATCATAAACTTCCGATAAATGTGAAAAATCCAGATGAGTATAAACTTGTGTAGTGGATAAATCAGCATGACCTAGTAATTCTTGTACTGCTCGCAAATCACCACTCGATTCAAGCATATGCGTTGCAAATGAATGGCGTAGTTTATGTGGGTGAACATGTGAACTTAATCCTTGTTTGATACCCCATTGAGCAAATCGTTTCTCCACATTACGAGGAGAAATTCGTTTCCCCAATTTAGAAATAAATAGTGCATCATCCTGCGGTTTTAATTCATTTCGCATGGTTAACCAATATTCAATCCATTTTACAGATTCTCGCCCTAAAGGTAATTTCCGTTCTTTATTACCTTTTCCCATTACCCGGACTTCCCCTTCCCTTAAATTTAGCTCTCGACAATTAATGTTAACTAATTCAGAAAGACGTAATCCAGAACCATACATAACTTCGAGCATAGCTCTATCGCGCACAGATAATGGATCGTTATATTCAATATCTAGTAATTGATTAACCTCATCAATATCGATATTTTTAGGAAGATGCTGGCCTAATTTAGGGTTAACTACACCTCGAGCAGGATTGACGGAAATCATTTCATTCTTCACCATCCAATCGAAAAAACTTCGCAGTGCAGACAATCGTAAGGAGAGACTTCTTGCTTGTAAACCGGTTTGCCGACTTCTGCTAATTAATAATCGTACAGCTGACGAATCAATAGCTTGCCATTTTTCAATATCCAGATCCTTGGTTAAATCGATAATGGCATAAAGTTGACGGCGATAATTAACTTGTGTGTTTAGGCTAAGTTGTTTTTCTGATTTTAGATAGTTTAAGAAATGCTCAACCGGCTCAGCTAATAAAGTGGAATAATTTGGATTAGTTTTAGCCATCATCGTTCCTTACTTTCTTCGCATAATCCATTTTTCAATCAAAATAGGTAATATCTCACTAACTTTCTCTAATAACAAAGTTCCTTGCCCAACTTGATAATGTTGTGGATCTGGGCTAGTAAACATCAAAAGACCGAGGTCCCCAAATTGACCAAATAATGATAATGCAACTGATCCGACATAACCATGCTGCGGTAATAAAAAATCTAATTCAGTTGTGTTTAATTGACCTAAATAAAATTGACTATACTGTAGATGACGAACACGAATAAAATCAAATTGTAATGAATTTAAGGCTAAATGATGATAGCTAGATGGCGCACTAAGTAACCATTTATCATCGAAAAGATATAAATAAGCACCATTGAGCCCTAAATCTTTAGCCCAATTTTTTAAAGATACAATTAATTCATCAATATCTTTTGCTTTAATTAAGTCGAATTGCAATTTCATTAACTGATTAAAAAGCAGCTCATTAGCACTTGCATGCTCCATAAGCATGGTAATTTCAGACTCTAACTGATTAATTTTATTACGCTGTCTAGCCATGTGCCATTCAGGTAACGAAATAATTCCGCGAACTGGATGTGGTACACGCATGCGTTCAATCTGAGCAGCATTACGAATGAAGAAATCAGGATTATCAATGATATACTGACTGACCATTTCATCATTCAATTTGACAAAGTTTTTTTGTCGACGATGAGGCTTATATTTAACTGTCTGTGTTTTTTTAATGACCATAATTTATTTCTATCGTACTCAGTATCAAATCCTAAATTACATCAGTTATTAAATTGAAATATAACCATCATATACATGTGTTGCTGGTCCAGTCATATAAAGGGGTTGCTGATTGCCTTTCCATTCGATAATTAATTTGCCACCAGGTAAA
The DNA here is from genome assembly GCF_026536965.1 of Gilliamella sp. B2911. Classification (NCBI taxonomy): domain Bacteria; kingdom Pseudomonadati; phylum Pseudomonadota; class Gammaproteobacteria; order Orbales; family Orbaceae; genus Gilliamella; species Gilliamella sp. B2911. The sequence continues at coordinate 32,980 of NZ_JAFNNA010000007.1, read as the reverse complement.
TTAACATTTACTCGTGGATTTAAGAGCCCTTGATTAATACCAACTGCGACAGCCGCACAAGCACCAGTACCACAAGCCTGTGTTTCACCAACACCTCGTTCAAATACGCGCAAATTAATATTATTTCGATCGATAATATGCATAAAACCAATATTTGCTTTTTCAGGAAAACGTTCATGTTGCTCTAACAGTGGACCAAGCGTTGATACTTGAGCTGTTAATATATCATCAACCTGAATAACACAATGCGGATTACCCATTGAAGCAACGCCACACAGAACTGTTTGTTCTTGTGCACGAATAATATAAGTTTTTTCTTCTTTAATGGCTTTGAAAGGAATTTTACTCGGCTCAAAAATAGGGGTTCCCATATTAACACGTACGGTTTCATCATCATTAACCGTCAATACAATATTACCTTTCATAGTACTTACTTTTAAAACACGTTTTTTCGTCAACCCTTTCAAACGAACAAAACGGGCAAAACAACGTGCACCATTACCACATTGTTCCACTTCTGAACCATCTGCATTAAATATGCGATAGTGGAAATCGCTTTCTGGCGAATAAGGTGGTTCAACAACAAGTAACTGATCAAAGCCAATACCGGTATAGCGATCTGACATGCGTTTAATCAATTCGCTCGAAAGATGAACATTTTGCGTTAGTGCATCAATAACCATAAAATCATTACCTAATCCATGCATTTTAGAAAAGTTCATCTTTGCTTACCTTTTTTTAATTACCTATTACTCTAATTAAGTTTAATTAATAAAGCGCTTTATTTGCCAAGCGAATGAGTCCATCGCATCACACACTCTTAAAAGATTATAATACTAATTCACCACGCCATAAATCATCAAACGTCTCACGTTTTCGAATTAACTTATGTTGTTTTCCTCCTTCAAGCAAAACTTCAGCTGGACGTGGGTGACTATTATAATTTGACGCCATACTAAAACCATAGGCACCAGCACTACAAATAACCAATAGATCACTTTGTTCAACGGACAACTCTCGTTGATAAGCTAACACATCGCTAGATTCGCAGATTGGTCCAACGATATTGTAACATTCTTTTTTATCAGAACTTTTTGGTTCTCTGACTGGTAAAACTCGCATCCAAGCTTTATAAAGAGCTGGTCGAATTAAATCATTCATTCCCGCATCAACAATAGCAAAATGGTTACCATCTTGATGTTTAGTGTATTCAACTTTAGTAATTAATAAACCAGCATTAGCCACAATTGAGCGGCCTGGTTCAAAAATAATTTCAAGATCAGCATAATTGGTTAATTTCGCAAGTAACTCTGAAGTAAGTGTGGATGCAGAAATAGGTGTTTCATTTTCATAACAGACCCCTAATCCACCACCTAAATCAATATGTTCAAGGTGAATATTTTCTGCTTTGAGTTTATCAACCAATATTAAAATCCTATCAGCAGCATCTAAAAATGGCGATAATTCTGTTAATTGAGAACCAATATGGCAATCAATACCAACTATCTTAATATGATTTAAACTAGCCGCTTTGCGGTATACATCAAGGGCTAATTGATAACTTATGCCGAATTTATTTTCACGCAATCCTGTTGAGATATAGGGATGGGTTTTAGCATCCACATCAGGATTAATTCTTAATGAAATTGTTGCAATTTTACCTAATTGTTGAGCAATTTCGTTGATACGATATAATTCCGCCTCCGACTCAACGTTGAAACATTTAATACCAACTTCAAGCGCACGTTTGATTTCTTCAATAGATTTTGCGACACCAGAAAAAACTATCTTTCTAGGTTCGGCACCTGCTTTTAGCACCCTTTCCAATTCACCCTGCGAGACAATATCAAAACCGGCACCAAGTTTTGCCAACAAATTTAAAACCGATAAATTACTGTTAGCCTTAACTGCATAACAAATTAGATGTTTCTTATCTTGAAGAATTTGCTGATAGGCAAGAAATTGTTTTGTCATATGAGCAGCAGAATAGACATATAACGGAGTTCCATATTGCTTTGCTAGATCAGAGATAGCGACTTCATCTGCCAATAACTGACCATTACAATAATGTAAAAATTTCATTGAATTATTCCTTTAAGCTATGTTACTCACATCATTAGATTGAACAAATGTCCTTGACTGCTCATTGGGATAATATAGTGGGCCTTTTAAACCACAACCAACTAATGTCAAGATGGCTAATAATATGGAGAATAATTTGATCATTGATTTCATATAATATTCGCAATTCTTTCATTTTGTTATAATGGTCATTATATTACACGATAGGCCAATTGGTGGAAAGAATAAATAAAAATCTCTTAATATTAATATGTTGCTATAAAAGAGTTTAATAATGATCTTAAGGTTAAAAATAACATGTCATTCTGATGCGTTCTGATGACTATTTTTTAATTCGACTGAATAGATAAAGCCCAAATAAGACATTAATTGAGCTTTATATCATTTTTATTACAGATAAATTAGGAGAATAGTGCATATCCTGCTTGGGATGCCATAGCATTTAGGCTTTGTTGAGCAGTAATAATATTTTGCTTCCAATTATCATCTTTAGCCCACATTTCAATCACAAAAGGAGCACAATAATCCATTAATTTTAATGTATTAAAAATGGCCGGAAAATCAACTTCGCCTTCACCGATAACTAAATCTCGAAATTGCCCAGAATAATTAGATTTAACTTTTTTGGTATCTTTAAGATGAATTTGCACAATATGATCACGACTTAATAATAGTTCGGTGCACACATCATAATTCCAACCAGAAATATTACCAACATCCGGATAAGCCATAAAGTATGAAGACGGTATTTCCCTTTTCAGAATCTCGAATTTACTTAGTGAATTAAGATAGTCAGTATCCATTATTTCTACCGCAAGCATAATACCTGCTTTTTCTGCTTGTTTGGCACTCCACTGCATACCTTCAATAAAGCGTTGATGGGTTTGATTACTTGCTGGTTCATAATAGACATCATATCCTGCAAGCTGAATGACTCTGACACCTAATTTATAAGCAAGTACTATTGCCTTGTTCATTATGTTTTTTGCTTGTGCACGAATATGTTCATCATTGGAACCGAATGGATATTTTCGATGAGCACTTAAACAAATAGAGTGCAAAGCTATGCCCATTTGTTCTGACAAATGACGTAATGAATAAATTTGATCATCAGACCAATCCAGCCTTGCTCGACGTTCGTCTGACTCATCAATGGATAATTCAATAAAATCGAATCCTAATGCTTTTGCTTCATTAAATTTTTGTTGCCACGTTAAATCATTTGGTAATGCTTTTTCATAAATACCAATACGAGGCGTGGTTTTTTTGATATTTATTGCTCTTTTTGTCATAATCTAAACCTAATAAAAATGGAACAATATGCATTGCAGTTGAATTGACAACTGCAATATACCAATTACCAATATTTAGCTATCTGCTCTCTTAAAGCTTGTGCAGTTTGTTGACCATTTTGATTAGCAAGAGCACGACCAGCAATAAAGGCTTTCGTTTTGATTCCTGCAAAAAGATGAATATCTTCAGGTACAATACCACCCGTGATAGAGAGCTCAAGGCCTAAGTCGGAAAGTTGACGCATTTTAACTAAGTCTTCTTCACCCCATCCTAATCCAGCTAATTCTGCATCACGAGAACGATGATAAATGGCCTGCTTTATACCTAACTTTCGCCAAGCTTTGGCATCATCTAGAGTCCAATGACCATATAACTCTATTTGAATTTCGCCATTAAATTCATCAGCAACTTTTTTGCAGGCTTCAATAGTTGCAATATGTGCAGCCGCTGAAACAGTTAACCAATTAGCACCTGCTGAAAAAGCCATTTTGGCTAAAATCGCGCCACCGTCGGTAGTTTTTAAATCACAAACCAAGATATGGTTAGGGTATTTTTCTCTTAACGTTTTAACGCCACCAATACCTGCTCCAAAAGCAAGAATTGTTCCCACTTCGATAATATCCACAAAACCAGCAACATTTTTTGCAACTTCTAAAGCTGGTTGTAATTCTGTTTGATCTAATGCGATTTGTAGTTTAGGTTTTGTCATTTTATTTGCCCTCTTGCATTCTATTTTTGACCATAATAAGCATTCGCACCATGTTTACGAAAATAGTGCTTGTCCGATAAAGCTTGTTGAATTTTTATTGTTTGATTAAGTTGACGTGTAGAAATAGCCATCATTGCGACTTCTTCCAATACGACTGCATTATGCACAGCATCTAAAGCATTTTTACCCCAGCAAAATGGAGCATGACCAGAAATAACTGCGCCCGGCATCGCTTTAGGATCGAGCCCGCGTCGTTTAAACTCTTCAATAATCACCAGTCCAGTATTTTTTTCATAATCATTTGCTATTTCGCTATCGGTTAATCGACGCGTACATGGCACATCACCATAAAAATAGTCAGCATGGGTTGTTCCTAAGGCAGGTACATCGAGTTCTGCTTGCGCCCAAATAGTCGCATAACGAGAATGCGTATGAACAATACCACCAATATCTTTAAATGCTTTATAAAGCTCAAGATGAGTAGCGGTATCACTTGATGGATTGAGATGACCTTCGATAATGTCACCATTTAGTGCAACCACTACAATATCATCAACTTTCATATTGTGATACTCGACACCTGATGGCTTAATAGCAATAACACCTTTATCACGATCAATCTCGGACACATTGCCCCATGTAAATGTCACCAAATGATATTGAGGCAATGTTAAATTAGCTGCTAATACTCTTTCTTTTAATGCTTGATACATAAATTAGCCTCCATTTAATGCCTTATCGATGACCGCATAAACATCTTCTTTGTTTTTGCAAGCTCTTAACTTATCAAGATTGACTCCGGTTTCACTGGTTTCATCATCTAACACTTGGGTAACCTCCATTAATCCTTCCATGTGTTGATCTGATGTACTTCCTGCTAAAGTAACAAGCACATCAACAGGTTCTTCTTCGCCATCGAAATAAACTGGTTGATTAAGGGTTACTAAAGCAAAAGCAGTACGATTGACTCCATCTTCTGGTCTGGCATGAGGCATGGCAAAATTAGGTGCAATAATAATATAAGGCCCCATTGTTTTAACGCAGTGGATAATTGCGTCATAATAAGACGGTTTAATTGCATTTGAAGCGACTAACATATCGGTACCTAATTTGACAGCTTCTTGCCAATTAGCAGCATTTGCTTTTAATGATATTGAATTATTTTCAATTAATGATTCTTTCAAAGCCATCGTTGTACTCCTTTCTTCTCTTTATATTTAATCGATTATTGAGCAAGTACTTTTTTAATAATCTCAATAAGCTCATCACCGAATGTGTTTGGATTAAGCATATTTTGTACACCTAAAGCATGTTGTCCTTCATTAACTTCGATTTCGTGAATCAAGTGTTTTGAAGCAACAATAATGTCAACATTGGGTAAACGCGATTTGTAATCAGTTACCGCGCATGAATCCATCACATTTGCAATACCTTTCTTATCTAGATAATTAGCTATTTTCATTTTCATCATCATTGAAGAACCTTGCCCACTTCCACATACCGCAAGGATACGTATCGGACGACCTTCAGCCATGGCTACTTCATCCATTTTATCTACCACGGCTTCATTAACATCTTGTTGATTATCGTTAAATTCTGGTTGATCTTTTTGCATTGCTTCTTCTTGTTTAAGCTGTTTTGCAGCAAAAAACATATAAACTAAAGCTAATGCAATTAATAAATAGATGAATAAATGAGAGAATGATAAGCCTTGTAAAATTGGTGGGAATAAAATTGCCCAATCAGCCATACCCATCCAAGCGTCAATAGGAGTACCATTTTGAGCAAAAATGTGAATTACCCAAGCTGAACCAAATACTTCAATCATGCCCATAACAAAACAGAGTTTCATCACCGCTTTCCAACCACCAAAATGGTTTGCAAAAACACCAATTGTCGCATTAGAGAAGAACATTGGAATAAAACCAGGAATAATCATAATCGGTGATTTGAAAATAAGTAATAAAGCAATCGCTAAAAATTGTCCTAATGCCCCCCAAATAAAACCAAATACCATAGCATTAGGTGAGAATGCATAAATCGCAGCACAATCTATTGCTAATACTGCATTAGGGATCAATTTTTCCGAAATACCTTTAAATGCCTCAGATAATTCAGCTACAAACATTCTTACCCCACCAACGATAACTTGTATGGCAACAGCAAATTTCAATCCTGTTTCAAGAATATAAATAGTCCAATGAGTAGAGCCAGCCATAGTTTGCAAATTATCCAAACCAAATGAGAGCAAAATAATGCCAAAAAAGAATGTCATAACAATTGCTGTAGCAGCGATACTGTCATGAAAGATATGTAACCATTTAGGTAATTTAAGGTTATCAACAGAATTGGCTTTATCGCCTAATTTTGGTGCCAATTTGACAGCAATCCAAGAACCAAGTTGTTGCTGATGTCCAATTGAAAAACCAGCACCACCAGTCACCGCTTCGGTAGGCTTAAACATCATATTGGAAAATATTCCCCAATATAACGCTGTAATGATTGCTGAATAGATTATTGTTTCCCACATGCCATAACCGAAAAGGAAATAGAATAAAGTAATCAACCCTACTTGTTGGAACATGATATGGCCTGTTAACATTATGGTACGAATACCGGTAATACGACGAAAAATGACTAAAACAATATTAATTGCTAGTGCTAATAAAACCGCATATCCTACCCACGAATACTGATCACCCATACCGTTTTCAACAGCAACCATTGATGCATAAGTGTCAATGATAGATCCTTTAATACCATGATATTCAGCTAATTTGGCAATAACCGGCTTAAAGGTCGAAACCAACACATTTGAACCCACTTGTAACAACATAAACCCAACAATGGTTTTAATTGTTCCTTTTAAAATTGTGGTTATGTCTTTGCGTAAAAGACAATAACCAAGCATTGTCACCAAGCCTAATAACAAAGGTGCTTTCGTCATGACTTGACTATAAAAAATGTAGAAAATGTTATAGATTACTTCCATATGCCCCTCTCATTGGTTATTGGACACTGTTTGCATTACAAATCCTTATTAACTTTTCAATGCAGGATAATTAACGCAATCCAGATGCCACTTATATGGTTGTTTAGTGTGAGGTTAGTTTTTTTCTTAAAACTTTACTCAGTTAATCAATCGTGATTCATTAACTGATATTCATCTTCCATAATCACAATTAATCATTCAATGATTATTTATGATTATTTTGACGTAGATCACTTTTCTATAACAATCAACTGTAAAACTGTGATGGATATCACATTATCGCTAAAAAAAACACCATGCAAATCACATTATAGCTATATTAATCAATACATTAAATTATTTTATCTTTAATGAGACATGATCAGCGATTGACAATAAATCCAATGATAATTATTATCACAAATAATCAAATTAGCTCATGATGTTATAAGAGGTTATCAATGAATGAAATTGTGCGACACAACGAAATTGTTGCTTTAGTCAATGAAAAAGGTGAGTTAAAAGTCACCGAATTAATTGAAATTTTCTCCATTTCTCCGGCTACAGCTAGAAGAGATATAACTAAACTTGCTTTAGATGGCCGAGTGCGAAAAGTACGTAATGGTATTTTACGGTTAGAAGAACAAAAACCTATATGGGCACCAATAGATATCAATAATACCGATCACTATCATGAAAAAGCACGCATCGCGATACGTGCAGCTAAACTATGCGAAAGTGATGAAAACGTTGTGATTAATTGCGGTTCAACAGCATTTTTATTAGGGCGCGAATTGTGTGGTAAAAATGTCTCAATTATTACCAATTACTTTCCATTAGCCTGTTATTTAATTGAACACGATCATGAAAACGTCATCATTATGGGAGGGTTATATAACAAAACACAAAATATCATACTCAACCCTATTGCCAGCTTTACTGATTCTTATGCAGCAAAATGGATGTTTACTAGTGGCAAAACATTAACACCAACTGGTCTTTATAAAAATGAGATCTTAGGTGCAGTTGCAGAACAACAAATTTTAGAAAAAGCTGAAAAATTAGTTGTGGTGGTAGATAGCTCCAAAATCGATACTAAAGCCAACTCCGGCATGCTTTTTTGTCCTGTAAATAAAATCGATATTTTAATTACAGGTAAACAAGCGAATAAAGAAGTAATCGATTGCATAAAAGAGCAAGGCGTAGAAGTAATATTAGTTTAACTATTAAATGAAGAAAAGGAACATAGTATGAGTAAAGTGAATGAAATTACCCGTGACTCTTGGATTTTAAACACTTTTCCTGAGTGGGGAACTTGGCTTAATGAAGAGATAGAAAATACGGAAGTTAAACCTAATACGTTTACCATGTGGTGGCTTGCTTGTACGGGAATTTGGTTGAAATCAGCTGGTAACACCAATATTTCTGTCGATTTCTGGTGTGGTACAGGTAAAAAAACCCACGCCAATCCTTTAATGAACAAACAACACCAGATGATGCGCATGGGAGGTGTACGTGAATTACAACCTAATTTAAGAACCAGCCCATTTGTTTTAGATCCATTTGCTATTAAACAAATTGATGCCGTCATGGCGACACATGATCATGCGGACCATATTGATGTCAATGTTGCAGCTGCAGTTATTCAAAATTGCTCACCAGAAGTAAAATTTATTGGTCCTAAAGCTTGTGTCGAATTATGGAAAAGTTGGGGTGTACCGGAAGAACGCTGTATTGTTGCAAAAGTAGGTGAAACCTTACATGTGGGTGATATTACGATTCATGTTTTAGATTCATTTGATAGAACATCACTTGTAACTTTACCTAAAGGTGTTTCATCAACAGATAAATCCATTTTAGATGGGATGAATGATCGTGCAGTCAATTATTTATTCGAAACAACCGGTGGTTCACTCTACCATTCAGGGGATTCTCACTATTCAAACTATTACGCAAAACACGGTAATGATTATAAAATTGATGTTGCTCTTTTATCTTATGGCGAAAATCCACGTGGTGTAACCGATAAAATGACTTCGTCAGATATTTTACGCGCAGCAGAATCTCTCAACACTAAAGTGGTCATTCCATTCCATCATGATATTTGGTCTAATTTCCAAAGTGATCCTCGTGAAATAGAAGTATTATGGGATATGAAAAAAGACCGCCTAGAATATCAATTTAGACCATTTTTCTGGCAAGTTGGTGGTAAATATACATATCCTACTGATAAAAATAAAATGCATTATCAGCACTATCGAGGATTCAGAGATATCTTTACCGATGAGCCGGAATTACCATACCGTTCATTCTTATAAATAAAATTAACACTAATATTTATGGACTTATAGATATCGCTATAAGTCCTTTTTTATGAATAACCATCTGCTTTTATTGAATATTATATAAAAAAAAGCTATTGTAGTTCTCAACTACTATCATAATTTAAGCATTAATGTACTTTTCTCGATCAGGTAGCCAACATTCAATTAGCTGATTAGCACTTTCGGGATAATTTTTCTGTAAATAATAAGAGGCTTTTTGTACTTCATTAATCAGATGTTGATCACGGATTAAATCAACTACTTTAAAGTTAGCTACCCCTATTTGCCTTGTACCTAGAATTTCGCCACTACCACGAATCTCTAGATCTTTTTGGGCAATAACAAAACCGTCATTACTTTCTCGCATCACCTTCATACGTGCTTGAGCTATTTTACTTAAAGGTGCTTGATACATAAGAACACAATGAGATATTGCAGTACCTCTCCCCACTCGCCCACGTAATTGGTGCAGTTGTGCTAAGCCTAAACGTTCAGCATTTTCAATAATCATCAAGCTGGCATTAGGCACATCAACACCGACTTCAATAACCGTTGTGGCAACTAATAATTGAATTTTACCGTCTTTAAAATCCTGCATGACAGATTGTTTTTGATCTGATTTCATTTTGCCATGCACTAAAGCAATAATAAGATGCGGTAAGCGTTCTTGTAATTCTGCAACTAACATTTCTGCAGCTTGAGCATCAAGCGTTTCAGATTCTTCAACTAAAGTACAAACCCAATAGACTTGGCGATTATCAATACAAGCTTGATTGACACGTTCAATAATTTCATCACGACGAGAATTTGGTATCACTATCGTCGATATTGGCGTTCGTCCTGGAGGTAATTCATCTATGATTGATACATCTAAATCTGCATAAACTGTCATCGCCAGGGTTCTTGGAATTGGCGTTGCTGTCATTATTAATTGATGAGGATGACACTCATCTTTAATACCTTTTTCCCAAAGACTTAATCGCTGGTTTACACCAAAGCGATGTTGTTCATCAATAATCACCAATCCTAATTGGAAAAACTTAACTTTCTCAACAAATACGGCATGAGTACCAATTAACATTGAAATTTCGCCTAATTCAATATCATCATATCGTCGTTTTTTATTTTTTGCGGTCAATCGCCCAGTTAACAACTCAACCTTTATTCCTAGTGGCTCAAACCATCGACAAAAATTATGAAAATGTTGTTCGGCTAATATTTCGGTCGGCGCCATTAAAACAACTTGCTTATTATTTTCAATAGCATTTAGAGCGGCTAAAGCTGCCACTAACGTTTTACCTGAGCCCACATCTCCCTGAACTAATCGCATCATTGGAACTGACTTAGCCATATCTTGATAAATATCCTGTACGACTCTTTTTTGCGCATTAGTCGGTTCAAATGGCAAGGAAGCAAGGAAAGGCTGAGAATAACGCTTATTAATATGCATTGGATAAGAATGTTGTTTTTGATTATCAACCTTAATAAACAACATACTTAAATGATAAGCAAGCAACTCTTCAAAAACAAAACGCTTTATTGCTGGATGTTCTCCATCAATAAGCTGATCTACATTCGTTGTTAATGATGGATTATGAATAATATCTAATGATTCAACAACAGATAAATAACCATTGCTTATTGAAACCGGTAAGATTTCAGCTGGTGGGTTTCGTTTTAACAATATTAATGCAGATTGTATTGCTTTACGGATGACATTCTGAGTTAACCCATAGGTAGTTGAATAAATCGGCGTAAATCGCTCTTCGTTTGGTTCAGAAAAACTAGGCGACTCCTCTTTTTTTGATTGAATATTAAATTGTGGGTGAATCATTTCTGGATAATGACTCCCCCTCTTTATTTCTCCGTAAGCCCTCACCCATTTACCGGATGCCATGGCAGTCTTCATACCCATATTGAAATTGAGAAAACGTAAAATAGCGATACCAGAATCATCCTGAATATAGCAGAGCAACATTTTACGTTTAGTTGTAATTATTTCACTTTTGATAATTTGACCTAAAATTGTGGTCGTTTCACCAATAGCAACATCACTAATTGCTGAAGATGTCGAACGATCTTCATAACGTAAAGGAAAATGTAATAAGAGATCTTGAACAGATTTAATACCAAGTGCAAAGAATTTTTTTTCTAAACTAGGCCCAATACCAGCTAATTTTGCAAGCGGTATTCGGTTTAGCAAACGATCAACCATAATAACTAATTAATATTACGTGTCACACTCACTACATCTTGTTGTAGTGATAATTTTCGGATTAAATCATTAAGTTGTTGAGTATTCTTAACTTCAATTTGCAAAATAATTGTATAGATTTGCCTATCTTTTTCTTCCGTGTTTAACCATTGAATATGTGCTTTCTCATCATTAATGATAGAAAGAACATGACCTAAAGAACCCTGATTATTAATAATATCTACCCAAATTTCAGCTACAAAAAACTGCTCAATATCTGGTGCCCATTTAAGCGAAATATATTTATCGGGATTATTCTGATAACCACTAACATTGCGACAAGATTCATGATGCACAGTTAAACCTTTTTCAGGGCTAACATGACCGACAATAGGATCATTAGGAATAGGATGACAACATTTTGAAAAAGTAACTAATACCCCTTCACTTCCTGTTATAACTAATGTTTTATTTTCTTCAGATTGATTAAATAAAAGCGCTTTATGTTCAAGGCCTTTGACAATAAAATGGCTCATAATATTGCCTAGCCCTATTTCAGCTAATACATCCTCAAACGAAGTCAACTTAGTCAAACTAACAATACGATCTTTTTGCTTATCAGTTAGCGAGTCGATTCCACCCGATTTAATAAGCGCTAAATTAAGCAATTTACGACCTAATAAAATAGCATCTTCGCGCTTCAAGGTTTTCAATGCTTGTCGAATGCGAGATCTTGCTTTAGCACTAACCACAAAATTAAGCCAGCTTGCATTAGGACGACTTTCTGGAGACGTAATAATTTCAACAGTTTGACCATTGCTTAAAGGTTGAGAAAGCGGGTAAGGTTTACGATCAACTAAAGCCCCAATACACTGGAAACCGATATCAGAATGCACAGCATATGCTAAATCAACTGCTGTTGAACCTTCAGGTAATTGAACAATTCGACCTTTGGGTGTAAAAACATAAATTTCTTTTGGAAAAAGGTCAGATTTAACATTTTCAATAAACTCAAATGAATTACCAACACTTTGTTGAAGTTCCAACAAGCTCTGCATCCAACGCTGGGCTTTAATCTGAGTAGTAGTGTTATTTAACTCATCATTTTCATTATAAATCCAATGCGCAGCCACACCCATTTCTGCCATTTGATCCATATCTTCGGTTCGAATTTGCACTTCCACAGGCGTACCATGTGGGCCAATCAATGATGAATGCAACGATTGATAACCATTCGCTTTAGGAATAGCAATATAATCTTTAAAACGATTAAGTCGAGGTTTATATAAGTTATGGACTAAACCAAGTGCACGATAACAAGTATCAACATCATCAACTACAATTCGGAAAACATAAATATCCATAATTGAATGGAAATGCTGTTCACGAAGTTGCATCTTTTGATAAATAGCATAAATGTTCTTTTCAAGCGCTTCCACTTGGGCATTGATATTCGCTTCAGCTAAACGCCCTTTAATTTCTGATAGAATTTGCTGAATAAGCTCTTTTCTGGTGCCACGAGCAATCTTAACGACTTTTTCAAGAACTTTAGCGCGATTAGGATGCATCGCCGTAAAACCAAGTATTTCAAGCTCAGTTTTAATATGATGAATACCTAAACGATGAGCCAAAGGAGCATAAATCTCTAATGTTTCTTTAGCAATACGTCGACGTTTATCCGGTCTTAATGCCCCAAGAGTACGCATATTATGCGTTCTATCAGCTAACTTAATTAGAATCACTCGGACATCTTCGGTCATGGCTAAAACCATTTTGCGAAAATTTTCAGCTTGAGCTTCTTGTCGGTTTCTAAATTTTAACTTATCAAGTTTCGAAACACCTTCAACTAACACGGCAACATGTTTGCCAAATTTTTGTGTTATATCTTGAAAGGTGACTTGGGTATCTTCGATGGTGTCATGCAAAAGTGCAGCAATGATGGTCTCATAATCCAGCCGCATATCGGCTAAAATGGTTGCTACAGCAACCGGATGAGTAATATAGGGTTCACCGCTACAACGGAATTGTCCTTCATGCGCTTGTTTCGCAAAAAAGTAGGCATTTTGAATTAATTCAACTTGTTTAGCTGGAAGATAAAATGCAACAACCTCTTTTAAGCTTTCAAAATATTGCATGGACAATTCTCAGCAATGTTTATTCGTATGAGGGAGTATTTTCTAAAAGTACCGTTTCATGAAGAGCATTACGCACTTCTGATTCTTCATCTTGACGAGCTTGGAATTCAGCAGTATCAAGAATTTGTTTATTTACAAGCCCATCTTCAATTTCGCGTAAAGCAACTACAGTTTCTTTATCGTTTTCTTCTGGAATTAGTGGTGTTTTGTTTTCAACTTGTAATTGACGAGCACGTCTTGCTGCAACTAAAACGAGATCAAAGCGATTACCAATTTTTTCTACTGCATCTTGGACAGTTACACGAGCCATTTTTACCTCTAATATATTAACTTATATGCTTCAATTGAAAGATCCGCTATTCTACTTAATTTTGTAGGGAATTGTCCATAACTAATATTACTAACAAATGAAAAACCCCTGTAAAATCGTTCTAAAAGCGGAAGCAATATTATAAAACTATTTGTTAAAACTATACGATAAAACTATACCAATAACTCTAACCAAGCGTTAGGCCCAATGATAGGCAGATTTAAAAGATAACGACGCAAACCATCTAAAGCAATCGCAGATAAAATTTGTTGTTGGATCTTATTATTTTGAACTCTACCAGTATACTTCAATTTAAAATGCAATTCTTGATTTTTAGTGACAATAACTAAAGTAAATTCCGTATTCTTTTCTTGAAAATTGACTACCCCTAGCGCAATATCGGCTTTTTGATTTTGCAATACTTGTGAAAAGTAATTAAGTGGTTCTTCCATCACAAAAGGTACCACTTCTGATTTCACCACGGGGGCATTGGCTTCTAATAGGTGATAACCAATTACTCCAGCTGATTGTTGTTCAATGACCACAATAGATTGATTCGTTTCATTTAACAATCTTGATACAACCTGAGCTAAACCTGATACACCTTGATTAACACCTTCACAAAGTAAATTATCTGCAACAATAGACTTTATTTTGTGCCATGCGCTATCCATTTCACTTTTTTTACTTTCTGGCCCAGTTAATTTCAATTCAATAATAGGCATTGCTGCACGATAACCAACTGTAATAAAATCAGGAATATCTAATGAAGTCTCGATCTCCATTCCTAAATCACTTTCTGTTCGTCCCATGGTGGTTAATCGATAACAGAGTTTACGTTCGGTTATAGGATAGATCATCTTAATGTCAGGCAAAATTGAAGTTCTAATCATTTCTTTAAATTCAGAAGGAACGCCTGGCGTAAAGAATAATAGACAATTATTTATCACCATCTTAAAGCCACATGCCGTTCCGATTGGATTATCAATTAACGTTGCACTTTGAGGTAACATTGCTTGTTTGATATTGCTTGATGGCATTTTTCTACCGCGATTCAGGAAGTAGCGTTCAAGCACTTTAAGCCAATCATCGTGTAAAACCAAAGACTCATTATTAGCCTGTGCAGCTGCTTGTGCACTTAGATCATCACTTGTTGGTCCTAACCCTCCATTCACAATTAAAATATCATTGTGCAAGCTACGCTCTTGCAGAGTATCAACCAATGTCAACAAATCATCCCCTACTGTATGGCGCGAAGTGATAGAAATGCCTTCTTCAAATAAAAAATCAGATAACCAAGCTGCATTAGTATCAACAATTTGACCATATAAAACCTCATCACCAGTACTAAGCATCTCAATTTTGAGTGGATCTTTTATCTGATTCATAATTATCCCTAGCTAATTAAAAATGATTAAAAATTTAATTATTTATATCCTCGTCGTTTTTGCTTTCCATATGTTCTTTACTCTGAACTGACCTAACAGCAAAATAAAGATCATAAGCAAACTCAATATAATCAGTATCTAATTTAATATTCATCTGCTTAAACCAATTCTTCAATGTTTTACGTCGGCCAGATAAAATTAGTACCACATTTCTAACCTTCAATGATTTAACCAACTCGTCAATACCGGTCAAAACACTAACATCTTTATAGGTAAAGCAAGGAATAGCATCAACAATCACATAATTAATTGTCTCAGGAGATTCATCTATATAATTAATAATCCTACGTTTAAAGTATGCAATATTGAAATAAGTTAATGGAGAATTAAAGCGATAAATCATAGTGTTACTTAATGGACTAACATCCGAACCAATTGAATGAATTCGTCCACTTTCATCAACACCTAATAATTGATCATTCGGCCTAAACACACGACGCAAAAATAAAAACAGCCCTAATAAAACGGCCAACGCCATACCGGGAATAATACCAATAACTAACACCGAAATTAACGTAGTTAAGCTTAAATAAAACGCATCACGATCGAATTTAAAAAATCGGATAATAGTTTGGAAATTGATAAGAGATAAAGAAGAATATATTAAAATCACCGCCAACACACAAGTTGGAATATATTGTAGTGGTGACAAAAAGAACAATACGACAAAGCCAATCAAAACAGCCGCAATAATTGACACTAATTGCGTTTTACCACCATTGGCATCATTAACCGCGGTACGTGATGAGGTACCGCTGACTACAAAGCCTTGCGATAAACCTGCAACAATATTAGCCATACCTAATGCTTTAAATTCAACATCGGCATTAGTCTCATAATTATTTTTAGAGGCAAAGCTTCGTACCGTAATCATCATACTTACAAAACAAATAACGGCGATATTGAGCGAAGGAACGACTAAATTACGCATCAAGCCCTTATCAAAATCAATCCATGACTCAGCAGGAATAAAATCACTCGTTACTCCACCAATGATTCGAACATTATAATGTTCAAAATTAAACAGCCAAGAGAGAAACGTCATAATAATTACAGCAAACAAAGGAGCTGGATAACGTGGTTTGAATTTTTTCAATACAACCAAAATCGCAAGTGTAAAAAAAGATATAAATGCCGTTAACACATGAATTTCAGATATTTTAAAAGGTAGATAAGCAATGCGTTCAATCAAATAAGAATAATCATACTTAAAGCCAAACATCTTAGCTAACTGATCGACCATAATAGTAATTGAAATCCCATTAAGTAGGCCAATCAAAATTGGCTGACTTAATAAATCCGCCAAAGCACCTAAATGAAGTTTACCGGCAATCAAGCACCAAATACCGATCATAATGGTCAACAGCACCACCAATTGCCAACGTAAAACAGGATCATTAGCTGCTAAAGGAAATACCACAGCAGCAACCACAGCACAGGTAGCTGTATCGGGACCGACAATCAATTGCCTGGATGAACCAAAAAGCGCATAGACAATAAGCGGCAAGATAGTTGAATATAATCCCGCAATCGCACCAACGCCTGTAAGCTCTGCATAAGCGATAGAAACAGGCAAAGAAACTGCTGCCACTGATAATCCCGCTTTAATATCAAAACTAAGATATTCGCGCTTATATCGCAATAAACTCATCAGGCCTGGCATCCAAAAAATAATTTTTTGGAATAATGCGCTACTGGTAAACTTTCCCATGTTTGATTATTTCCCTGCTACACTCATATTATCTACTAATATTGATCCTGTTTGAATATTACTTCTTGTCTCAATATCACTGCCTATTGCCACAATATTTTGGTAAATATCCTTAAGGTTACCCGCGACGGTAATTTCATTGATTGGATACTGTATTTTACCATTTTCCACCCAAAAACCAGAGGCGCCACGCGAATAATCACCCGTAACATTATTAACACCTTGTCCCATTAATGACGTAATAACAACACCTTTATCTAATTTTCTTAGCATTGTATCAAAATCAGCATCAGTTTGACTTGGTGAAACTAACCAATTATGTATACCACCAGCATGTCCTGTCGATTTTAGCCCTAATTTTCTGGCTGAATAGTTACTTAACAAATAAGTTTGTAAAATACCGTCTTCAATAATATTGCGCTTAACTGTTTTGGTTCCTTCACTATCAAAAGGTGATGACCCAACTCCTTTTAAAATATAAGGATCTTCTAAAATTGTCAGCCAATCAGGAAAAATCGCATTACCCACACTATCTAATAAAAAAGAGGATTTTCGGTAAATAGCACCACCACTAATGGCTCCAACTAAATGGCGAATCAACCCAACAGCAACTTCTGCACAAAAAAGAACTGGAACTTGCATAGTCTTTATTTGTTTAGCACCTAAATGAGCAACCGCCTTTTCAGCAGCATGATTACCAACCCAATCAGGTGATTTTAATTGGTTAGCAACACGGGATGACGTATATTCATAATTACGCTCCATTTGCCCATTTTGTTCAGCAATAACAGAGCAAGAAAGTGAATGCGAACTTGCACAGTAACCTTGTAACATCCCTAAACTATTACCATAAACATAAACACCATAACGACTATTAAAATAACCACCGTCACAGCTTATTAAAGAAGACCTTGCCAACGCACTTAGTTCAGCCTGTTTTGCCTGTTCAATTGCATTATCAACATTCAAATCACTTGGATAAAACAGATCTAAATCTGGCGCATCAAAAGCCATTAAATCGGGATCGCCAAGACCAGAACAAGGATCTGCTGACGTATATTGCATAATATTAATAGCCATATCCACAGTTTGACTGATTGCCTGTGGCGACAAATCACTGGTTGACGCACTACCCTTACGCTGATTTTGATAAACAGTAATACCTAACGCACCATCACTATTAAACTCAACATTCTCAGCCTCACCATCTCGTGTACTAACACTAATACCTGTTGATTGATTAATCGATACCTCAACCGCATCAACTCGAGCTTTTGCCTGGCTAATAGCATCGGCAACAATTGCTGACAAATGTTGCTTTTGGCTTAACGCGTCTTTTTTAATTTGTTCAATACTCATTTTATTATTTTCTACAATTCTGCTAGTGATACGTTATAATATGCCAGAATTCAATTTTAGTTAACAAAAGAAATAGCATGAATAACAATCAAGAGCCAAATTTAGAACCTGACTTCAACATTGATCCTCAAGACGATGACATTATTTACGTCAGTAAAAGTGAAATCAAACGTGATGCTGAAGCACTTAAAAAGTTAGGTGTCGAACTTGTCAACTTAAGCAAAAATGAAATTGCTAAAATTCCCCTTGATGAAGATCTACTTTATGCGATTGAATTAGCGCAAAAAATAAAAAAAGAAGGCTATCGTAGGCAAATCCAATACATTGGTAAACTACTTCGAAGTCGTGATATTGAACCTATAACATTAGCTTTGGATAAACTTAAAAATCGCCATAACCAACAAGTCGCCCTATTTCATCGATTAGAAAAATTGCGTGACGAACTTATAGAAACGGGTGATGCAGAATCAATAATGGGGCTTTTCCCTTCCGCAGATAGACAGCAACTACGCACACTAGCGCGTTTAGCCAAAAAAGAACTCTCTGCAAACAAAACCCCAAAAACAGCCAGACAAATTTTTCAATATCTAAAAGATTTGAGCGAAACAGAGTAAATTTTTATAATGTTCGCTTTATATTTATCATTAAACACAATTAACAAATAAAAGATAGAGGACACAAAAATGGGACTATTAAATGTACCAGCAGGTAAAGAATTACCAGACGACATCTATGTTGTAATCGAAATCCCAGCGAATGCTGACCCAATTAAATATGAAGTTGATAAAGACACTGGTGCAGTATTTGTCGATCGTTTTATGGCAACAGCAATGTTCTATCCATGTAACTATGGTTATATCAACCACACTTTATCACTAGATGGAGATCCTGTTGACGTATTAGTCCCAACACCATACCCATTACAACCAGGTTCAGTAATTCGTTGCCGTCCAGTTGGTGTATTAAAAATGACTGATGAGGCGGGTTCTGATGCTAAATTAGTTGCAGTACCACACACTAAACTATCAAAAGAATACGATCATATTAAAGATGTAGATGACTTACCTGAATTATTAAAATCTCAAATCAAACACTTCTTTGAACAATACAAAGCCCTTGAAAAAGGTAAATGGGTAAAAGTTGAAGGTTGGGATAATGCAGAAGCAGCTCGCAAAGAAATTATCGAATCATTTGAACGTGCAAAATAACCCCTTCTTTACAAAAAAGTAATCGCTTTACCGAGTCATAAAGAAAAATTTTTATGACTCGCATTTTTAGACTTTTTTTGACTTTCGAAATAACTTCAAGTAGTTATAATATCAGTAATTTGCTATAGATCAAAAAACGATCAATTACCAAAAAATCATATAAAAAACTTCATCCTAAGATGAAAAAAATGTCATGAAACTCTTGCTTTCGATTATGATTTATGAGGTAATAGTCGTGGGTGAACAAAAGAAGCATTTTTATGGAAACGATTAACTTTTTAATTTAGTGGTAAACTGGTTAGATTAGTTTTTGAGTTGATGTAAACAATGTTTTGTTAAGCCTAAACAGCCGATAAGGCAAATTATTAATTATTGTTAGGATGTCTAGTAAATGAATAAAAAAACAGGCCAAGTAAAATGGTTCAATGAAAGTAAAGGTTTTGGTTTTATTACCCCAGCCGATGGAAGCAAAGATGTATTTGTTCACTTCTCTGCAATCTCAGGCGACGGCTTTAAAACCTTAGCTGAAGGACAACAAGTCGAATTTGCGATCCAAGATAGCCCACGTGGACCAGCAGCGGCTGAAGTTGTTGTTATCTAATTAAATTTTAATTAAATAATAAAAGTAAAACGCCTATTTGAAAAAATAGGCGTTTTTTATGCTTACGAATAATCATTCTTAGCAGAAATAAAAAAAGCGACTCAAGGTCGCTTTTTTTATCAATTACAATGCTTCTTATTTTTTAGAAACAACTGCGATTAAGTCTAATACTTTGTTTGAATAACCAACTTCATTATCGTACCAAGATACTAATTTAACAAAGTTATCGCTTAATTGGATACCTGCTTTAGCATCAAATACAGAAGTACAAACTTCACCTAAGAAATCTGTAGACACAACGTCATCTTCAGTATAACCAAGAACGCCTTTCATAGGACCTTCAGCTGCTGCTTTGATAACTTTACAGATATCTTCGTATTTAGCTGGTTTTGCTAAACGTGCAGTTAAGTCAACAACAGAAACGTCTGGAGTTGGAACGCGGAAAGCCATACCAGTTAATTTACCATTTAATTCAGGGATAACTTTACCTACAGCTTTAGCAGCACCAGTTGATGAAGGGATGATGTTTTGAGCAGCACCACGACCACCACGCCAGTCTTTATGAGAAGGACCATCAACAGTTTTTTGAGTTGCTGTAGTTGCGTGAACTGTAGTCATTAACGCTTCAACGATACCGAAGTTATCATTAACTACTTTAGCTAAAGGCGCTAAACAGTTAGTAGTACAAGATGCGTTAGAAACGATATCTTGACCAGCATAATCTTTATCATTAACACCCATTACAAACATTGGTGTGCTATCTTTTGAAGGACCAGTTAAAACAACTTTTTTAGCACCAGCTTGGATATGTTTACGAGCAGTTTCATCAGTTAAGAATAAACCAGTTGCTTCAGCTACAACATCAACACCTACTTCATTCCATTTTAAGTTCGCAGGATCTCTTTCAGCAGTAACGCGGATTGTTTTACCATTAACGATTAATTTACCGTCTTTAACTTCAACAGTACCGTCAAAACGACCGTGAGTTGAATCATATTTAAGCATATAAGCCATATAATCAACGTCTAATAAATCGTTGATTGCAACAATTTCGATGTCAGAACGTTTTTGTGCAGCACGGAAAACAATACGACCGATACGGCCAAAACCATTAATACCTACTTTGATTGTCATAACAATTACCTTCTTTATTTGTGTTAAATGATAAAATAATTGGCAATAAACTACCAAATTTTTAAGGTTTATTCAAGCTGAATTAAAATAATTGGTAAGAATAAATTTAACAGAAAACCATCTTAATTATCATCCGATGATAGCCAGCCTAAATAGGCATATTATAAATCAAAAAGCTAATTTTATTTTCAATATAAACTTATTTTAAATCAAGGATGATAATGCACTAACACTTATTGTATTGATAATGACTTAAACTCACTTCAACCTCAAAAGCGATAATATCGATTAACTTAAAAAGTTGATAGATAAAATATAATCATCGCTTTAAACTCTACATTATTCATTGTTTTTATTATTTACAACCAATCAGCTCATTTTCATTACATCATATAAAATGATACAATCACCCCAAAATATACAATATCGAATAAAAAAATAAGTTGAACCAATTTTTAGCATTTTAAAAACAGGGTTACTTAAAGAGCAAAATCGAAGATTGTACAAAATACAAGCAAGGTTAGAGATAATAATCGCCAGAGTTTTAGATAAAAAAGAATTAATAATATGACCGAATACGACAACCTCACCGACCACACACCAATGATGCGACAATACCTAAAATTGAAAGCTGAAAATCCGGATATTTTACTGTTTTATCGAATGGGTGATTTTTATGAGATGTTTTATGATGATGCCAAACGTGGTTCGCAACTCTTAGATATATCGCTGACTAAACGAGGCTCATCAAATGGACAGCCAATTCCTATGGCTGGCGTGCCTTATCATGCAGTTGAAAGCTACTTAGCTAAACTTATATCGCTTGGCGAATCAGTAGCAATTTGTGAGCAAATAGGTGATCCTGCAACCAGCAAAGGCCCCGTTGAACGTAAAATTGTTCGAATTGTTACACCAGGCACAGTGAGTGATGAATCACTATTAGAAGATCGTAAAGACAACTTACTCGCGTGCATATGGCAACAAAAAGAGCACTTTGGTTACGCCACTTTAGACATAAGTTCAGGCCGTTTTTTTGTATTTGAATGCGATAATCCAGAAGCTATCCAAGCAGAATTACAGCGAACTAACCCAGTTGAGTTACTCTACCCAGAAGATTTTCAATCAATGAACCTCATTGAAAATCGTCACGGATTAAGACGGCGACCAATTTGGGACTTCGATCTCGAAACCGCCAAACAACAACTCAATTTACAATTTGGAACGAATGATTTAATTGGATATGGGGTAGAAGAGTGCCATTATGCATTATGTGCAGCAGGCTGTTTATTACAATACGTAAAAGATACCCAACGCACAGCCATGCCACATATTCGCTCAATAGTTAAAGAATCGCCAGTTGATTTTGTTGTGCTCGATGCATCCACTCGCAGAAACTTAGAAATTACCGAAAACCTATCAGGTGGAACAGAACATACTGTAGCTGATATCTTAGATAAAACCCAAACTGCAATGGGTAGCCGAATGCTTAAACGGTGGCTGCATTCGCCAATCCGTAATCTAGCAATATTACAAAACCGACAGCTAGCAATTCAAGAACTGCAAAACCATATCACCGACCTACAACCGCTATTAAAACAGATTGGTGATCTTGAACGAATTTTAGCAAGATTAGCATTGAGAAGTGCTCGACCGCGAGATTTCGCTCGCCTACGCGATGCCTATAACCTATTGCCAACGCTTCAACAACAGCTATCCGAATTCAACGCACCATCACTAATTGCATTACGCGCTAAAATTAACCAGTTTGACCAAATTGCTGATATCTTAAATCGAGCAATAGTCGAAGCCCCACCCGTTATTATTCGAGACGGAGGCGTAATTGCTGCCGGTTATCATCAAGAATTAGATGAACTACGCAATTTAGCAGATGGTGCAACTAACTACTTAGAACAACTTGAAATTCGAGAACGTGAAACCTTAGGAATTGACACCTTAAAAGTAGGCTTTAATGCCGTACATGGTTACTACATCCAAATTAGCCGAGGTCAAAGCCACCTAGCGCCAATACACTACACACGAAGACAAACACTTAAAAATGTTGAACGCTACATCATTCCTGAGTTAAAAGAGTACGAAGACAAAGTCTTAACGTCTAAAGGTCGTGCATTAGCACTAGAGAAACAGCTTTATGAACAGCTGTTCGACCTACTTATGCCAGAATTAGCTAACATGCAAACCAGCGCTGATGCGATTGCCGAGCTTGATGTACTGACTAATCTTGCTGAACGATCCCTAACGCTCAACTACCGATGCCCAACATTAACCAACAAACCGGGTATTGAAATCAAAGATGGGCGGCACGTTGTGATCGAGCAAGTATTACAAAAGCCATTTATCGCCAACTCACTCTCACTATCATCAGATAGAAGAATGCTAATTATCACTGGCCCTAATATGGGCGGAAAAAGCACCTACATGCGCCAAGCAGCGTTGATCGTCTTACTTGCTTACATTGGTAGCTTTGTCCCAGCTTCGAAAGCAATAATAGGCCCTGTTGATCGTATCTTTACCCGTATTGGCGCATCTGACGATTTAGCATCTGGGCGTTCGACATTTATGGTTGAAATGACCGAAACCGCCAACATTATGCATAACGCTACACCAAATAGCTTAGTTTTAATGGACGAAATTGGCCGAGGAACATCAACCTATGATGGTCTCTCATTAGCTTGGGCGTGTGCTGAAAATTTGGCTAACGAAATCAAAGCAATGACACTATTTGCAACCCACTATTTTGAACTAACCCAACTACCTCAACAGATACAAGGTGTCTACAACATCCATTTTGACGCGATTGAACACGACAATACTGTCGCTTTCATTCATGAAGTATCCGAAGGTGCAGCGAGCAAAAGTTTTGGTATAGCTGTGGCAGGATTAGCCGGTGTGCCTAAAACGATATTAAAACGAGCCAAACAGAAGCTAAAAGAGCTAGAAGTTCTCTCAACAGCTGACAGCCATATTGAAAGCTCACAACTGACCTTGATCAGTGATACTGAACCATCAGAAGTCGAGCTAGCTCTACAACAGCTCGATCCAGATGCATTAACGCCAAAACAAGCGTTAGAAGCAATCTATCAACTAAAAAAATTACTCTAAATAAAAAACCGCCATTAATTCAATAATGGCGGTTTTAATGTTCAGTTTAGTTTCTAAATCATTTCCAAAATTTCTTTTTAGATGTTTTACCAATACCCGGATTAAAGCTATTAGTTGGATCTAACTCGTGATAGAAATTTTTCAAATCAGAATTAGCATGATACAAATGACCAACATTATGTTCGGCCGGATATTGTGCTCCACGCTGATCAAGTATCGCCAACATCTCCTCTTTCATCTTAGTACAGTCAGTCCCTTTTTTGGCCAAATAGTCTTGATGGAACACTGAACAGAAAAAGTGGCCATAATACAGCTTATGAATAAAATGCTGACTAATACTTTCTGGTAACGTTTCGAACCACTCCTTATCATTACGACGCAAAGCAATATCAAGAGCGACCAAATCCTCAACAGTCTTAGTATGAACATTACGATAAACCGTAGCAGCACCCGCTGTTGCAAAGCGGTGTAACATAGCGGCCTCAGCTTCCTTATCATTACAACGGAAATAACTACCACTACGTTTCTCACTATCTGCAAAATACTCCTTCAAAAATGCCTCAGCTTCGGCAATGCCGTCATCAGACATTTTCAAAATGAGATGATGCTCATAGCGATCACGATAATCACGCATCGATTTTGGCAAATGCTTAGGTAACAACTTACACACATTCACCGCAAACCAATCAGAAAAACTGTTAGGGAAGAAAGGGATTTTTCTCACAATACGATCGACAACATTCTTAAACGCATACAAACGGGGGATCGTATCGGTACCCAATTTCTGAATAGCTAAAAATAGATGTTTGCCATATACCGCTGCTATATCAAACGCGTCACGATGAATATATTCACCTGAAATTGGCAGATGCTTAAAAGTTCCTAAAATATGACGACGAATATCATCCAGCTCGTTGGTATCATTAGTTCCAATATAAAATACCGCGGTCTTTTCTTCTAAAGGAAAAGTATCTAACCGCACCGCAAAAACCATCAATCGACCAGCACTACCTGACGCTTCATAATGACGACTTGGATCGGCATTATATCGAGCAGGTGTATCAGCATCGATTTGTCGAACATGATCACAATAATGGTGATCATGGCCTAAACCTGCATTAGGGTTAACATCGTTATCGGTATAAGCACGTTTTTGTAAATTTTCTAGAATTGCTTCTGGCGTATCACCTAATTCAATCCCTAAATGGTTGACTAAATGTAGCTGACCTTGCTCATCCAACTGGGCAAATACCGCCATTTGCGTATAAGCAGGACCACGTTGAATCAAAGCACCGCCGGAATTGTTGCAAACGCCACCTAAAACCGAAGCACCTATACAAGACGAGCCAATCACAGAATGAGGACCACGGTGATATTTTTTTAACTCTTTTTCTAAATGGAATAACGTACTACCTGGTAAACAGACCACCTGATCACCGTTTTCAATCACTTGAATCCCATCTAATCGACGAGTACTAACAATAACAATTGGCCGGTCATAATCATTACCATCAGGAGTAGAACCACCAGTTAACCCCGTATTGGCAGACTGTGTAATGACAATCACATCCGCCTCAACACAAGCCTTTAAAACTTCCCACTGTTCTAAAAGCGTGCCTGGGATAACAACAGCTAATGCATCACCTACACCAAAACGCGCACCTTGACGATAAGGTAAAGTCCGATTTGGATCAGTTAAGGTATATTTATCACCAACAATATTTTTTAATTTTGTTATCAGATCTGATGTACTATTTGCAACCATTTTATCTTCCCTTCTTTGAATTATTATAAGTAAATTCAACCAATTTTGGATATATTATAACCAATATAATCTATTGAAAAGAGGGGAGTAAACTTTATAGCGCTAAATATCAAAACTGACACAAAAAGCTAAAAATAATCAAAAAAAAGGGAAAAGTAGTTAACCTATTTTGCAGACGAAAAAGTTAACGTTTTTAGAATAAATTTTGAATAAAATGCTTATAAAAAAATGATGAACAGCCAGTTAAAAATAGACTTGTTTAGAATAAAAAAAGTTATATAAAATGACCACGGTTTAATATTAGAAAAGATATAAAAATGAGCGATTTTAATATTCCAAAAACCCCACTCCTCAACTTTTTTTTCTAAAAAAATCCTTTATTCGATAAAAACACTTCCACATAAAACTAAATTTGCGGCGTTTACTCTTTTTTAATTTTTTAAATTCTTGTACCGACTTAATTAATGGAACATCTGTTTTGAATATTTTCTTCGGCTTCTTTCGCTTTTGACTTTGACTTTCTCTTTCTTTTAAATAAGCATCAAATTCATTGAGCATATAAATCATTATGAAAAACAATACGATTCCACAATGCTTAAATAAATAAATTGCTCAAAAGTGACTTTACCCATTCCTTTTCCGTTGCTAAGTCAAAAATCCGATCCAGTATAAAATATAATTTTATATTAAACAATTTAAGCCAATAGTGAGTAAAACGTTTGGCGCTTAATAGCTTTAGCCTCCTTTCCTCAACTTTTATAAACTAATTCTAAGCAATGGAAAAAGTTAACTAATCCAATTTAGGATGTTGATCGACAAGTTCTTGTCGCTTATTTTGTAGTTCCTCGATCTGCTCATCGATATCTTCAACTTCCTCTTCAATGGAATCAAAGTGTTCAGATAGAAGTGATTGCGCTTCGTCTCGACTGGCGGCGGTTGGATTAGTGCCGTGTAAAGGTTTATTTGCAGTTTCATGCATAGCAAGCCCAGTAATCACACCAATGAATCCTGCTAACATTAAATTGTAAGCGGGCATATATAAATTACCAGTTGATTCAACAAGCCATGCCACAAATGTTGGCGTTACCCCGGCAATAATAATGGCAACATTGAAAATGCTTGCAATAGCACTATAGCGAATATTAGTTGGAAACATTGCGGGTAATATTGAGGTAATGATTCCAGTAAAGCAGTTAATAAACAGGGCCAAAATGAATACGCCTAAAAAAACCAAAGGTATTTGCTGGCTATTAATTAACATAAATGCAGGATAAGATAATAGCAATAAACCAATACTTCCAATTAAAATGAAAGGTCTACGACCCACCTTGTCACTTAATAACCCGATAATAGGTTGAATAATTAACATACCGACCATAATCGCAATAATAATAAGCAAACCTTGTTCAGTATCATAATTCAAATTATGCGCTAAATAGCTCGGCATATAAGTTAGCAATAGATAAAACGAGACATTTGTTACAATAACCAATCCCGCACAAATTAAAATATGCTGCCAATATTTACCGACAACTTTTTTTAGTGTTAATTCAGCCTTATCTTGCGACTCTCTGGCTTCAAGGTGTTGTTGGAAAGTTGGTGTCTCTTCTGAAATATGATGTAGGATAAAGCTAATGATCCCAAGCGGTAAGGCTATTAAAAATGGAATTCGCCAGCCCCAACTAAATAGCGCCGATTGACTGAGTAACATTGATAAAAACACCACTAGCCCTGCACCAATTATAAAACCCACCATTGAACCAAAATCAAGCCAACCACCAATAAAACCACGTTTACGATCGGGCGAATATTCGGCAACTACCGTTGCTGAGCCCGAGTATTCCCCACCGATTGAAAACCCTTGGGCTAATTTAACAATCAACAGCAACACAGGCGAAGTGATACCAATCGTCTCATAAGTTGGAATCAACCCAATACAAAATGTGCTTAACGACATTATCACTAAAGTGATAGATAGCACTTTTTGGCGACCAATATTGTCACCAATTAAACCAAAAATAATCCCCCCTAAAGGGCGAACAAAAAAAGGAATAGAAAAAGTCGATAACGCAGCAATAATCTGCACGCTAGGTGAAACATGAGGAAAAAACACCTGCCCAATAATATACGCCACAAAACTGTATACCCCAAAATCATACCACTCAATAGCATTACTAAACGCCGATGCCCAAGTGGCTTTTTTTAGCTGATTGTCATTAATGATAGGGATATCATCAATATCCAAAGGTTTATTATTCGATTGCGCCATGAAGTACCGCCTTTAAAATTCATTAATATAAAAATAAATAACCGGCTACCATGCCAAAGATAAACTAAATCAAATTATGCGAGTCAGATGAGGTTTTAAATTTAATCACACCAATTTTACTTATTCAATTGATGCGATATAGGTAAGAATTATATACCTAAAAAAAGCAAAAATAACCCATTTATCACATCCTCTTTTTATGATGAGTAGTGCTAGTAACCTCATCTATTATCCTTTAGAATGATGTTACCAAAACTGATGAGGTATTCCCTATGAGATGGAGAGACCAAAGAGAGAGTGATAACATTGAAGATCGCCGCTCACAATCAGGAAGTGATATTGGGACACGCATCCCAATTGGTGGTAAAGGTAAAATTGTTTTATTTGTTGTTGTATTAGTGGCAGGCTACTATGGCGTTGACTTAACCGGTTTGCTCGACAGCAATGTGATTGATTTGGATGATTCCACATCAACAAGCCAGATTGACAACACCCAACCTAACGACGCAGATAAATTTACTTCAGTAATATTAGCAAGTACCGAAGATTTCTGGCGCGAACAATTCCAAAAATTAGGCAAAACCTATATTCCCCCTAAACTCGTACTCTATAACGGAGCAACCCGAACCATGTGCGGTACCGGGCAAGCCATGATGGGACCATTTTATTGCAATCTCGATAAAACGGTTTATCTGGACTTATCATTTTATCAAGAGATGAAAAGACGCCTAGGTGGCGGAGGTGACTTTGCACAAGG
The DNA here is from genome assembly GCF_026536965.1 of Gilliamella sp. B2911. Classification (NCBI taxonomy): domain Bacteria; kingdom Pseudomonadati; phylum Pseudomonadota; class Gammaproteobacteria; order Orbales; family Orbaceae; genus Gilliamella; species Gilliamella sp. B2911. The sequence continues at coordinate 3,590 of NZ_JAFNNA010000007.1, read as the reverse complement.
TTATGTTATTGCACACGAAGTTGGGCACCATGTACAAAATTTACTTGGCACATTTAATAAAGTTGAACAATTATCGCAAAATCAATCTACACTAATCCGTAACCAATTGTCGGTCAAACTTGAATTACAAGCTGACTGTTATGCGGGATTATGGGGCAATGGCGTGAAAAATATTTTAGACGCGGGTGATATTGAGCAAGCCCTAAATACTGTGCAAGCAATTGGCGATGATCGCCTTCAACAAGAAAATAATGGTTATATTGTTCCTGATAGCTTTACTCATGGTACATCAAAACAACGCTATACATGGTTTAAACGTGGTTATGACAGTGGGTCGATGGATCAGTGCAATACATTTATTCAATAAGGAAATATAAAAAGGAACCAATATGTCAAAAAAATTAGTCAACCGAGTACTTTTAGTCAATGATGATGGCATTGATGCGCCTGGAATTCAGATTTTAAAAAGTGTGGCTGAAAACATAGCAAACGAAGTTTGGATAGTCGCACCTGTTGTTGATCAAAGTGGCGTTTCTTGTTCAGTTAGTTTAAAGTCGCCATTTCGCGTTCAAAAGCGGAGCAATACAGAATACGCAGTCTACGGCACCCCGGCTGACTGCTCACTATTTGCCATAAAATCGCTAATGGCTAATCAATTACCCGATCTCGTGCTGTCAGGAATTAATAATGGATCTAATTTGGGATTTGAAACAATATTATCGGGCACAGTGGGGGCAGCAATGATGGCAATGACGCTAGGTGTGCCAGCCATGGCACTAAGTCAAGTCAGCAGTGAAGATAACACACCAACCAATTGGCACTGTTCAACTCATCTTGCTGAATCGATAATCAGACAACTCTACCCCCTTTCAGATAAGACTTGCTTCAATATCAACTTCCCTAATTGCCAAGCCGATCAAATAAAAGGGATAAAAATCACAAAACAGGGCGAGCCGGATGTAAGCCAATTTGTTATTGCAGAAACTCAAGATCCAGAAGGTCATGACTACTTTTGGTTTAGAGCTAAACGTAACCAAAGTGTAAAGGTTGATATCGACAAAGAGCTTGATGCAGCTAATGATGGTTATATTGCTATTACACCGTTAAATTATGAACGTACGAATTACGCGTTATATCAACAAATAAAAGCAACGTTCAAAGTATAAAACTTAGATATTGTCTATACGTCTTCCTAAATCACTCAGGAAGACGTAAATAAATTATTTCTTCACTAAAGCACAGAATAAAAACGAAATCGTCACCATCACTAAACCAATCCAATAAATCACTTCATGCCCATAAGCTTGTGAAACAAAACCTTGAATGATACCAGCTAAAATGACACTGCAAATAATACCATTATTAAATAGCGTTGAAGCCACGCCCATACGAGTTGGTAGCAAATCTTGGAAATAGATAATACCAATGTTAGCAACAATCCCAATAAACAGCCCGTTAAAAAGTTGCAACACATATAATATGGTTGAATCTTTAAACAGAATCATCCCAATATAAAATAAAATTCCGCAAATTATAGCGATAAAAAATAGATTTCGCTTACCTAACACGGGGACCAAATAACCCGCAATAATCATAATAGGAATTTCTATCCCTGCCGCTAACCCCATCAACCCACCAGGTAATGAATCAGATAAGTGCAGAACCGTTTCTACATAAATCGGCATATCGATGATATACATCATATTAGCGGTCCACATAAAAATGGTAGAAATTAGCAAGCACATGACATTACGATTAGTAAAAATTGATTGGTTTGCCACCGCTAACTCATTAGCAGTAAACGAACTGATAACCTTTTTTTCAATGGGTGGTAAATAGATTGCTACCACAATCATCGAAATAATAAACATCGACATGGCACACAAATACATGATGGTAAAACCGTACTTGATCGCCAAAGCAAAAGATAATGGAGGGCCAATCACCCACGCTAATGACAACTGTGCACGAATCAGGGAATTAAAGGCAACCGCATTACGTCCACTCTTTTCTGCATACTCACGCGCCATAGCAAAAATCTGTGGCATCGCGGCAGACGCTAACGCAGCAAAAAATACGCCTAATGTAATTAAGACATAATAGTTGCGTGAAAAGGCAAAAGTCAGACTATTTGCCAGCCCCATCAAACAACAAAAAATAACAATCTTACGCCTATCACCCTTATTGTCTGAATACTTAGCTAACAGATAACTACCAATAATACTGGCTAACGCATTAATCGAATAAAACGCCCCCACTAAGCGAGGGTCAGCGCCAACTTCAAACGATAAAAAACGACTTAAAGTAGGTGATTGCAAAGCACCCGCCACCCCAATAATAAAGGTCGCCACTAAAAAAGCACCAAAAACAACACCCGATTTTCGAAGGAATGAAGAAGTCATAAAAGCCGATTTACCATGAAATTAAGTGCATCAATTATACCCCTAAAATTAGTGGGAATATAGGCGTATTTAAATAAAGGCTTTTTAAACAATCCAGCAACATTAATACTAAAAATATAATAATAAATGGTAGATTTAAGGCTTAAAAAACCCCGCTCCTCAACTTTTTTTGAGACAAAATACCTAAAAAATAAACCTGCCGAAGCGGGTAATTGAAGTCTCGCTAAGCCACAAAATCGATTTTTTATAGCTCAGCAACATTGAAAGTCAGCTTACTTTTAATAACTTAATATTATCTTTCCCTCCCGGCACTAAGGATTAAGGACGAAGAAATAAAAACTAAGGATGGGAGCAAAGGCCGGGGTGGTCGTTGTAGGTGTAGTTCCAATCCACGTAACCGCTGCCTATGATCACGACAAACTGGTCACCACCACCAGTCGGGTCACGAGTCCAGTACCAATCGTCGCTGAAGCCAACGCCTGAATAACCAGACAGACGACCCCACTCAGCTAAAAAGCCAGCACCTATATGACGCATATAATAATTACCCCGTGAGGAAGGGGAGGCGCCAGAGATAGGATACTCACCTGTACGAACCGCGTTGGTTAAATCCTTTACCTTAACAAGACGATAACCAAGACTATTACACCAAGATAAGATATTAGGTGGAGTGCCCGTCTTAGAACCTCGGTTGACGAACCACTGCTTCAAAGTAAAACCATATTTGACGACAGGAGCACCATAACTATCACGACCGACCAACTCGAAGGTCTGAGGCAAAGAAATAGTGGGAAGAGGACTAGGACTGGATGAATTACGCTGGGATTCGGTAGCGTAAGGACCAGTTAAAGTAACACGAACGCTTGTAGCAGTAGGATTAGACATTGTGACTGTGATACCACCCAGAGAAACTGGAGACCAAGACAATGGCTGACTACTACCAGTAATGAGTAAATCAAAGTACAGCCCATTAGCACCAGTTGTAGGAAAGTTTCTACCGTAAGAGGATGGGCCAGTTGACTGAGGGATAAAACCATTAGCAGGGTCCCACATTGAAGACGGGCCAGCAAAATCCCAAGATGGGGCATAAGGATCATCACCAAGCTTACCAAACATTAAATTAGGCCGAGCAAAACAAACTGCTGGGCTAGCCTTTGGATTGATGTAATAAGTCTCACTACGAGCACT